>NZ_LMCF01000001.1 GCF_001623075.1 Pseudovibrio sp. Ad37
GAGACTTACGCCTCAATATCCAGACTTACAAGATCTCTTAAAAACCCCGTAAATCCTTCTGTTTTTGTGCCTCCAGAACCGCGCCTCAGTGGCCCGCCCCGGTGGCGTGAAGCGGGTTATAGGGATATGAGCTGGCCCTGTCAACGAGCCTTGAGAGAAAACTTCAAAATTTTCACAGGACTGGGGAAACTATTTCAATAATCACAAACCCTGTATTTATATGGTGCTTAAAATCGTGGTTTGCCAGCCAAATTCATAATTTTCTCGCCAAATCCATTTTTCTATAATTTTTCATAGTATCAGCGACAAATTCCAGCCGTATTTGTCTTTCATCAGTTGTTCCCATCTTCAGCATTGTCTATCAATCGTAAACACGTAATGCAGAACTCTGCTGCAGATGGCATCTCTGCCGATTTGGGGAAAGATAAGTAGCTCGATGAATTCTGGTAGGTTCCATACTAATGGAAGGCCTTCCGTCAATCTTGGCAATGAACCTGCTTTGATGGTGGACAGCCTTGCAAGTTCGTCTGACCAGCCTGCACGGCTTAATGGCCGTTGGTTGATCGGAACGATCCTGACCGGCATGACCTCCATCGTATTAATGGGTGGTGCGTTGATGGCTGCGCTTGATGGCCAGTACACCTATAAGACAGCGAAAGCCCCCGTGAGCAATTCAGCAGACCTGACACCACATCGTAATTCCAGCGGAAAAGGCGACCGCCTGAGCTCCGCAACTGATGGCTTCTCCAATAGGCAGATCATTGAAGTAAATACAGTGACCCGCAGCGATGGCCGTGACCACGTAAAAGCCAAACCATATGCGCTCGTCAGCGCAAGCCTTGAGAACATCAAGAAACAGGAAACAGCTGCAGACATTCCGCCATTCGACCCGATCACCATGTATCAGGGAGAACAAGTTGCTCCGTTACAGGTCGCCAGTGATGCGATCTACGGTGCCGACATCGAAGGCGAAGTCTCCATTTCTCAGCGCGACTTCCCACTGGAAGCTATGAGTATGGTCGCTCTTCCGAATCAAAAAGAAGAAGCCGTTCAGGAGCAGGTCAAAAAAGCAGCGATGTTCATGCTGGACAATTCCACCGACATTGCGGCCACCCCGAGCCTCGAAGACTTCAATGCAGGCTTTGCTCCACTTTCAGAACAGTCATTTGAAAACATCGAAGTCCGCATCACAGAAGAAAACGTTTCCTTCCAGCCCAAGTCCCGTAAAATCACCCAGGCCAATCAGATCGAAGAACGCATTGTTCCGATCCTGACCCAGACTGACTTTATTGACATTCTGCTGGATGGGGAGGCTTCTGAGAAAGAAGCGGAAGGCTACATCAAAGCATTTACCGAAAACTTTGGCATCGACAAAATCAAAGCTGGCCAGATCTTCCGCCTGTCCCTCAACACGGACCAGATTGAAGAAGATGACGGAATCCTTGTCCGCGTCAGCATCTATGAAGATCAGCGTCATGTGGGAACCATCGCTCCAAACGATGAAGGCGAATTTGTTGTAGCACCAGAGCCATCCACGCAGATGGCCGCAGATGCATTCACATCGCAGCAACAGAATTCCGTTGGCCCTCGTGCCACCTATTATGATTCGATCTACCAGACTGGTCTTGATAACGACGTCCCAACATCTCTCATAAAAGAACTCGTTCGCATCTATTCTTATAGCGTTGACTTCAATGCCTCCGTAAAAAGCGCTGATGAGATGAGCATCTTCTATGGCCTTGATGCAGACCAGACCACTGGCGCTTCCGAAATTCTTTATACATCCATCACCGTGAATGGTCGCTCTCACCGTTTCTACCGTTTCCGCACACCAGACGATGGTGTCGTCGACTATTATGATGAGAACGGTCAGAGCGCAAAGCAGTTCTTGCTCCGTAAACCGATTGCAGCGGGCCGCTTTACTTCTGGCTTCGGCATGCGCCGCCATCCGGTTTTGAAAACCCGCCGTTTGCACACTGGCACGGATTGGGCCGCTCCTCGCGGCACCGCAATCTTTGCAGCTGGCGATGGTGTAATCCAAAAAGCAGCGTGGGCTGGCGGATACGGCAAACGCGTCGAAATCAAACACGCCAACGGCTATGTCACTACATATAACCACATGACCCGCTTTGGCTCTGGCATTCAAAAAGGCCAAAAAATCAGACAGGGCTCCGTTATTGGCTATGTGGGAACCACTGGTCTTTCAACGGGTAACCACCTCCATTACGAAGTGAAAGTGAATGGTCGCTTTGTGAACTCACTGAAGATCAAAGTACCGCAAGGACGCATCCTTGAAGCTAAGGTTCTTGAGAACTTCAAGCGCGAACGCGACCGAATAAATGCTCTAATGGAAACAGGCCGTCCAAGCCAACGCGTCGCTTCACTGCGGAACTGACCTCAGCTCCTCAAAAGGACCTCACAATCAAAGAGCAGGTAGCGTCAAACTACTTGCTTCTTTATGATGGCGCTTGCGCATCAGGATCACGAAAAACCAGAGATAGATACCAGTCTCCAACGCACGTTGCACGAGACCACTGAAAGCGGCTTCCATAGATAGACTGAAGAGCATCACCAGCAAGATTAGCCCAGGCACCACCCAATACGATCTTTCAGCTTTGGCATAAGACAACAAACACAATCCCACAACAGCGCAGAAATAGGCCAAAAAGCCAGCAGCCGTGTGTATGAGTTGGCTGCGTGTTGGATCATCCATGCTGCATTCAAAATCACACGGAAAGAACGCGGCAACAGCGATAAGCAGCGAGTAACCTGCAAAAACCATCAAGCCAACACGCTCTGCACGACTGCGCATCAGATAAGCAAAGCAGATCACGAGGCATGGCAGCAGCAGCAGCTCCACAACCGCAAAGCCCCAATAGCTCACGGCAGGCCCAAACGGGGCACCGGTCGCTCCAAGAGCGCTCATGAACTGTGAGATATGGTTGTAATCTGGATAAAACTGCCCGCCAATGACAACAGTTGCGGCAAGCCAGAGATAACTGACAACCACAAGGGATATTGCAATATCAACGTGTCTCATGCCCGATGCCCTGCCCCCTAACGAACACTCAAGTTTTGGTCTGCATGACTAGACACTAAAAGCACACCTTCGAACAGTCACTTTATGTTTCAGGGAATGTCCACAAAGCACAAAAAGGGCCGGAAAATCCGGCCCTCTTCTTCAACTCATGATCCAACCTGTCAGATCGTTTCAAAAAGAAGTCTGTCCGTTCCAGCAGAGACTCGGATGGCCTGACCGTCAGAGATCGATCCAGCCAGCAACATTTCAGCGAGTGGATCCTGTACCTGTTTCTGAATAACGCGCTTCAACGGTCGTGCACCATAAGCCGGGTCATACCCTTTTTCGGCAAGCCAACCCATAGCGCCATCATCAAGCTCAAGCTCCATCTTCCTGTCATCCAGCAGTTTTTGCAAACGAGCCAACTGAATTTCAACGATCCGAGACATCTGAGCTCTTTGCAAGCGATGGAACAGAATAATCTCATCCAGACGGTTCACAAACTCAGGACGGAAGTGCGCTTTTACCGCATCCATCACCGGCCCACGAACAGCATCAGCATCTTCACCTTCGCCCTGGGACGCCAAAAACTCTGAACCAAGGTTCGATGTCATGATGATTAGCGTATTGCGGAAGTCCACGGTACGACCCTGTCCATCCGTCAGACGGCCATCATCCAGCACCTGAAGCAGAACGTTGAACACATCGCCATGTGCTTTTTCAACTTCATCAAACAGCACCACCTGATAAGGCCGACGGCGCACTGCCTCTGTCAAAACGCCGCCTTCCTCATAACCAACATAACCCGGAGGGGCACCGATCAGACGAGCAACACTGTGCTTTTCCATGAATTCAGACATGTCCACGCGCACCATGGCTGTCTCATCATCAAAGAGATAGCTGGCAAGCGCTTTGGTCAACTCGGTTTTACCAACACCAGTTGGACCGAGGAACATGAAAGAGCCAATTGGCCTGTGCGGGTCCTGCAAACCGGCACGAGACCGGCGCACAGCCGTGGAAACAGCATGAACGGCTTCCTGCTGTCCAACAACACGTTTGGCCAGCTCATCTTCCATACGAAGCAGCTTCTCACGTTCGCCTTCCAGCATCTTATCGACGGGAATCCCAGTCCAGCGAGACACGATCTGGGCGATGCTTTCACTGCTTACGGTCTCGTTGAGCATGGTGTTATCGACATCTTCAGCTGTCTGGGCATTCAAAAGCTTCTTTTCCAGATCAGGAATAACGCCGTAAGCAAGCTCGCCCGCTTTAGCCAGATTGCCAACACGCTGCGCCTGCTCCAGCTCCGTGCGCGCTTCATCTAGCTGCTCTTTGATTTTCTGCTCACCGCTCAGCTTATCTTTTTCAGATTGCCAGCGTTGTGTCAGTGCATTGGATTCCTCTTCCAGATCAACCAGCTCTTTTTCAAGACGCTGAAGCCGATCCTTCGTGGCATTATCATCTTCTTTCTTGAGTGCTTCCCGCTCGATTTTCAGCTGAATGATCCGGCGATCCAACTCATCCAGTTCTTCCGGCTTGGAATCCACCTGCATGCGCAAGCGACTGGCAGCTTCGTCAACAAGGTCAATTGCCTTATCCGGCAGGAAGCGGTCCGTGATGTAACGGTTAGACAGCGTCGCCGCAGAAACAATCGCGCTATCTGAAATACGAACACCATGGTGAAGCTCATACTTCTCCTTGATGCCACGCAGAATAGAGATCGTATCTTCAACCGTTGGCTCACTTACAAACACAGGTTGGAAACGACGGGCCAGCGCTGCATCTTTCTCAACGTGCTTGCGGTATTCATCAAGCGTGGTCGCACCGACGCAGTGCAACTCACCGCGCGCAAGAGCAGGTTTGAGAAGATTGGAAGCGTCCATCGCTCCATCTGTCTTCCCCGCCCCAACCAGCGTGTGCATTTCATCAATAAAGAGGATCACGCCACCAGCAGCGGCTTGCACCTCATTCAAAACACCCTTCAGGCGTTCTTCAAATTCACCACGATATTTCGCGCCAGCGATCAGTGCGCCCATATCCAGCGCAAGCAGTTCCTTGTCTTTCAGGCTCTCCGGCACATCACCATTGACGATGCGCAGCGCAAGGCCCTCAGCAATTGCGGTTTTACCAACGCCTGGCTCACCAATCAGAACAGGGTTGTTCTTGGTACGGCGAGAGAGAACCTGAATGGCACGGCGAATTTCCTCATCACGACCAATCACAGGATCAAGCTTACCTTCACGGGCAGCTTCAGTCAGATCCTGAGCAAACTTCTTCAGAGCGTCATACTGGTTTTCAGCGGATGCGGAATCCGCAGTACGGCCCTTGCGCACTTCATTGATAGCTTCGTTCAGCGCGTTTGGCGTAACACCACCCTGTGCAAGTGCCTTACCTGCCTTGCTGTCTTTATCCATAGCAAGCGCAAGCAGCAGCCGCTCAACAGTGACATAACTGTCGCCTGCTTTCTCTGCAATTTTCTGGGCTTGTTCAAAAAGGCGAGCGGTTTCAGGCGCTAGGTACAGCTGTCCGTTACCACCAGTCACTTTAGGAAGCGCGGCCAGATCGGTCTCAATCTGTAGACGGACATCCTGTACACGTCCTCCGGCCCGTTCAATAAGGCCAGCAGACATCCCCTCGCTGTCATCCAGCAAGATCTTTAAAATATGTGCGGGAGTAAACTGTTGATGCCCTTGTCCCAGAGCATATGTTTGCGCAGACTGAATGAACCCACGCGCACGGTCGGTGTATTTCTCAAAGTCCATATATAACTCCTATGTGCCGTGTCACCCGAAGCATGACGAAGCATTTTGGGAGGATCCGAGCCTCATAAAGAGCACCCGAAGCAGGAGACATCCCCCTGCACTCTTCATATAGTAGTTCAAACTGCCGACAAAAGAGGGTCTTCGCAAGATCTTGCCACAATCCTTTGTTCCTCATAGTTTCGAATAGCTTAAACAACGGAATTTAATATGACTTTTTCGCCTGCGCATATCACCGCACTCGCAACACATCCAGTTAAAGGCTTAACGGCTCATCCACTTCAGACCACCACAGTAGAAGCCGGGACTGTCTTCCCGCTGGATCGTGCCTATGCGATTGAAAATGGTCCATGCGGTTTCGATCCAGCAGCTCCTCAGCACATCTCAAAAAGCAAATTTCTGGTGCTGGTTCGTTATGAAGACGTGGCGCAGGTCAAATGCACATACGATCTGGAAAACAAAAGCATCACTCTGTCCAAGCCTGAAGCCGATGACGTCACGCTCTCGCTGGAAACAGCTGAAGGTCAAGAAGCACTCGCAGCCTATTTCACTACACACATGGGAGAAAAAGCCATCGGCCCCCTCAAGGTCCGCCACGCAGACGACCATGCCTTCACTGATACGGCAGAAAACTTCGTGCATGTCGTGAATCTGGCCAGCGTGAAAGCTCTCTCCGAGACGATGGGCGTCGAAATCGATCCAAAACGCTTCCGCGCAAACATCTATGTTGAAGGCCTGCCAGCCTACGAGGAGTTCAATTGGGCCGACAAAAAGATCCGCTCCAGCTCAGGCGTAGAATTCAAGTTCGCAAAACGTACCCGCCGCTGCGCTGCCGTGGATGTAAATCCAGTCACAGCCGAGCGTGACACCAACATCAACAAGGCACTTCATGGCTCGTTGGGGCATATGGATGTCGGCATCTATCTGGAAGTGCTCAACAACGGCGCGCTCTCTGTCGGTGACACGCTCATCGTCGAGTAAGCCAGCGCCCACAACGAGCTATTCGTCCGTCAACAAAAAAAGAAAACCCCGCCTTTTGAGCGGGGTTTTTCATAGATCTCCGGCAAACCAGTGAACCAGCAAGCACATCGTCAAACGTGCTTAGCTTTCACCGTCTCCGGTTGTTTCCAAAGCCGCAGGTGCTGGTGCGTCCTCTGCAGGAACACGTGGTGCCCGAGTACGCTGTGAACGAGCTGCACGAGGAGTGCGAGCACGAGGTGTACGGCGTGGCTTAGAAGCTGCTTCGTCATCGCCACCTTCTGTTGCCTCAGCAGGTGCTGGTGCACTTGCAGAGGATGAAGATGGTGTACGACGAACACCGCGACCACGAGTACCACGAACACGACGACGTGCTTTGCCATCGTCTTCGTCAGCTGGTGCAGATGCATCTCCCGAAGCTTCTGCATTCTCGTCAGCCGCTGGAGCTGTTTCGATAAACGGCTGAGGCGTATCAAGACCGATTACAGGCTGAGGGGCTGCAACTGCAACCTCTTGTTCTTCGGTCGCTGCCACAGCGGTTGGAGTTTCGACAACAGCAGGTGCAGCTTCATCTTCTGTACGCGCAGAAGGAGCAGCAGTCTGTGTGCTTTGGGGTTGAGCAGCAGCGACGATGCGCTGGTAGTGCTCTGCATGCTGATAGTAGTTCTCGGAGGTTACACGGTCCCCGGAGGCCTGAGCATCACGCGCAAGTTGCTGGTACTTTTCAGCAACATGCAATGCGGTACCTCGGATCTTAACGTCCGGTCCATTTGACTCAAAAGTACGTGTCAATGGATTTGGAGCTTTACGCCCCCGTCCACGCATGCGCTTGTTATTCTGATTTCCTGGTCTCATTCTGCCGTTAACTTTCCGGAATAGCAATCGAACCTAACTGTGAGGTTCATGGGAGTAAGATCTCCCGGATTCCAAATGCCGTTAATAAGCCTGCGTGTTGATGAGCACAAAGGCTATCAACATCGAAATGCAATCGCATTCGATCGTATAACTGCTTCAATGCGATATCCGACATCTGATCGCAGCAATACAAATGCATTGCTCTCTCAGTTCAACGATACGAGGGGTTGCTCAACTATCTGCTTTGAAACTATCAACCGACGTCTCTGCCAGGCTCGTCTCACGGTCAGTGAGTGCCCATCCCCATCGTTTTCAGCTTTTAGCTGGTATCGCTTGTCGGCGAGATGAAACTATCTCGTTCCGACGTATTTTCCAAGGGCTTTTTTCCAGATAATTGAATTCTTCGCCAATCATGGAAAAACTACAACAATCACCCTTGGTTGACCGGCCAGATCATGTTCACAACAAGCCTCCAATCCTACGAGTTCCCTCGCAAGAGTTGAAAGTTCATCGGCTTGATCAAACCCGATCTCCATAAGAAGTCCACTATTTCTCTTAAGAACTCGTTTAGCGTTGCCTATCAATTCTTTATAGGCAGTAAGACCATCCACTCCACCATCAAGCGCCAACATAGGATCGTGCAGCTTAACTTCATGGCTCAGTCCTTCAATAACAGAGCTGCGAATGTACGGTGGGTTACTCACAATAAAATCAAAAGATCCGCTCAGTGTATCCAGATATGAACCGCGAACAGGGATAAATCGGTCAAGAACCTTGTTGTTTGCTGCGTTTTGTCGCGCAGTCTCCAAAGCCTCTTCACTGATATCAACAGCAAGACAAATTGCATTGGGCAATTCAGTCAGGAGCGCAATCGCAACCGCTCCTGTGCCAGTTCCAATATCTGCAAAAACCCATTCTTTTTCCAAGCCGCCATGGGCCTGACAAAACGCAATCGCAGTTTCAACCAGCGTTTCCGTGTCCGGCCGCGGCTCCAATGTTGCCGAAGACAACGAAAACTCCAGCCCCCAAAACTCCCGCTTTCCCAGAACGCGACCTACGGGCTTTCCGGCAAGACGTTCTTCCACATATCGGGAAACAACCGCCAGTGTCTCTGGCTTGGTCACCTTATCATATTCAAGGATCAAGTTTCTCGGTTCAATTTCAAGGGCTTCTGCAACAAGGACACGTGCATCCAAATCTGCCTCAGCCAGGTCTGCATCACGAAACAGGCTCCGCACCGCTAGGTACAAAGCCTGCACATTTTTGAGGTCAAAATTATCGAAGAGACCGGACATTAAAGTCCTTCATCGGCGAGCAAGTTCGCTTGATGGTCCATAATCAGAGCATCAATCACTTCACCCGTAGCTTCGCCTGCAATCATCTGGTCAAGCTTATACAACGTCAAACCAATACGGTGATCAGTCACACGGCCCTGAGGGAAGTTGTAGGTACGGATACGCTCAGAACGATCACCGGAACCAACCTGAACACGGCGGGCCTCGGTGCGCTCATTCGCAGCACGCTCACGCTCCACATCGTAGATCTTCGCCCGCAGCAACTTCATCGCGCGGTCTTTGTTCTTATGCTGAGAACGCTCATCCTGCACAGCAACCACAATCCCGGTCGGATTGTGCACAATACGAACAGCGGAATCAGTCGTGTTCACGTGCTGACCACCTGCACCTGATGCACGGTATGTATCGATGCGCAAATCAGCAGGATTGATCTCAACGTCCACTTCTTCAGCCTGCGGAAGAACAGCAACGGTCGCCGCAGACGTGTGAATACGGCCACCAGACTCAGTCTCAGGCACACGCTGTACACGGTGAACACCGGACTCAAACTTCAGCTTACCAAACACTTCCTGACCAGTCACAGCAGCAACGATTTCTTTGAAACCGCCCATGTCCCCCTCAGAAGAAGACATCACTTCAACTTTCCAGCCATTATTGTCTGCAAAGCGCTGATACATACGGAAAAGATCACCAGCAAACAGCGCAGCCTCGTCACCACCTGTACCGGCACGCACTTCAAGAATAACATCGTGAGTGTCAGCTTTGTCTTTTGGCAAAAGCCCAATGCGAACTTGTTGGGTCAGCTCTTCGACTACACCGGTCAACTCATCACGCTCAAGCTGCGCAAGTTCGTTCATCTCCGCATCGCTTTCAGGGTCTGCCAACAGTGCTTCCGCACCTTCCAGATCACCCTCGGCTTTGCGAAGTTCACGAATGGATTTCACAATTGGATCGAGTTCCGCATAATCCCTTGAAAGCTTGATATATACATCCGGCGCAGGACCAGATGCCATCTCGGCCTCAATACCTTCAAAGCGTGCTAGCAGTGTGTCTAGTTTTTCTGGTGCCAGCATTTCGCGGCAACTCCTCAAGCGTTAGGCAGCTAATCTAAAAGCGCGACAGCCTCTCGGGTCTGCGGCAATCGAAATATACGCTGCTTATACCGGAATATTATTTTCGGATGCAAAGTTCGCCAGGAACTCGCGAATGTCGTCCGTCCCTTTACCCGCTTCCAATTGTTTCAGCAACTCTTCTGAAAGTGCTGATAGATCCAAAGAGCGTAACATCGCCTTAACAGGACCAATAGAAGCCGGAGACATAGAGAGATTTCTATATCCGATCGCCAGCAAAGCCATTGCAGCAAGGGGTTGGCCGCCAAGCTCACCACAAAGGGTAACCGGCGTATCCATCTTATCACCAATAACAACGATCTTACGCAGTGCTCGTAGGAAGCTAGGAGACAGAGCATCAAATCGCTCCGCAACCAACGTGTTGCCTCGATCAACCGCATAAAAGAACTGGAACAGATCGTTGGAGCCAACAGAGACGAAATCCACTTCCTTGTAGATCTCTTCAAGCTGGTAAAGCAGCGCCGGAACTTCCAGCATGACACCAAGTTTCAGCTCTTTAGGTGTATCATGACCGTGCTGGCGCAGATGCTTTAGTTCGCGCTCAACATAATCCTTCGCCTGCTGAAATTCAGAAACATCTGCCACCATCGGGAACATGATGCGCAAGGAGCGCCCTGCCCCTGCATGCAACATTGCTCTGATCTGAGTACGCAGCAAACCCGGACGATCCAAGCCAAAGCGAATTGCACGCCAGCCCATGGCTGGGTTCTCTTCTTGTGCCAAACGCAAGTAAGGCAGAACTTTATCACCGCCAATATCCAGAGAGCGGAAGGTAACTGGCTTGTCACCAGCTGCATCCAGCACCTTGGAATACAGTGTGTGCTGTTCCTGCATTCTTGGGAAAGCAGAAGCCACCATAAATTGCAGTTCAGTACGGAAAAGCCCAACACCATCAGCGCCAGCATCTTCCATACTTGGCAAATCAACCAGCAGACCAGCATTCAGCTGAAGCTTAACATCCACACCGTCTTTAGTAACGGTCGGCTCATCACGAAGTTGGCGATAAATTTCCTGACGCTTGGAACGTAGACGAACCTTGTCTGCAAAAGCTTGTTCAACATCATTCGCTGGACGAAGGAAGATCTGACCGATCTCGCCATCCACAATGATGGCATCAGTCGCTTCCACCAGGGAAACAATGTCTTCAACCTGACCAACTGTCGGAATGCCAAGCGCACGTGCAACAATGGTCACGTGACTGGTTGGGCCGCTTTCTTCCAGAACGAGGCCGCGAATACGATCCCGGTCATAATCCAGCAGTTCAGCGGCGCCCATGTTACGCGCAATGATGATGGCGTCTTTCGGCAGATCATCTTCGCCGCTGTGGTTCTTGCCCATCAGCTCGCGAATGAGGCGGTGCGCCAGATCATCAAGATCATGCAGGCGCTCACGCAAATACGGATCTGTCTGCCGGAGCATCTGAGCACGTGTATCGCTTTGAACTTTCTCAACAGCAGCTTCAGCCGTCAAACCATTGCGGATCGCTTCATCAATCTTCCGGATCCATCCGCGATCATAGGCAAACATCCGGTAAGCTTCCAGAACTTCACGGTGTTCGCCGTGCTGGGAAAACTCACCGCTTGCCAGCATATGATCAAGCGACTGACGCAAGCGCGTGACAGATTCTTCGAGGCGCTTCTTTTCAGTGTCCGCATCCTCGGCAATCAGATTGGTGATAACCACACGCGGTTCATGCAGAACAACGTGGCCAAGACCAATACCATCAGCAAGGGCGACACCCTTCAGATGCATCGGACGGATCACATCAATCGTTGTGCCTTGCTGCGCAATTGCTTCCAGCTCACCAGCCGCGACCATCTCCGCGATAACCATCGCGGTGGTCTGCAGGGCTTCTACTTCGTCTTCAAAGTAGGTCCGGTGGTCTTTGTTCTGAACAACAAGCACGCCAAGCGTACGTCCCGCACGCAGGATCGGCACGCCAAGGAAGGAGTTGTAATTCTCTTCGCCCGTCTCAGGACGATAGGCAAACGCCGGGTGCGCCTGCGCATTTGGTAGGTTGAGCGGTCTGGCATCAGAGGAAATCAAGCCAACAAGACCCTCACCAACCTTCAGAGAAGTATGGTGAACCGCGTCCTTATGAAGGCCCTCTGTTGCATACAGCTCAAGAACCCCATCCGCGCGCAAAATGTACACGGAACACACTTCCGCAACCACGTTTGCCGCGATCAGACGTACAATCTTGTCGAGCCGTTCCTGCGCATTAATCGGCTCCGCCATCACTTCACGAAGCTTACGGAGGAGTACGCGCGGTCCGGCCAAGCTGCTGCGCATGCTCCGCCCTACCTATAATTCTGCTGGCCTTTTTAACAGGCCACGTTGTGCCTTGGAAGTTGACCAAGACACAACAATATTCTCGACAGTAGGAAACCTAGCCGTCAAGTCCGTATAGCGAATGGAGAGTACGAACCGCAAGTTCCGTATACGCGGAATCGATCAGAACAGAGATTTTAATCTCAGATGTCGTAATCGCGCGGATGTTAATCCCCTTCTCAGCCAGGCCTTCAAAACACTGGGCTGCAACACCGGCATGCGAACGCATACCCATGCCGATTACGGAAACTTTTACAACATCAGTAGCGCCTTCGATATTCTCGAAGCCAATTTCCTCGACGTTCTCCTCAATTACCTTGCGCGCACGCTCGTAATCGCTCTCTGGAACGGTAAAGGTGATGTCAGTCGTCTTCCCATCTGGTGAGATGTTCTGGACGATCATGTCTACGTTGATGTTGCCTTCAGCCAACGGGCCAAACACTCTGGACGCAATGCCAGGTTTGTCAGCAACGTTGCGGATAGAAATCTGTGCTTCGTCTTTTGAGTAAGCGATGCCAGTGACGACTTGTTGTTCCAAAATCTCGTCCTCGTCGCAAATAAGTGTACCTACAGGTGTTCCGTCAGCGCTAATCTGCGGGGCATCCGGATCATCAAAGCTGGAACGTACAAACGTACGAACGCCGTGAACCATCGCCATCTCAACAGAACGGACCTGCAAAACCTTTGCACCAAGAGAAGCCATTTCCAGCATCTCTTCAAACGCAACACGTTCCAAACGGGTTGCCTTGGCCACCACACGCGGGTCAGTGGTATAAACACCGTCCACATCCGTGTAGATATCACAGCGGTCTGCCTGAATTGCAGCTGCAATTGCCACTGCACTGGTATCAGATCCACCACGTCCAAGCGTCGCAAGCCTGTTGTCCGGGGCAACGCCCTGAAAACCTGCACACACAGCAACCTGTCCACGCTCCAGGCGTTCAATGAGAGTTTGACCTTCAATACTCTCAATACGCGCTGCGCCATGGGCTTCATTTGTACGGATAGGAATCTGCCATCCTTGCCAGGACCGCGCTTCCACACCCATATCTTGCAGCACAATCGCCAACAAGCCAGAAGTTACCTGCTCACCAGAGGCAACAACCGCATCATATTCACGCGCATCATGCAGCGCTGCAGCATCTCTTGTATAACCGACCAAGGTATTCGTCACGCCAGCCATAGCGGACACGACAACAGCAACCTGGTTGCCTGCTTCCACTTCACGCTTTACATGCCGAGCAACATTTCTAATACGCTCTAGGTCGGCAACGGAGGTGCCGCCAAACTTCATAACCAAACGGGCCATCGCTTCCCAAATTCCTCCGAGGGCCTTTGTGATGAACCGATCATCACTACAAACGGCGCTAATCCATACAACTAGCGCCCTTCTATCGCAACCAGCGGCTTGACAAAAACCGCGATTAGACCCACCAGTACCGGGATGAAAGTGGAGAGTTGAGCTATGAGCACCGCGCAAAAACCAAGCAACGCCGCCAAAAACCCGGCACAAACCACAATCGACCCGGCGGAAGTTGCGCATTTCTCATCAATTGCATCGGAATGGTGGGATCCCACTGGAAAGTTTCGCCCTCTCCACAAATTCAGCCCAGTTCGCATCTCCTATATCAAAGAGTACGCCTGTGACCACTTTGGTCGAGACGAAACATCCCCTAAGGCACTAGAAGGACTACGGATTTTGGACATCGGCTGCGGCGGTGGCCTACTCGCTGAGCCCATGGCTCGCATGGGTGCAACCGTTGTCGGAGCAGATGCATCTGAAACCAACATCAAAGTCGCCACACTTCATGCACAGCAATCTGGCCTCAACATCGACTATCGCGCACAAACCGCTGAATCTCTAGTTGAGGCAGGCGAACAATTCGACATCGTGCTCAACATGGAAGTCGTGGAGCATGTTGCAGACGTTCCACTGTTCATGAACTCCTGTGCAGATCTTGTGCGTCCCGGTGGAATGATGTTCGTTGCAACTATCAACAGAACTCTGAAAGCCTATGCCCTCGCGATTGTCGCGGCTGAACGCGTTCTCCGCTGGTTGCCAAAAGGCACCCACCAATATGAGAAGCTGGTTCGCCCGGAAGAGCTGGAAGCACCCCTCAATGAATCCGGCATGAACATTTACGAGCGCTGCGGAGTGAGCTTCAATCCGCTGACAGACAGCTGGTCCAGAACAACCGATCTGGATGTAAACTACATGGTAATAGCTCGGAAGCCAGAGTAACAGCTGGCATCCAATGACTAAGGAGAATGAAAATGCCAGAAACAGCACCTGCAGAAACTGTCGTTTTCATTCCCGGCCTTACCAGCACCGGCACTTTGTTCGGCCCTCAGATCAACTCTCTGAAAGAGCGCCCAATCATCATTGCCGAAACCTGCGCCATGGACTCCATAGGGGCCATGGCACAAAGGCTGCTGGATCACGCCCCAGAAAAATTCGCTCTCCTCGGCATGTCCATGGGTGGTTACGTCGCTCTGGAGGTGATTCGACTGGCGCCTGAACGTATCAGCCGTCTTGCGCTCATAAACACCAACGCCAGAGGCGACACCCCCGCCCAGACGCAACTTCGCCATACACAGATCGAGATTGCGAGGAAGGGAGGCTTCCACAAAATCGCCTCCATGCAATACCCTCAACTTGTCCACCCTGCCCGCCACGACGACACAGCGCTTCGGCAAGTGGTTTTCGATATGGCTGCTGATATTGGCGCTGATAACTTCCTGAAGCAGCAAAACGCAATCATCAACCGCCGAGACCAAAGACCGGACCTTCCGGCAATCCAGTGCCCGGCGATTATCGTTGCAGGCGAAGAAGACAGTTTGCTTCCGCTGGATAGATGCCGCGAAATGCATGACGCAATACCAAACAGCAAGCTACACATCATCCCGGATTGCGGTCATCTGTCTACACTGGAACACCCAGTCCATACCAGCGAACTCATTCAAGACTGGTTGGATGCGTAGCTACGCCTGCAAATTTAACTAGTTCTTCAGAAAAAAGCCGCTGAAATCCCTTAGAATCCAGAATATCATTTTGCCAATATTAGCGCCTATAAACAGGAGGGTGTACGCGGCGTAAGTTACCGGCAAACGAGCTTCTTCCAACTTCCCTGATCGCTCGAAAGATATTGTCTCAAGACCTAGATCGCCGCCCGAGAACTTGATCAAAGTCCGGAGGAGACACGATGTTAAACATCGACAAAGAAATGAAGGAAGCAATGGAGCGCTGGACCGTTGCGACAGATGGACTGCCTTGGCAAGGCTGGTTCTGGGCGCAGGGTGGAGACCAACTTTCCAACACAGCGTTGGAGCACGCAATTTCCAACAACAAGTCCATGCTTGAGAACTATCAGGCAATCATGCATGCAAACATGTCTTTCTTTAACAAGCGCATGAAAGCCAACACAGATTTCGTTCAGGAAATCTGGGATTGCCCAACTGGCATTGAGTTCTCAAAACTTGCCAGCGACTTCATGCAGGAAGCTTTTGAAGATTGTCGGCAGGAAGGTGCCCGCCAGATGAACCAGATGTCCTCCACAATGAAGGGCACGGTTTCCAAAACGCAGAAGGCAACATCAGAAGCTTTGACAAGCATTGATGATCTGAAAGCAATGGCACAGGCCGCTCCAACAAAAGTACCGGCTAAACCTCGCCGCAGAGTGCCTCGCAAATCAACAAGCACACGCAGCCGGACAAAGAGCGCGGATAAACCGTCCTCCCCCCGAGCCCCGGGTAGAAAAGACGTGTCAGCCTGATTGAGTGACAGAACAAAAAAGGCGCCCTGCTAAACGAGGCGCCTTTCGTTTTACCATCATAACAACATAAGAAATCAGTTGCGGTCTTCTGGCAGCACTGGCAGCGGCATCAGTTCAATACCCTCTTCCAAAAGCTCCTGAGCATCATCGGGAGTAGTTTCTCCATAGATACCGCGCTCTTCGGTTTCGCCGTAGTGGATCTTGCGTGCTTCCTCGGCAAACTTATCGCCAACATATTCTGAGTTGGTCACAACCTGCTTGCGAAACTCTCGCAGTGCCTCCACCAGTTCCTTGGCTTTCTCAGGAACTTTTTGCAGATCAACAGCTGGGGTTGCCGTAGCAATAGGCTGCTCAGAACTCGCTGGGACAGTTCCACCACCTACCTTCTGTTCACTCGCAGCCTTTTCTGTAGCTTTAGCCTGCGCGGCAGCAACGGCTTTTGAAACCTGATGTTCGACCTGCGCCTTCTTCCGACTTCTCGAAGTAGAAACATTCGGCGCCATCAAGCGTTTATGGATCGATGCACTATCACAAAACGGGCACGTGACCAGCCCCAATTCTTTTTGCTTATCGTAGTCGCCAGAATTCCGGAACCATCCGTCAAATTCATGCCCGTCGTCGCAGGCAAGTGAGTAGTTAATCAACTAACCATCTCCCCATTGAGGGAAACAGTCACAACGGAAAACTCACGTGCATTTTCGATGGCAGGAATACGTCGACGTGCTTCATCCACTTTTGCCATTTCAAGTTCACCCAGCAAAACGCCCGGTTCATCATGATCAAGCTCTGCAATCACTTTGCCCCAAGGGTCAACCATCAAGCTATGACCATAGGTCTGGCGATCATCTTCATGTGTTCCACCTTGTGCAGCTGTCACAACAAAGGCACCGTTTTCAATCGCCCGCGCGCGTTGCAATACATGCCAATGCGCTTCACCAGTTTGCTTGGTGAAAGCAGCCGGACCAGTCAAAACCTGCGCGCCAGCCTTGGATTGCTCGCGGAACAGCGCTGGCTGACGGATATCGTAGCAAATCGCCATGCCAAGCTTGGCCACACCAAGATCAATAACAGGAGACACATTGCCTGCGCTGTAGCTTTCAGACTCGCGCCAGCTTTCTCCGTTTGGCAGATCCACATCGAACATATGGATTTTGTCATAACGAGCGGAGATCTGCCCTTGAGGAGAAATCATAAAACCGCGGTTGGCCAGCTTGTCATCTTCAAGCCGGATTGCCAGAGATCCGATATGGACCCAGATATTCAACTCACCAGCAAGCAAACCCAGTTGCTTCAAAAATGGATCATCACTTTCAAAACTGGAGGCAGCAAGTTGCGCTTTGCGGCTACGTTCCAGCACATTAGTCATCTCAGGCGTTTGCACATAAACCGCGCCTTCAGCAGCAGCTTCTCTTATCAACGCCTCACAGACATCAAGATTTTCGAGCGGGTTTCGTCCCGTTCTCATCTGGACACATGCAGCCACAAAACTTGTCATCAATTCTCACTTTCAAAGCGTAGTTCGCAATACGCTTCCTAAGCTTCTTTAAAGACCAACGCTCAGCAGACCATCGAGGTGCCCGCGGCGCTCCAATGCAAACAGGTCATCACAACCACCAATATGCTCAGTTCCGATAAAGATCTGCGGGAATGTGTTTGCACCATTTGCTTTGGCAATCATTTCCTTACGGATCGTTGGATCTTCGCTGTAGTTAAATTCTTTATAATCAACACCCTTCTCATCAAGAAGTCTTTTTGCGCGAGCACAGAAACCGCACATATCACGGGTGTAGATAGTAACTTGAGCCATATTCTTGTCCTTTGGATACACAGCGAAGGCCAATAGAAATTCAGCCATCAAAACTGAAGTCTATATGGCCCACGACCAAGTAAACCGCAAGACCACCTCAACTCAAGTTGATCACTTCGTTATATCGCATAGGCTGAAACAGCCTTTCAACAACACTCAATCACTATCATCAGACATATTTTCAGGATCGACCAGAGCAAAAACAAGTACATCAACCTGTTGCGCACCTGCAGCTTTCAAAACCCGAGCACATTCTTCAACGGTTGCCCCAGTCGTCAATACATCATCAACCAGCACCACATGAGCACCAGATACCTTTGGCAGAAAATGATCGGCAATTGCAAAGGCACCTTTTACATTGGCTGTCCTTGCCCCTCGTTTGAGCCCAACTTGCTGGTTGGTGCGCCGTGTTCGAACTAAACCGTCAAGAAGCACCTGTCCCGACAAATGACGACCAACGTCCTTCACCAGCAAGGCAGATTGATTATAGGTACGCTCTCGCAATCGCGAACTATGGAGGGGAACCGGAACAAGAAAGCTCTCAGCTTCGACAAGTTCTGCTGCTACATTGAGCATGCATCTGGCAAGAAACTTCGATAACCGTATCTCTCCATAAAATTTGAACTGCTTCACCAATTCTCGTGCAGGCCCATTGTAAAGGGCTGCTGCCCGGGCTCGATCATAATCAGGCGGATTAACAAGAGCAGTGGCACTCCAGGCGTTCGGTCCCAACTCATAATGCAACGGAACACCAAGCCGCTCACAATAAGGAGCCGAAATCAATTCCAGTGTCTGCCAACAAGACAGACACAAACCACCTTCACCCTGAACCAAATCGATACAAATCGGGCAGCTATGAGGAAACAGAGCATCCAGAACAAAGTTTAACCCCCGCCGTAAGTGAGAGGCCACCTTTATATTGCTTAAGCTGGGTTTGAGAGGTTGCTCAGCTCTATCCACTGCATCAGGCAACCACTCCAGAGAAGAAAACTTGTCGCTCATCTGTGCTCACCGTATATATCTGCAGCAGAAGTAAGCTAACAAAGCCTCCGTCGAACATCACTCCATGTTCAATGGGGTTATAATTTCCAATAGTGCACACGCAGCACAGTCTGGCCAAAGGCGCCCTCATGAGCGAACACACTCTCTTTGATCGTAAACTCATCGCACAACGTCGCATGACAGCATTGAAGAGAGCGCAAGAAGGCGCTGATTTCTTGATGAAGGCAGCTGCTGCAGATTTACAAGATCGTCTGGAGTTCATCAGCAGAGAGTTTGATTGCGGAGTTGATCTCGGCGGTCACACCGGACACATTTTTGAAGCACTGAAAGCATCAGGAAAAATCAAACACCTGCTACGAGCTGATCTGTTCGATGCAGACCCAAATCTGTCTGAGCCTGATTTGATTTTGGATGATGCAGTCCTGCCTTTCGCACCGGCAAGCCTGGACCTGATTGTGTCTTCACTTAACTTGCAGATGCTTGACGACCTTCCAGGAACACTCGTCCAAATTAAACGCGCCTTGAAACCAGATGGTCTTTTCCTCGGCCTGTTATTAGGAACTGACACGCTCGCTGAACTACGTGACTGTCTGATGCGCGCCGAAATGGAAGTCAGTGAAGGCGTATCGCCACGCGTCATCCCATTTGCAGATACAAGAGATCTCGGCGGCCTTCTCCAACGCGCAGGTTTCGCACTCCCAGTAACCGACATAGATCGGTTAACCGTCAGATACGACACCATGTTTGACTTGATCAGAGATCTGCGCGCAATGGGTGCAACGAACCCTTTGAAAGAACGCTTGAAGTCACCGACAAGCAAGAAGGTCTTCATGAAAGCGGCAGAGATCTATGCGCAGGATTACTCAGATGCAGATGGACGCATCCGTGCAACCTTTACTTTCGCATCTCTGTCCGGCTGGGCACCACATGAATCGCAGCAAAAACCTCTAAAGCCCGGCTCTGCAAAGCACAGCCTGGCTGAAGCTCTTGGAACAAAAGAAATAAAGTCCTGATTAGCCAGAAATTGCGGCAAGCAAAGTATCTGAGATGAACTGGAAGTTGTCCGAAATCGTGCTGCTAATTGCAGTCAGGCTGGCGGCAATGGCAAGAACAATCAAAGCGGCAAGAATGGCGTATTCAACTGCAGCGGCTCCGCGTTCGTCTTCGGTCATATGAGCAATCGTAAATCCACATTTCTGATTGTGATACGCTTTCTCATTCAACGCCATTACTGCCTCTTGTTCTCCGTGATCTCCCGCTAATAAGACACAAGGTCGATTAGATGCGGGATCAGCGGCTCATCTGCTGGTGGCATTTCATAATCACGTAAACGCACTGCCCGTACCCATTTCAGGTTTTGCCCCTCTGCCCCGTGAGGTGTGCCCGACCAGCGCCTACAAACGTAAAGTGGCATCAGCAGATGAAAATCTTCGTAAGTGTGGCTCGCGAAACTTAGGGGAGCAAGGCACTCTTTTTTAACTGTAATTCCCAGTTCCTCAGATAATTCACGGATCAAACAGTCCTCTGGTGTCTCACCAGCTTCGATCTTCCCACCCGGAAACTCCCAGAAACCTGCCATTGATTTACCCTCAGGGCGCTGAGCAAGCAGAATGCGGTTATCAGCATCAATCAAGGCACACGCCGCAACCATCACAATTTTCATTTATTTTCCCGTTTCACAAAGGACCACTCTGAAAACCTTTTGGAAACCATACCAAAGGTCCCGAGTGAAATTTTACTGATTTTCTTAAGGCTGGACATCGTTGCAGTAGTGATAAGCATAGGCTTCTCGATACCCGAGGGAATCGTAGAGCTCTACAGCAGCAGCATTATCTGCCACCACTTGCAGCCAAGCAGTTTCCGCCCCGCGCTTAGCCCCAAGACTCTGCACTTCGCACATCAAAGCGTAAGCCAACCCCTGACGACGAAACGCTTCAGCCGTCATCACACTAAAGATGCCGAGTAGATCGCCATCCACCACACCAAGCAGAACAGCTGCTGGAACACCATCTTCAGTTTCAAGCACCAGCGCGATCAGTTCGACAGTCACTCTTGAAAGCACATCATGAAGTGCCTGCTCTGTTTCACTCAGAGGCTCCCCACGCTTTGCACCGTCAACCTGCGCGTAACTAGAAATCCATTCATTCAGTGAGACTTCGGAGAGTTTGTACCCTTTAGGCACATCAGTATCGCCAAGCCCCCAGATGGATCGTGACAGCACCAGAGTCTCATCAACACGAGCATACTTCTGAGAGGTCAGCACCTGATCCACATCTGTTGGAACCAAAGGTGTCCAGCGAACATGGAACGCCATCTCAAGCCGTTTGAAGCGTGCTCGCGCGGAATCCAATCGTCTCTCAGCTTCATCACCGTCTTGGGCATCATAAAAATTCAGAGAGTTATTACGGCGCGCACTGCCACCTGGCGAGAGACGGGAAATCCAGCTCCCATCATGATGCGCCATGAGGCTGGGAAAGCAATTTAGATTTGCCTGCTCCAGCTTCAACACCGTTTCCAGATCGCAATTCGGTTGGCGAAGTTGAACCCGCTTAGCTTCTGTAGTCACCATTGATTGCCACATATTCCTTGGTGAGATCACAAGTCCAGACAGTAGCACCGCCACTTCCAATACCAAGATCAACCTTCAGGATGATCTCGTCTTCCTTCATGACAGCAGACGCTTCTTCCTCGCTATAGCCAGGATCACGCTCTCCCTCAACCGCAACACGGATGTCGCCAAACCAGATCGCAAGCTTATCACGGTCAGCAGGCTCACCCGCCTTGCCAACAGCCATCACGACACGGCCCCAGTTCGCATCTTCGCCAGCAAATGCAGTTTTCATCAAAGGAGAGTTTGCAATCGCCATAGCAATCCGCTTTGCAGAAGTATCGCTCTCAGCACCTTCCACTCGCACTTCAACAAACTTGGTCGCACCTTCCCCATCACGAACGATCATCTGAGCCAGCTCAAGCATCATGCTGGAGAGAGCTTTACAGAACTCCGCAAGACGCGGATCCGCAGCACCTTCAATCCAGTCCCCTCCGGCAGCCCCGGTGGCTGCCAGCAGCACAGTGTCAGAGGTAGAGGTATCACTATCAACCGTGATGGAATTAAAAGAGCCGCCCACGCACTCAGAAAGCAAGCTCTGCAAAGCAGGCGCTTTAATTGGAGCGTCAGTGAACAAGAAGCCAAGCATGGTCGCCATGTCAGGCGCAATCATACCGGCACCTTTGGCAATACCATTCAACGTAACCGTCGCATCACCCAACTTCACACGACGTGTGCTCATCTTAGGATAGGTATCCGTGGTCATAATCGCTTTGGCTGCGTCCATCCACTTGTCAGCGACTGCATCGGCCACCAGGCCATCAGCCACACCAGCAAATTTCTCAGCCGGTAGCGGCTCGCCGATCACCCCGGTAGACGCCAGATACAGCTCATCCGCAGCAAACCCGCTCGCCTTTGAGAGGATATCCGCAGAGAGCTGGACAGATGCGAGCCCCTTCTTGCCCGTAAACGCATTTGCATTCCCGGAATTGACCATGATCGCACGCGCAACACCTTTGGAAAGGTTCTGCTTGCACCAGTCAACCGGAGCACTCGTGCATTTAGATGTCGTGAACACACCAGCGATCTGAGCGGGCTCATCAAACACAGCAAGGAGAACATCAGTACGTCCTTCATACTTCAGACCAGCTGCAGCAGTTGCCATTCGAACGCCCTTAACTTCCGGAAGTTCTGGATAGGACTTGGGTGCGAGTGGAGAAATGGTCGCGAACATGAAAACCTCCCGAAGAAAACTGTGCCTTTGCAGCAAAAAAGTAGCCCCGGAAGGCCTAAGCCATCCGGGGCTACAAAAACAAGATGTTTTATTTCAATAATAAGCAGAGCTAATAAGCACAGGCCTATTATTTGCTTTCTTCAGCTTTTGGCTCATCAGCATCCGCACCAATGATTTCCACAGTGTTCTTGGCTTTCAGCTCTTCAAGCACCTCACGGAATTTCGCCAGAACCAGCTCCTGGCGGATCTGACCTTCAGCTGTTTCAAAGGCTGGAGCAGACTGTGTACGTGCTTCCTTGTTCAGAATAACGTGGTAACCGAACTGTGTTTGCACAGGCTCTTTTGTGAACTCACCCGCTTTCAAAGCAAAAGCAGCTGTTTCGAACTCAGGAACCATCTGGCCTTTTCCGAAGAAACCAAGATCACCACCGTTAGGGCCGGAAGGACCAGTGGACTTCTCCTTTGCAAGCTCAGCAAAGTCCGCACCACCTTCAAGCTGCTTGATGATGTCCTTTGCTTCATCTTCTTTTTCTACAAGGATGTGCGCTGCATTAATCTCTGGAGCACCCTGATAGTTGGCATACTCAGCCTCATAAGCGGCCTTAACTTCGTCTTCGGTAATAGCGCTCTGAATGTACTTCTGGAAATACGCATTGCGCAGTGCACGCGTGCGTTCAAATGCCATTAAGCGTTTAAAATCATCAGTTTCTGCAAGTTTTCCTTCTGCGCCAGCTTCTGCGAGCAGGTTCATCTCAACCAGCACATCGGTCAAAACCTTGCGCCATTCGGTTGGTGGAACACGCTGCAATTGCTGCGCGTAATCCTGAGCTGCATAAGCAAGATCTGCTTCTGTAATAACGCTGCTTCCGACCTTGGCAACTGGCTTGTCCAGATCTGGAGCCGCATCAGCATCCTGTGCCTGCGCTGCACTCAGCCCAATAACCAGAGCAGCAACAGCAGCTGAACTACCTAGGATCCCTGTAAATTTACGAAGCATAAGATCACTTTCTTTCCTGTTTATGGAGAGTTTAAAAAGAGTTGCAAAACAACAAAGCACTATATTGCGACGGCAACTGCCGTTGACAACCTTTCGGCCCACTCTTATCTCTCTGTCGCCTGCTTTTTTACTCGCAGGTGTTTAATATGCTGTGACCCAGATCAGACTCACAGAGTTTTGACTGGTTAGATCACGAATGTGAAGATTTTTAGGGCCCGACCGCGACGTGAAAAAACCGGCGCGCCCAAAGTAGGAAGGACCGCCACATGGTGGGGCTCGGCGCACTCGCTCGTAAGATATTTGGTTCAGCAAATGACCGTCGGATTAAGACACTCAAGCCCACAGTAGACGCTATTTCTGCTTTGGAGCCGGAAATGGAAGCTCTGACAGATGAACAGCTGAGAGCCAAAACTGACGAGTTCCGCGAGCAACTGGCAAACGGCGCTAAGCTGGACGACCTCTTGGTCCCGGCATTTGCAGTCGTGCGGGAAGCTTCCCGCCGCGTCCTTGGTCTTCGTCACTACGACGTGCAGCTCATCGGTGGTATGGTTCTCCATGCTGGAGAAATCACCGAAATGCGCACCGGTGAAGGTAAGACCCTTGTTGCGACTGCTCCAGTATACCTTAACGCATTGACAAGTAAGGGCGTTCACGTTGTGACTGTGAACGATTACCTGGCAACGCGTGATATCGAATGGATGGGTCAGGTTTACCGGTTCCTCGGTCTGACAACTGGTTTGATCGTCCACGGCATCTCTGATGAAGAGCGCAAAGCCGCTTATGCAGCAGACGTCACATACGGCACCAACAACGAATTCGGCTTCGATTATCTTCGTGACAACATGAAGTATGATCGCGAGTCCATGTGCCAGCGCCCGCATCATTATGCAATCGTGGATGAAGTTGACTCCATTCTCGTGGATGAAGCTCGTACCCCTCTGATTATTTCCGGCCCGCTGGAAGATCGCACAGACTTCTACAATCTCATCGATACATTTATTCCTCAATTGACTGAGGAGGACTTTGAACTCGACGAGAAAGCTCGCTCCGCAACCTTCACCGAAGCAGGTAACGAGAAGCTTGAGCAACTCTTGACAGAAGCAGATCTTTTAAAAGGCGAATCGCTTTATGACGTGGAGAACGTGACAGCTGTTCACCATCTTCAGCAGGGTCTGAAAGCGCATAAGCTCTTCCAACGCGATAAAGATTACATCGTCCGCAACGACGAAGTCGTTATTATTGACGAGTTCACTGGCCGTATGATGCCGGGCCGCCGTTTCTCTGAGGGCCTCCATCAGGCTTTGGAAGCAAAAGAAAAAGCTGCTATCCAGCCAGAGAACCAGACACTCGCGTCCATCACATTCCAGAACTACTTCCGCATGTACAACAAGCTGGCTGGTATGACCGGTACAGCAATGACGGAAGCTGAAGAGTTCATGGACATCTACAGCCTAGACGTGGTGGATATTCCAACCAACGTTGCTGTTCAGCGTGTCGATGACGACGATGAAGTATACCGTACAGTTGCCGAAAAATACGACGCCATTCAGGTTCTCGTAGATGACTGTCATGAACGCGGTCAGCCTGTTCTTGTAGGCACGACATCCATTGAGAAATCAGAGATGCTCGCCGACCTGCTCATCAAGAACGGCTACACTCAGATCGACGTGTCAGATCCGCTCGGCTTTGCAAGCATGTACACTGGTAAGGATGCAGGCAAAAAGAAAGTCTTTGCCGTTCTAAACGCTCGCTACCATGAACAAGAAGCAACCATCATCGCACAGGCTGGCGTGCCCGGCGCTGTAACCATCGCAACCAACATGGCTGGCCGTGGTACTGATATTCAGCTTGGTGGTAACGTTGAAATGCGTATCTCCACCGAACTCGGCGATATGGAAGCTGGCCCAGAGCGCACAGCGAAAGAAGTGGAAATCAAAGCTGAGATCGAGCAACTGAAGCAAAAAGCTCTTCAGGCTGGTGGCCTTTACGTTGTTGCGACTGAGCGTCACGAAAGCCGTCGCATTGATAACCAGCTGCGTGGTCGTTCTGGTCGTCAGGGTGACCCTGGACACTCCAAATTCTTCCTGTCCTTGCAGGATGATCTGATGCGCATCTTCGGTTCTGAGCGTATGGACTCCATGCTTCAGAAGCTTGGTCTGCAGGACGGCGAGGCAATCGTTCACCCTTGGATCAACAAGGCGCTGGAAAAAGCACAGCAGAAAGTGGAAGCTCGCAACTTCGACATTCGTAAAAACTTGCTGAAATTCGATGACGTGATGAACGACCAACGTAAAGTGGTCTTTGATCAGCGCCTCGAAATGATGGACCCTGAAGTTACTCAGGAAGCTGTTGCAGAAATGCGCGAAGAGTTCGTAGAAGATCTCGTCGCAGCACACATTCCAGAACGCGCTTACCCTGAGCAGTGGGACACACAAGGCCTTCAGGAAGAAGCACGCACAAAGCTGAACCTCGATCTGCCAATCATTGAATGGGCAAACGAGGAAGGCATTGCGGACGAAGAAGTCACTGCGCGCCTGAAGAAAGAAGCCAATCAGGTTATGGCAAGCAAGGCTGCAAACTACGGCCCTGACGTCATGCGTCAGATCGAACGTGCAGTCCTCCTGCAAACCATCGACAACCTGTGGCGTGAGCATCTGGCAAATCTTGATCACCTGCGTTCTGCAGTTGGTCTGCGTGGCTACGCACAGCGTGATCCACTTCAGGAATACAAAACAGAGTCCTTCACTCTCTTTGAAAACATGTTGAGCACTCTGCGCCAGACAACCACATCACAGCTGATGATGGTTGAGTTGGTTCAGCAGCAGGCTCCAGAAACACCACAGATGCCTTCCCATATGGAAGCTCATCACACCAATCCTTTGACTGGTGAAGACGAGATGATGGAAGCGGACCGCCAACTGGCTGAAGCACGTGCAGCATCTGCACCAGACGGTCGTGAATCCGATGACCCTGAAACATGGGGCCGTGTAGGTCGTAATGAGCCTTGTCCGTGTGGATCTGGCAAAAAGTACAAGCATTGCCACGGCGCACTTGTCTGATCCGACATTAATCAAGTTCAAGAAAGGGCTGCTTCGGCGGCCCTTTTTTATTACAGACTACCTCCCGCTTCACACCAAGGAAATCTGCACCAGAAAGGAGGGAGTATTCCCAAAACCTGAGAATGTTAATCTACGCTTCTTTCAGCTCTAATTTGTAAGAAGCGGCAAAACATGAACACTTCAAGCACGCTCGATTTTAACAAGGTCCTCCGACAGCTCACCCCAAAAACCAAACTGGAAAGAACACGAGCATCCGTTGAAGAGCATCTCGGACAGCGTATTGAAGCATTCTACGCACCTGCAAAAAACAGCTATCTGGCTCAACTCTGCGATGTGTACGGCAGCGACAAAGGCACCAATTGCCCGGAAACCACCCAGTTCAACTGGGAGCCTCACACCTACACCGATTTCTACAGCATGATTTTCGATCATTGTCGCGACAAGATCGCAAACGTGCTCGAATGCGGCATCGGTACGAATGACACCAGCTGCCTTTCAAACATGGGCAAAGAAGGTAAACCTGGCGCTTCCCTTCGCGTCTGGAGAGACTATTTCCCCAATGCTGAGATCACCGGCCTCGACATCGACGAAAAATGCTTGTTCTCTGATACCCGCATTCAGACTTATCAGGTGGATCAGACCAGCCAGGAAAGCATCTCAGGTTTTAAAAGCAACGCAAAGCCAGAGCTCTACGACCTGATCATCGATGATGGCCTCCACCATTATGAGGCGGGGATTGTCTTCTTCGAGAACGTTAAAGACCTGCTTGCAGACCATGGCGTCTACATGATCGAGGATGTGAACCGCCACGACATTCATCGCTATGCGGAGTACTTCCAAAAGCGTGAAAGCAAATTTAACTGTCGCTGCCTACTACTCTACCGGCAACATGTGAGCCTGCGCGACAACATGCTGGTTATGGTAACACGCAAGCATTAGCCTCACTCCGCACATAGCCCTCTGAAAAGCCAGATATTGACGACTCAACACTGTTATTCTAGTACTAGAATATATTCTTATTCTAAAGCTAGAATAGCATGTCTGAGAGCCTCACTGACAGCGAACTCCTCGTCCTCGGCCTTGTCTCCGAGATGCCCCGCCATGGCTATGAGCTGGAACAGGTCATCGAGCAGCGCGGGATGCGCGAGTGGACGCAAATCGGCTTCTCTTCCATTTACTTCGTATTGGGTAAGCTTGAGAAGAAGGGCCTCGTCACCTCAGAGAAGCCCACTGGTGCCAAAGCTAAGAAGAGCTTCCTCATGACCGAGGCTGGTCAAGAAGCACTCGTCACACAGACGCTCTCAGCCATCACCACAGTTCGCCCAACATATTCATCGTTACTCATGGGCATGATCCACTGGCCAGCACTGCAACGAGAACAGGCCCTAGATGCCTTAAGCCAGCGTAGCAAAGCAATCCAAATAGAACTCATCCGAATTGAAGGCATCCAATTAGACCAGCAGCCTTTACCTGATCACGTAGAAGCCCTCTTTGACTACTCCATCGCTCAACTCAAATCAGAGGCAGGTTGGCTGCAGAAAACTCTGGATTACATGACCTGCAAACCATGGAACACATGAGGACACAACGATGACCACGACCGATTTCAGAGACAGACTGTATGACCTATACCGCCCGCCAAGCGACCATTTCTCGTTTGTCGATGTTCCTGACATGCAATTCGCTGTGATCGATGGCAGCGGAAATCCTGAAGGGGCATCCTTCGCTCAAGCGATCAAATGGCTTTTCACCGTGATCTATCCCATCAAACGTGATGCGAAGAAGCGGATGGGAAAACGCTTTGCGGAACCACCTCTGGAATGCCTGTGGTGGGCCGACGATATGGCCGATCTCATCGCCGGCAACAAAGACAAGTTGAAGTGGCGTTTGATGATTGTCCTGCCTCACTGGACCGATGGCACTCTCTTCGCTCAAGGCGTAGAAGCCGTAATAGAGCGGTTCGGAGAAAAACCTGCGACATTGCAAAGAGGCATCCTGACAGAAGGCCGCTCAGTCCAAATCCTTCACAAGGGTCCTTATGAGGATCTCCGCAATGTCACCACAAAACTTCATCAGGAGTTTCTCCCAGAACATGCTCTAAAACCTAACGGACATCATCACGAAATCTACCTTAACGATCCAATCCGAACAGCACCGGAAAAGAGAAAAACGGTCATCCGGCAACCTGTGATCTGAGTGCTGTTTCAAGCCTCCATCTCGGACTCGACAAAGAATTGCAAGCATCTTCAAACCAAAAGACGTGAAACAACAGTATCTTACAACTTAATAATTCCTAGGCGATACTCCGCTACTATCCTGAAAAAACAAAACGAGCGGCAGCGGAGTTGTCAGCATCCGCGTCTCAGGAGCAAAAGATGGTCTCAGTTTTCTCGGGGAATGCATTTCATAAGTTTCTAACATTGATGTTAGTGAGCAGCATTTCAATGGGAATGCTGACACGGCTAGCCACGGCACAATCAGAAACCCCACCTTCTTCGCAAAAGGATAAGGCACCAGTCTCAGGCACGGCCTCTGAGCAACCAGTCACTCCCCAGGCACTCAAAGTGCCCCCCGGCTATTACAGTCAAGTAGACCAAAGCCTCGGCGTCCTGCTCTCCATCTACGATGCACCATCAGACGATGCAGCTGTTATTGTTCAACTGCCGGGAGATACAATTCTCAACTCCGACGGTGAACAAAAGCAAGTTGACGATCTACGCTGGCAACATGTCAGCCTCGGAGAGATAGAAGGTTGGGTTGAAGCCCAAAAGCTGAAAACCGCTATACCCGTCCCATTCGCCGGGACAGATCTTCCGGTTCTGGGCGTCTGCGGAGGAACTGAGCCGTCTTGGAGCATTGAATGGAACTCCAGCGTCGTAACTTACTCGAACATCACCGGACTGCTCCATCGCGTCCCGTTTCAGTCAGTAAAGGATGAAACAGACAAGAACACCACATTACTTCAGGCAGGTAATGAAAGCATCGATCTAAAAATGACCATCTCCGAGAAGCAATGCACCTTCACCCCACTGGACTCTTTCGTTTGGGGAGAGGCGGTCGCCACCATCACACAGCCTGGGCAAAAACCAGTAACACTCAAAGGGTGCTGCAGACCAGTCTCAGATGGCTACCGCTGAACCGCATCCAACTGCCCAATAAAAAAACCCGGGTCGCCCCGGGTTTAATTCTCTTAGCCTGTCATTCGTGACTTAGTTCACGACAACCTTGGCACCAATATCGACATTGTCATAAAGATAGGAAACATCTTCGTTGAACATGCGGATACATCCGGATGAAACAGCACGACCGATGCTCCAGTCCTCAGTGGTACCGTGGATACGGTAGATGGTTGCACCCAGATACAGCGCACGCGCGCCCAATGGATTGTCTGGCCCACCCTTCATGTAACGTGGAAGAGTACGGCCTTTTTTCGCTTCACGACGGCGCATTTCTTCCGGCGGCGTCCAGCCCGGCCATTTTGCTTTGCGGGTGATACGCTCGGTACCATTCCACTCAAAACCTTCACGGCCAACACCAATGCCATAACGCATCGCTTTGCCGCTTTTTCGCACGTGATAGAGATAGCGCTCTTCGGTATCAATGATGATGGTACCTGGCTTCTCATTAGTACGGTACGTGATCAGCTTACGCTTGAACTTACGGCGAGCTGAGTTGGATGCCATAGCAGGAGAATCTGGGAAGATGTCCCATTGGCGTGTGTCTGGATTCCACAGCTTGCCCGCGCTTGCCGGTGCTACAAACACAAAGCTAACCAACGTACAAATGACAGCAAATATTCCCTTGCGAAGATGTCCTCGCATCGTCACCCCCTGAAATTGGCGATAGCCCCTGACCCTGCGGGACCTGTCGAATTTTAAAAATAAATCAGCGCCGAGAAAGAACAAACTCTACCAAAAAAAATTCTCGGACCTCTGAGTTTCCATATGTTTCAAATTGAGACTGATTATCAACATCTGATAATCGATATCCAAGCAAAACCTCACTTCCGCGGGTCATTTGTTTCACTTTTTTCAATTTTCCTCATGCCAAGCAAAATTTTCGCTCAATTCTATCGGTTCGTCCGCTGATAAAAAAATCCTGCCTTAGCCTAAGTCACAGGTAAACCTCTGAATGAAAGGGGCATATAATACGCCCAATGGGAGGCCCTATATGAATATCGATAGTATCCAAGATGTAACCTGCCTGCCTTTCACCGCCTTTGGCCCTGAAAGCGCAGAACCAATTATTTTCATCCATGGCTTTGGTGGCGACGCCAGCACATGGCGCAATATTCAAGTTCAGTTAGAAAACAAACGTCGCACAATCGCGTTTGACCTTCCTGCACACGGACGTGCATTGGCCGATTTTGAGCCATGCAACGCTGTGGGCTCAGCAAAAGCCGTCGTGAAGTCTCTCGATGCGCTGAAGCTCGATCGCGTCCACCTAGTGGGTCACAGCATGGGCGGTGCAATTGCAACACTGATCGCCATGCGCAGTCCAGAACGTATTGCAAGCCTCACTTTGCTTGCTCCGGGCGGGTTCGGTCCAGAGATCAATGCAAAGCTTCTGCGCCGTTATGCAGTTGGCCAAACCGAAGCAGAACAACAGGTCCTGCTGGAACAGTTTGTTGGTCTTGAATTCGAACTTCCAAGAAAACTGGCAGAGTATGTTGCCACACAGCGTTCCACTCCGGGCGCTGCTGAAGCACTCAAAGCTGTATCAGGACTTATTCTGGAAGGCGAAAGTCAGGGCGTACTTCCAACTAGTAAACTCGGCGAGCTGCCAATGCCAATCAAGGTGGTCTGGGGCACACAGGACAAGATCTTGCCAACCCGTCAATGCCATAAACTGCCAGGACCAATCGCCTGCCACGTTTTCGATCGTGTCGGCCACATGGTTCACATGGAAATCGCGCAGGAAGTAATCCGACTTATTCTGGAAAACACCCGCTAAAGCCAAAATCCAACCTTTGTGCTGAGGTTTGACTAAAAAAGCGTGCCGGAGCTCTCTCTGGCACGCCTCTAAGATCGTCAACTTAAGCTGGTGGAAGCAGACCGTCTTTCCACGCCTGCCCGATCACCCGGCGCGCCATCATGTGCGAGCGTGGATGATTGATGCTATCAACCGCAATCAGTTTGCCTTTTTCCAGATATGCGACATAGAAGCTGTCGGAACTTGTATCCCCAACAAGCACTGCCTCATCATATCCATTAGACAATCCGGCAATCTGCAGCTTGATATGATGTTGGTCAGACCAGAACCACGGCAGAGGATCGTAGTCGTGACTGTGGTCATGGTCGGGATCAGTCAACGCAACAGCGACTGCTTTTGCCTGATCAATCGCATTTTGAACGCTCTCCAGACGAATGCTACGTCCATAGCGCTCTGAAAAGAAGCGAACACAATCGCCGCAAGCATAAACATCCTCGTGAGAGGTCTGCCCTGCTCCATCAACCAGAATGCCATCATCCACGTCCAGACCAGCGGCCTCTGCAAGCTCCGCATTCGGCACAGCACCAACCGCAGAAAGTACCAGATCACACGGAATTTCACTGCCATCAGCAAGTTTCACGGAAGAAAGCTTGCCATCAGTCCCTTCAATGCTGGTCACACCGGTTCCGCAAAAGAGTTCCGCTCCATTGCCGGAATGCAAACCATGGAAGAACGATGAGATATCGGGCGAAACCACACGCTTCAGCAGACGCTCCTGCGCTTCCAGCACAACAACATCCAGCCCCATGCTCTTTGCAACAGCCGTCACTTCCAGACCGATATAACCGCCACCGATAACAACAAGTTTCTTGCCAGGCACAAAGAGTTGCTTGATGAGCTCAACATCACCAATGGAGCGAAGCGTCACAACGCCTTCCAGCTCCGCACCCGGCAATGGCAAATCGCGAGCGCGAGTTCCGGTTGCAAGCAGCAACTTGTCCCAACTCACCTCTTCACCGCTTGCCAGCCTGACACTCTTCTTCTCCAGATCAATGCTATCAACATGCGCATTGACCTTCAGATCGATATTGTTGGTTTCATAAAACGCTTCTGGACGAATAAACAGCGCATCCGGCTCCACATCTCCACTCAGAAACTTCTTGGAGAGCGGCGGGCGTTGATAAGGCGGCTGAGGCTCGTTTCCAAGCATCACAAGCTCGCCTTCATATCTCTTTTGTCGAAGAGTTTGCGCGGCCTGCACACCTGCTTGTCCAGCACCCACCACAACAATCTTATTAATCATTCTCAAAACCCGTATTAGTCGCAGTCAAACAACACAGCAGATCCGTGTTGTCTGCTTTGCTCAACAAACCCGTACCGCAAAAGCAATGTGACGCTTAGCCCTAGCAAAAACCAGAGCAAGCGCCACATTTAAAATGAAAATTTGTGAAGATCTTAAGGTCGTATCTCTGAAAAGTGCCTTGCGGTTTTCAGAAAAAGATACGCCGGGCAAATCCCCAAAGCAGTTTGAAGCTGTCGAAACGAAAGCAAACTGCTTTAGGCTGCACGTACTTTTTCAAGGAATGCACCAACAGTATTGTTGATGTGATCTGCCTGACGAGAAAGCGCGTCGGCAAGATCAGACACTGTACCGCCAGTGCTACGTGCATTGCTGGATGCATTTTCAACCATCTGCATTGCACTCGCCCCTTCCTGAGAGCTTTGCGTCGCATTCGCCACATTCTCGGTAATCGACTGAATAGCTGCGTTCTGCTGCTCAACAGATGCAGCAACAGCAGCCGCGATCTGGCTCATTTCGTGAATAACATCACTCACGTCACCAATAGCGCCAACCGCTTCTGCTGAGGCTTCTTGAATGGAACCAACCTGCTGTGCAATTTCCTCGGTTGCTTGAGAAGTCTGATTTGCCAGCATCTTCACTTCAGATGCCACCACAGCAAAGCCTTTGCCATGCTCACCTGCACGGGCAGCTTCAATGGTCGCGTTCAGAGCAAGCAGGTTCGTCTGGTTCGCAATATCACGAATAAGCCCAACAGCTTCACCAATACGATTTGCTGCATCACTCAACAGATTCATGGTCTCAGCAGTCGCTTTTGAACCTTCAACCGCTCGGTCTGCAACGCTCGTTGATTGCTCAGCCTGTCCCGCAATCTCGTTGATAGACATGGCTAGCTCTTCCGTCGCAGCAGATGCGCTGGAAACATTCTCAGCGGCACTCTCAACAGCACGTCCTGCAGACACAGCTTCTTTCGACACGTTGTCTGCAGCAGATCCCACATCATTAGAGGCTTCACCAAGCCCATCCGCAGCACTGTGCAGACTACTCAGCGCTTCAGCAACGGTTTGCTCGAAACCAACAATGAGATTATCAACTTGCTCAGCACGGGCCTGTTTCTCAGCGTTTTCATGATCTTGCTGATCCTGCAGCATCCGGCGCTCCTCAATATTGTCGCGGAACACTTGCAGCGTCTGCGCCATGGCGGAGATTTCCCTACCGCCTTTATTGAGAGGAATAACGGCTGACAAATCATTCTTCGCCAGCAATGCCATAGCATTACGCAACGCATTCAGGTTACGCAAAATACCGAAGATCAAGAGAGAGCCAAGAATGAACAGCGTTAGCGCGATACCACCAACTGCAATGCCCAGATAAAGGTTTGTCTGCTGTGTGGTCTCTGTCAGACGCGCCTGCGCATCATTCGCACCCTGCACCGCAGAGTTTTTCAACTCATCAAGCCGTGGCGGAAGAAGGTCAAACAGATTCGCCAGCAGCTCAGAACTCGTCGCCCGCTTATCAAAGGCCTTAGAGTAAGCCTCGAACGCCTTCTTGTAGGCCAGCATGTTGGTTTTGACCTTCTCAGCAACAGCCGGGTCAATTTGTGCTCGCGGCACGGTGCGCTCATAACGGGAGAATGCAACTTCAAACGCACCCAGAGAATTTTGGCTACCCGTAAGCGCATAATCCAACTGCGCACGCGCTAGATCACTAAACGTATGCATCAGCTTCAGCGTATTGGGGTCTTTGCTGCGTCTGTGCTTTTGTTTAACGGCGGATTCTGCCTGAGAAAGCGCGGCGGACAGCTCTTTCTGCAAGCCACGGTCCGCATCATATCCAAGCGTGGACTGGTAGCCATGCAACATCTCAAAGGCACCACTGATTGCATCAATCGTGTCTCGTGCATCAGAGATCTCAAGAAAATAATCCATGGCAACCGGGAGCGCATTTAACTCCTGCAATTCAGTCTGCGCTTCACCAACCAACGTGTCGAATCGACTTTTCAGACTGTCACTCGGCACATTTTCATAATCTTTTTGTGTCGATTGCAACACACCTGCGGTAATTGCAATCGTCTGGCTCAGCTCAGCAAGTTCGGTGTATTCTTTCGACTGCAGAAAGGCAGCCTCCGTTTGCTGTTGGCTCCAAAGATAAACAAAGCCAACACCACCAAATCCGATAAGTGTCAGAATACCAAGAGCAATTGCCCGAAACCGAATACTTACATTCCGAGTTAACGAGAAAACTTTATTTCCCGTAGAAGAAATAGCCCGCGTCCAATTTACTCGCATCGGAGACCCCTAGACCAATAAAATTACTAATAGTATTTTTAATTATTCCTCATAGGTATAGGCTCAAATCGTTTAAAGATTACAAATAATGCATCGCACAAATGATTTTGTTGCTCACCCCACCCAGCGTCATGTGCTAAGGACGCATAAAAATAAGACACACCATTGCCCTCGCTTACCAAATTAGTTCCCATTATCTTCGTTTTGCTCTGGTCCACCGGTTTCATCGGTGCCCGCCTCGGAGCACCCTACTCAGAGCCTTTTGCCTTTTTGAGCCTCCGCTTCCTGCTCGTCCTACCGCTGATGGGCATGATTGTCTGGTTATCTGGCAGAAGCTTTGCCTTAACGCGCCAGCAGGTCCTCCATGCCGTCATTACAGGCATGCTGGTGCATGGCATCTATCTCTCAGGGGTCTTCTGGGCCATCGACAACGGAATGCCAGCAGGCGTAACCGCTCTCATCACTGGTCTGCAACCTTTCATCACCGGCACACTCGCATATTTCCTGCTGAAAGAAGATGTGACGCCGCGCCAATGGATCGGCTTAGCCGCGGGGTTTGTCGGTATCGTGCTGGTGATCCTGCCTAAGATGGGAAGCGGCGTTGCGCAGATCCCTCTTTGGACTGTAGCAGCCGCCTTTGTGGCAACCCTTGGCATCGCCATCGGCACCACATGGCAAAAGCGTCAGCCAACGAATACGGATCTGGTCACAGGCATCTTCTACCAGTATTTCGGCGCCCTGCTCATAACGCTGCCGCTGTCCATGACAGAAAGCTGGGTCATCACCTGGTCAGGAGATCTGATCTTCGCACTGGCATGGCTGGTCATTGTGTTGTCAGTGGGCGCAGTCCTGCTGCTCATGTACCTGCTCCAGCACGGAGCCGCATCAACAACAGCAACGCTGTTCTACCTGACACCCGTCGCAGCAGCCATCGAAAGCTACTTCCTTTTCGGAGAGACGCTCAACCTCATTCAGCTGATAGGCATGGCCATCGTTGTGGTAGCAATCGCAGTTTGTCGGCCAAAACAGAAAGCTTAAGTTCAGCCTTCCGCATCAGAGCAAGGGCCAGCCTCAACACGCTGGTTCACACGGCGAACACGCATAAGCGCCGCATTAAACTCACCACCCAGAATAAAGATGACGGCTGTCAGATACATAAAGATGATGGCCGTCATGATACCAGCAAGACCAGCATACAAAGACACATAGTTCGCCCACCGCGCCAGATAAGCACCAAAGGCCGTACCAGCGATGATCCACAAGATCATGGTCAACACAATGCCGGGCAGCACTTCAAAGAAGCTCCGGCGACCAGCCGGCAGATACATATGAGCTGTCAAAAGAGCACACATCAGCAACAAAGATGTGATGCCATAACGGACGATATTCGCCTTGTAGCTGAACTGCTCCATAACCGGCGCCAGATGAACAGCCCATTCCCAAGCCAGCGGACCAAACACGATCAGGAACGTTGAAACCATCAAAACAGCGGTACCAATCAGAACGGCCAGAATGGACTGTGTCCGGCAGAAGAACCAGCTTCGAGTATCTCGAACCCGATAAGCACGGTTCAACCCGACTCGCATGGCTTCAACGCCATTGGAGGAGAACCAAAGCGTGACAACCACACCGAAGGTCAACAAATCACCACGCGGTTGTGTCAGAACAGCTTTAATCTCACCGGAAACCGGACCAGCCACCCGTTCAGGCCAGACGTCAAAAATCAACTCCGTCGCACTTTGCGCAACCGAGTTCAGACCGAGAAAACCAGAGAACGCCGCCACAAAAATCAGAAATGGAAACAGAGCCATCAATGATGACAAAGCCACATGGCTCGCCACGGCATAGCCATCATCAGAGTTGAAATGCCCGAGAGCATCTGCAAGCACCTGATACAATTTTCCCCAAAGGCCACGTTTCTTCATAAAACTGATCTGGTCTGTCTCTATGTAAGTTTCAAGTTAGATAATAGACGGGACTTCAAGAAATATTCATGAAGAAAGCTCCCACCTTTAGGGCATTGCACAAATACACATCCTATTTAAGTTTGCAGTGCACAATGACCGAGTGGATTGAGGGAGGCAAGCCGTGTCGGAAACGGTGAATACAATAGAACAAGCAGTCGCACCATCGAAAGAAACACGTGCTCAGGCGCTAAAATCTCTTGAAGCTCTGCTTAGCATCGCGCGCAAAAACGTAAAACTGCGCGTATTGAAAGATGGCCGCATCGCCTCCGCTCTCATGGAGCAAGAACAGCGCGCCACCCACGGTCTTGCCTGGCTTGCAACTTATGTGGAAGCCCTCAAGCAGCTGAACGCATATGGCGAACGGCTGGAAACCGAAGGCGCTTTCGGCGAAGTGGAAAGCCTGATCCTGCGCATAGGCCTTGCAGAATACACCGCACAAGTCTTTGGTGGCCTGCCAATGAGTCAGGGCGAAATCCTTCGCCTCTCCGACTTAGGTATCAGCCGCAATGAAGCAAACAGCCATCACACCGAAGCTGTTGAAGCAGTCATTGCGGACGGCACCCAACCAGCCCTGCGCACGCGTCTTGCAGAACTCATGCAGCACGCAGAAGGCCAATCCACCATCGGAGCAACTGGACTGGACGAGACCTACGAGCAAATTCGCGAGGAGATGCGCAAGTTTGCGGAAGCAAAGGTCACCCCGTTTGCTCACGAATGGCACCTGAAAAACGAATACATCCCTCTTGAGATCATCAATGAGATGGCAGAGATGGGCGTATTCGGCCTGACGATTCCGGAAGAATTCGGCGGCATGGGCCTTGGTAAAGAATCCATGTGTGTGGTCTCAGAGGAACTCTCCCGCGCCTATATCGGCGTTGGCTCCCTCGGCACCCGCTCCGAAATCGCGGCAGAACTTATTCTCGGCGGCGGTACGGAAGAACAGAAAGCCAAGTGGCTCCCACGCATCGCCTCTGGTGAAACTCTGCCAACTGCAGTCTTCACCGAACCAAACACCGGCTCAGATCTCGCGTCGTTGAAAACACGCGCAGTTAAAGACGGCGACACATGGAAGGTCTCCGGCAACAAAACATGGATCACCCACCCGGTCCGTGCCGACATCATGACCTTGCTCACCCGCACCAAGCCGGAAGAGCCTGGATACAAAGGCCTGTCCATGTTCATCGCGGAAAAGCCTCGTGGAACAGATGAAGAGCCATTCCCGGCTGAAGGCATGTCAGGTGGTGAGATTGAAGTTCTCGGTTATCGCGGCATGAAGGAATACGAAATCGCGTTTGACGGTTTTGAAGTCAAAGACGAGAACCTGCTGGGTCAGGTGGAAGGTCAAGGCTTCAAACAGCTTATGCAAACCTTCGAGTCCGCCCGCATTCAAACTGCCGCCCGTGCAATCGGTGTCGCTCAATGCGCTCTGGACCTTGGCCTGCGTTATGCGCAAGAGCGTGTCCAGTTTGGCAAATCACTCATCAACTTCCCGCGCGTGTCAGACAAACTCGCCATCATCGCCTGCGAAACCATGATCGCCCGCCAGCTCACCTACTTCTCCGCATGGGAGAAAGACAGTGGCAGACGATGTGATCTGGAAGCAGGTATGGCGAAACTACTCGGCGCACGTGTGGCCTGGGCTGCAGCAGACAACGCATTGCAGATCCACGGCGGCAACGGCTTCGCACAAGAGTACCCGATCTCTCGAGTACTCTGCGATGCACGTATTCTCTCAATCTTTGAGGGAGCAGCAGAAATTCAGGCGCAGGTAATCGCACGCCGTCTGCTGGATGAAACCGAGCTGTAGAACGTTTTCCAGATAAGAATAGGAAGCGCGATTACTTCCGTCGCGCTTCTTCATAAACTGAGAGTTCAAGGCGCTTATCCATAAGCGTCTTTCTTATTTCAAATCGCTCGTCAGTCTTGGTCGCAGCTTTAAGCTGATCTTCCAATGTGGAGATCTCGCGGCGCAGTTTCAGTTCTCCCTGAATGCTACCACCAGCTCCATTCACCACACTCATTTGTGCACTTTGAGCGAAATTTGTCCCGGACCTTCTGGGAATAGGTTTTCCCGCACCTTCAAGGCGATCCATAGAACCATTCATCTGTGATCGGCGAATTTGTTGCTCGATTAGTCGATCCATTCCCATAAACAGACCTCTATCCTTTGTTTTTCTTAGATCAATTTCTCTGATGACTGTGGCTGCAACATGTTCATATGCAATTTTTCTAAATTTATTCGCTGAATACAATTAACTTACAATCGGACAAAATTATCGATTTTAACTTTACGGCAATAAACTCACCATCTCCGGTTGCATTATGCAATTTACACGGTACACTTTAGTTAAATTTTTATTTAATTTACATTGAAATGGAGAGCGCGATGTTGCGGCCTCTTATTTTTGCAAGTCTTATCGCGGGCTCAGCACTGGTATTAGCTGGCAGCACTTGGGCATTGACACAGACCCGTGCCGTTGGTCCTGGTCTCACCCAAATCAGCGCACCTTCTAACAATGCATTGAAACCAATTTCCGCCGATAGCAAACTCATCCGCTATCCAGCAAAGTCCGCTCTGAAACAGCTAAAAGCAAAATCAAGGCTTGTACGGCTTGAACCCAAATCAAAGCTGATCCGATATCGAGTAAAAACAGCCGATGCTACAGTCGCAACTAAGCCAGCCTCATTGACTTACGCGCATGTAACCGGAGTCCTCAGCTATGTCCCCCGTCAGGAACTGGACGACTTGCTCGCCTTCCTAAACAAGGACATCTATCAACTGACAGGAACCCACTCAGCAGCAGGCTTAGTACACAAAACCTCATGGCGGTTACAGCAACAGAGCAGTCAGATTCTAGAGAACGTATCCTCCTACCTGCCCTGAGCGAAGCTATTTATAGAGACGCGTACCAACAGTACGCCTCTCCCTTCCTCAATCCACCATATCAGGCAGCCAGAGGGTAGCTTTCTTCCACCAGATACGGCCCTCCACCAACTGCCGCTTTTGCTGAGAAGAGCACGAACCGCCCAGCGGTGAATGCAGGTGCTGAGAATTCACCCCGCATCTCAAGCCAATGTGCCAGCTCTGCAGGGGATGTCCCTCTCAACCGAGCCAATGTCACATGCGGCATATACTTGCGCCGAGCTGCCTGTAGGCCCAGCCGCTGCAAGATGCGCTCCTGCTCAGATTGAAGCTCCGCCAGCTCTTGAGTGGGTTCAACGCGTGCCCAAAGCGCATTTGGTTTGGCTCCCCCAAACGATCCCAGCCCGGTCAGCTTGATCGTCAACGGAGCGCGATTCACCCGTGCCAGCTCATAGGCAACTTCATCGGCAATGCGATCATCGATGTCTCCTATAAACCGTAATGTGATGTGGTAATTTTCTGGGTCGATCCATCGAGCGCCGCGCAGTCCTCCGCGCATAACGCTCAACATCATCCCGGTACCCGAAGGCAGCTCTAGGCCAGTGAAAAGGCGAGGCATATCAGGACCCTCCACTAATGTAGATAATAAATTAGCTCACGTTTAGCGCCAGAGTACAAGCAGAAAATCACAGCTCTACGAACATCCGGGGATTTTCTTTCCACTCTTTCAAAACGAAAAATGCCGAAGCCCACACAAGGCTCCGGCACATTTTTCTTAAAACAGGTTGATGCAATCTACCTGGCGATTACGGGCAAGGATTGGTGTACTGCAGGTGGATATCGTTAATCCGCGCCACGATCTCTTCAGTCATCTCAAAGTCAATCGCACGAATATCTGTCGCCAACTGCTCCATGTTCGTCGCACCAATGATCACGGAGGTCACGAATGAACGAGAATGAGCAAACGCAAGCGCCATAATGGCCGGATCAACGCCCAGCTCAGCAGCTAAATCGCAGTAAGCATCAATCGCCTGCTGACCAAATGGATTTTCGTAACGACCAAGGCGCTTGAACAGCGTCTTACGCGCACCAGCTGGCAGCGCGCCATTACGGTACTTGCCGGTCAGATAACCTTGCGCCAGAGAGGAGTATGCCAGAAGGCCAACATTCTCGCGATGAGCAATCTCAGCGCCACCCACTTCAAACAGACGGTTCACCAGAGAGTACGCATTCTGGATAGACTGAATTCGCGGCAAACCACGCTCTTCAGATTCCTGCACAAACTTCATGGTGCCCCATGGGCTTTCGTTGGAAAGACCTACATGGCGGATTTTACCCGCCTTCACGAGCTCCTGCATAACCTCAAGGGTCTCGTGGATCGCATTTTCGTCTTCAGCCGGGTCCACCGCCTGCCAAATATTGCTAACAGAACCGAAACCGGACACATTGCGGTCTGGCCAATGCAGCTGATACAGATCGATGTAATCTGTCTGCAAACGCTTCAGGCTGGCATCCACTGCTTCCATGATCTGCGCGCGGGAAAGCTGGCTCGTAGAACCATCTTCACGGTGCCAGTCCTGAACAGAACGACCAACAACCTTGGTTGCCAGAACAACCTTGTCGCGATTGCCGGTTTTCTTGAACCATGTTCCGATAATTTCTTCGGTCCGGCCTTTGGTTTCCGGCTTCGGCGGTACGGCGTAAAGCTCTGCAGTATCAAAGAAATTAATGCCCTGCTCCAAGGAATAATCCATTTGAGCGTGGCCTTCAGCTTCGGTGTTTTGTTCACCCCATGTCATCGTACCAAGACAGATGCTGGAGACGTCGAGGTCTGTACGCCCCAATTTACGAAATTCCATGTATTCCCCGTTTGCAGCCCCAAGCTGCTTTTCTTTTTCATGCCCCCTACCGGGCACAAAGGACAATGATCCAGCCTCGTCCAAAGACAACGGATCCTGCCCTGAATTCTGTTTTGCTAAATCTGCCTCATGGATGGAGGTCGGCAGAGGAAGTGGCATAGCAAGCATCGCTAAGCGCATCTTCGAAAAGTAGAAGGTGTTTTTCCGACAGGAAGGCATAGCAAGTCAATACTTTAAAGCAGACTCAGCGTTCCAGCCTGAAAAGGAAGATCATCAGCCTTTAAGATTTTGCCTGTTCGATGAGCAGTTCAACGGAAGGCAGAATTTTTTCGACAATGATCGAAACACCTTCACCTGTTGGATGCATGCCGTCACCAAGGTTCAACTCAGGTTCCGCTGCCACACCATCCAGAAAGAACGGATAAAGCAATGCATCATGCTTCTCGGCAAGATCACCATAAATGGAGTTAAACTCCTGACCGTATTGGTCACCCAGATTAGGCGGCGCCATCATACCAGCAAGCAGCACCGGAATATCGCGCGACACCAGTTGAGCAAGCATCGCATCCAGATTTTTGCGCGTTATAGACGGGTCCAGCCCACGCAACGCATCATTTGCGCCCAGTTCAAGGATCACTCCGTCCACGTCGTCCCCTACAGACCAGTTCAACCGCGATAGACCGCCGGAACTGGTATCACCGGACACACCAGCGTTCACCACGGTGATGTTATAGCCCCGCTCTTGTAGGGCCTTCTCCAGCTTTACGGGAAAGGCGTCTTCAGGTGGCAACTGATAACCAGCCGTCAGGCTATCGCCAAAGGCAACCAGCTTCACTGGCTCGGCTCCATCCTGCGCCAGTCCGGTGGAAGCACCTGCAAACGCAAGGCCCAGCGCAATGACAGCACCACTGAAAAAACGCAGCACACCAGATTTAGCTTCAACTTTTCGTGATCCAGACATTCAAATACCTTAGATTTTTTCAAACCGAGCTGGACGATGCAATCCACCCTACCCATATGCTTCCCAAGTGCGGCTGCGACAAGAGCCGCCAACGAATTTATTATAAGATGTAATTCAGGGATTTGCATCGCCTGCACATCAAGGTGGAAGAATGACAGGTAATCCGGCATTAGACTTAAACGGCGTTCACCTCAGCCTGGGCCACGGCGCAGGCCGCACCCATATTCTCAAAGGCATTGATCTTTCTATCAGCACCGGCGAAAGCGTCGGGCTTGTTGGGCCATCCGGCTCAGGCAAATCAACCCTGCTCATGGTAATGGCTGGTCTGGAACGCGCAGACAAAGGCACCGTCAAAGCCGCAGGGCAAGAACTCGGCACAATGAGCGAGGATGAACTCGCCCGTTTCCGTGGTCAAAATGTCGGCATCATCTTCCAGTCCTTCCACCTGGTCCCGAATATGACCGCACTGGAAAATGTCGCCGTCCCCCTTGAGCTTTCCGGTGATCCCAAAGCATTTGACCGTGCAAAAGAAGAGTTAGAAGCCGTCGGCCTTGGCCACCGCCTCAACCACTACCCAACTCAGCTTTCTGGCGGTGAGCAGCAGCGCGTTGCCGTAGCCCGTGCCCTCGTCACCAATCCTGAAATTCTGATCGCAGATGAGCCAACGGGCAATCTGGATGAAACCACGGGTGAACAAATCATTGAGCTGATGTTCAACGCGCAGGAACGCAAGAACACCACACTCGTCCTCGTCACACACGACCCATCTCTGGCAGACCGCTGTCAGCGCAAAATCCGGGTGCATTCCGGCACGGTTGAGGAAGAAGGCCCTGCAGTGCGTGAGGTACGCGCCCGATGAGCCAAACCAACTCAAACGGCTTCCAGCCCGGCTTTGGCCTTGCAGCCCGTTTTGCCCTGCGCGAAATGCGGGGCGGCCTCAAAGGGTTTTACGTTTTCATCGCCTGTATCGCACTGGGCGTGGCCGCCATTGCTGGCGTTGCCTCCTTTTCCCGTGCGCTGACAGAAGGCATTTCAGCAGAAGGTCAGGCCATCCTTGGCGGCGACCTCGCATTCTCTCTTATTCACCGAGAAGCAACACCAGATCAGCTCGCCCACCTGCAAAGTATGGGCGACATCTCCAGAATCTCCAGCCTGCGCGCGATGGCCCGTACCGACACCGCAGGTAACCAGACACTGGTTGAGCTAAAGGCAGTTGATAATCCCTACCCGTTGATTGGTGAGTTCGACCTCTCCTCTGGCAAGGACCTGCAAGCGACCATCAACGGCAGAACAGAAGGCCTGCGTAATGCTGTGGCTGAAGTTGCCCTACTGGCACGCCTTGGTCTGGAAGTGGGTGACCAGATTGCCGTCGGCAAAACCGAGTTCCGCATCGCCGATACAATTGAGCTGGAACCGGACAAACTCTCGTCTGGCATGACAGTCGGTCCTCGCCTCCTCATCTCTCAGGAAGCATTGCAAGACACTGGCCTGATCCGCCCCGGCTCATTGGTCAACTACACGTATCGCGTCCGCATGGGCGACAACGTGCCGGAAGATCAGCTCCAGCAAGCCATTGACCGGACAAACAGTCAGTTCCCTGATGCTGGTTGGCGTATCCGCTCCAAATTGGAAGCAGCCCCAAGCCTGCAACGGAACATTCAGCGCTTCGCCCAGTTCCTCACGCTCATCGGCATCACGTCCCTCGTGGTGGGCGGTGTTGGCGTGGCAAACGCTGTGCGCAGTTACATGGATACCCGCCGGGAAGTCATTGCCAGCTTCAAATGCCTCGGCGCATCAGGTGGCTTTGTCTTCAAGGTCTATCTCATTCAGATGATGGTCCTCGCCACAATTGGCATTTTCATCGGCATGGCACTGGGTGCTCTGATCCCGCTTGTGGCTATGGCAGCGCTGCAATCCATCTTGCCAATCAACGCTGTACAAGCAGTCTATCCGCTTCAGTTGCTGCTCGGCATGGCATACGGCTATCTCACCGCCCTCGCCTTTGCTCTTTGGCCACTTGGCAGAGCCCACGACATCGCACCAACCGTGCTGTTTCGTGATGAAGTCAGCACTCGCAGCCGCTATCCAAAGCCGCTGTATATCGCTGGCGCTGCAGTAACCTTGGTTCTGCTGGCAGGCCTCGCACTTGTTATGGCCTACGACAAAACCATCGCGATCATCTTCATTGGCGCGTGCACTGGCACATATCTGCTGTTGCTTGTCGTAGCCCGCCTCATCATGGCAGCGGCGCGTAAGGTGCCAACAGTCCGCTCCACAGAGCTGCGTCTGGCAATCACAAACATTTATCGCCCCGGCGCACTAACACCATCCGTCGTGCTATCACTCGGCCTGGGCCTGTCACTGCTGGTCGCTTTGGCTCTGATTGATGGCAATCTACGCCGTGAACTCAATCAGGCAGCTCAGGAACAGGCTCCAAGCTTCTTCTTCGTCGATATTCAAAACCACGAAAAAGACGCCTTCGAAGCTCTCGTCACTGAAAAAGCAGCAGGCACAGAGTTCAACGCGGTTCCAATGCTGCGCGGAAACATCGTCGAGCTGAAAGGCATCCCTGCATCAGACTATCCCGCTCCACCAGAAGCGGAATGGATCCTGCGCGGTGACCGCGGCATCACATATTCCGAAACTCTGCCTGAAAACTCCATTGTCACAGCAGGCGAATGGTGGCCGAAGGATTACACTGGCGAGCCGCTCGTCTCCTTCTCTGACGACAACGCCCGCGAGCTGGGCTTGAGTATTGGCGATAAGATCACCGTCAACGTGCTTGGACGCCAGATCTCTGCGAAAATTGCAAACTTCCGTACGGTGGACTGGGAAAGTATGTCCATCAATTTCGTGATGATCTTCTCACCAAACACCTTCGCAGGCGCACCTCATACCCATCTGGCAACCGTAGGCTGGCCGGGCGAAGCAACTCTGCAGCAAGAACTTGATCTGCTGAAGGAAGTTACACTAGCCTTCCCAACGATCACGTCAATCAGAGTGAAAGATGCGATCGCACAGGTGAATGACCTTGTCGGTCAGCTCGCATGGGCCATACGTGGCGCCTCCTCCATCACACTCCTCGCAAGTGTACTGGTTTTGGCTGGCGCATTGGCAGCAGGCCATCAAAGCCGCATTTATGATGCAGTTATTTTGAAAACACTCGGCGCCACACGGGGCCGTCTCATCAAGGCATACATTCTGGAATACCTGATCCTTGGTGGCACCACTGCAATCTTTGCCCTGTTTACAGGCTCGCTGGCGGCTTATTTCATCATCACAGGTGTGATGGAAGGCAGCTTCACCCTTCTGCCCGTAACGGCCATCACCGCCATCATCGGCGCTCTTATTTTCACAGTAGGCTTCGGTTTACTGGGCACTTGGAGAGTGTTGGGAGAAAAACCTGCACCCGTTTTACGAAATCTGTAAAACTCCGTGGACTGCATCAAGTAAAAAAACGTTGATCGACGCAGATGCAGTCCACATCTCTCAGAAGTATGAGTTAACAGACCAACTCTTCTATTTTCCGGCTAAGGTCTTGCACCGCCAGCAACATTACAACTGGTTAATAATAGGGTCCGGTTTTACCAAGTTTATACCAAAAGATCTTGCTTTAAGGGGCGATTTTACAAAAATCGGCAGGGTGCACTCTTGTCTTACGCCCTTTTTCCCACCATATTTGCTGATATGTAACTCGGGTCAGTCACCCGTGCTGTTTGGTATGACCAACAGCAAACACGTGTTTAACAAGAGAGAGGATCCACATGGCGACCTTCGACCGCAATAATTCTACGCGGTATGGAATGGCTGGCTCTCATGCCAATGCAGCCGCATTTGACGCTGGTCTGCGCGCCTACATGCTTCGCGTTTACAACTACATGGCAGTCGGTGTTGCAATCACCGGTGTGCTCGCACTGCTCACCTCAATGATGGCGACGACGACTGATCCATCTATGGCAGCAGCTCAGATGGGTAATACTTTGCTCACCAGCCTTGGTGTTGCACTGTATGGTAGCCCGCTGAAGTGGGTTGTTATGCTTGCTCCACTTGGTTTCGTGTTCTTCCTGAGCGCACGGATCAATAAGATGAGCGCATCCGCTGCACAAATGACCTTCTGGGCATTTGCAGCTTTGATGGGTGTTTCTCTCTCATCAATCTTCATCGTTTACACCGGCAACTCCATTGCTCGTGTATTCTTCATCTCTGCAGCTTCCTTTGGCGCGCTGAGCCTGTTCGGCTACACCACCAAGAAAGACCTCTCCGCTTGGGGTTCCTTCTTGTTCATGGGCCTGATCGGCATCATCATCGCGTCTGTGGTCAACCTCTTCCTTGCGTCTTCTGCTCTGCAGTTCGCAATCTCCGTGGTTGGCGTTCTGGTATTCGCAGGCCTCACCGCCTACGACACCCAGCAGATCAAGGAAATGTATGCAGCTGTTGATGACAGCGAAGTAGCAGGCAAGAAAGCCATTATGGGCGCGCTGCGCCTGTACCTGGACTTCATCAACCTGTTCATGATGCTTCTGTCCCTGTTCGGCAACCGCGAGTAATCGCAGCAGCCATCAGGCGTACAAATCAGAAAAAGCCCGAGGCATCCGCCCCGGGCTTTTTTCTTGGCCAAATGACAGCGTAGATATAGGCTTCAAGCTGGCATCAGAAACATAGTCACACTGCAGGACACCAAATGTACGGACCGCTCTCACTGTTCCATTGGTATGAACGCAAGGTTTTCCAGTTCAGGGACTTTCACAAAGCCCACGCAACCATGGCTGAGCGCTACCATATGATCGCAAGCATAGTGGCTGTCATCGCCACTATCGCCGCTGCCATCTACCTGCCAGTTCTGCTGATACCTGCAGGAATTGCCTATGTTTTGCAGTCCCCACTTAGCTACATAATCAATCGGGCCAAAGAGAAACGAAACAACGTTTACAACTCCGCATTCCCGAGTAAGCGATGGTACGCCGACTCAAATCACTGGAAACATCACCAGCTACAATTCGCAGTCGTAAAAGCTGTATTCCCTGATTTATAGCCAGTTAAATGCATCCAACACGCACAGATAACCACAACGTAACCGCTTAGTTTTCAGGGGTACAACCAAATTTCACTAGCCAAGATCAATAAGAGGTTTTATTTTCTTAACGTTGCGTACCATATGTTTTTCTAAGCAATTTTCTGCTTGTTCCAACAGCATTTGTAGGGGCAAAAAATGCCAAGACACTCGCCTTGTGCCATCGCCAATGAATTTCTGAGACGCCGAGGCAGCTCTGAATACCCATCTCAGATGTACATTCAAAAACTCGTTGCCATCGCCAACGGCTGGAACCTCGCAATCAACGGTGAGCCATTGGTGAACTCAGCTCCCCAAGCTTGGAAGAATGGCCCAGTATTTCGGCAGATATGGGATTTCATAAAGGAGGGCGGGCACAAAGGCCCCAATTGTGAAATTGCAGATCCCGTCACCGGCCAGATCGTCACTGGTCGCATCAATGGTAGTGAGCAAGACATCATTGATCACGTCTGGAAGAAGTACCGTAACTACACACCGCAGCAACTGTCAGATCTCACCCATCAAGCGAATTCTCCATGGGCCCATGCCTACTTCGAGAAGGGGAGAAACGCAGAAATCGATACAGAACGCACCCGACAATATTACATCAAACTCGCCTTAGCGGGCCGCTCTCACGCAGAAGAAGAGCAGTCCATACAAACAGCGGGTCGGATCAATGCCGCCTAACGATACATTCGAGGACACACTCGAAAAGCCACTCACTGTGGATGACATTGACGCAGCCGTCTCCAAGCTCCCTATTGAGGTGGACCCACCCGCCAAGATCGGGTTCGAGCAGCTGCTGAAAGACCGTCAGGCCCTGTCTGATGACAACACCCTGCTTCAGAACGAGCTGATGGAGCTTAAGTCACGGCTCGCGACCAAGCAGGAGCTGGACGCCCTCATCAAACCCTACGCAGGCAAAGCCTACTGGTTCATGTGCGTGTATTGCGGCACAGTTGCCCTCATCCTCGTGCTGGCAGGCTTCAAAAATGTCTATGGCAACTCGTTCAATCTGGCCGACAGCGTACTGGAGTTCCTCGTAGGCAGCACTGCAACCACCGTCATCGGCCTGGTCGGCATGGTGCTCACCGGCATCTTTGTGGGCGCTCGAAAATAGCGCCCCACACGCTCTACAGCGTATCTCCGAAAAGTGGAAACCGGTTTTCGGATAAAGATTCGCAAAAACAAAGGCTAAAGCAGTTCAGGTGTTTCAGCTTAAATGCGAACTGCTTTAATGACCGGATAACACCAACACCTTGACTGGAAAGGCCAACGCCTGGAACCGCAAGATCAGCGCGTGCATGATCGAGGTCGCATCCACCATGTGATAGTAAAGGCCGCCCCAGAACCCAAACTCACCCGCTGCAATCTGCTCACCATAATTGCTGTAGGCATTGGCAATGCACTTGCTGCCGGGAGGAATACCATTCGTATCACCGGGATAAAGCGGCTCCATGATCACCAGCAAGGTTCCCGGACGCGCAACATCCTGCGCATCCACCAGCTGATCCGTCGGGCGGAACTGACCTGAGGAGATAAAGTCCTGTGTGTCCACCACGACCATCGGAATAACCTCAAACGGTCGCGACGCACAGGTAATCTCTGCCGCCATGCCAACCTTGATCACAGTAGCAGTAATCTGCCCAAAGCCCGCCTGAAATCGCCCATACCCCGTCGTAGAAGGTACGAGAATACCAGCAGGACGTAGGATCGGGCTTACAATATCACCCGGCTGAAGAATGAACTGCGTGATCACACCATCAACGCCAGCATAAACAAACTTCTTGTGATAGGCGGACTCCGCCTGATGCAGCCGCGCAATCGCGCTGGTCCGCTGTGCAGGCAGGCTCACGGTAATCTTCGTCTGCACGATATCCCGGTTAGCAACAGCCGCATCCAGCTGTCCTTTGCGCACAACCACCTGATTTTCGCGTGTATCAATTTCTTTTTGTGTCACAACATCAGAGTTGCGCCGTTGTAGGTCCAGCGTCCGCTCCAACTCACTGACAGATTGATTATAGGCACCCTGCGCCTGAGAGATCATAGCTTCCGCACTGATCAGCTCAGAGTTCGCAAGCTGGATCTCAGCATCAATCTCATCCACTTCACTCTGCGCCGTATCCACCTGAGCTTTCTCAGTAGAAGAATCCAGCGTAAACAGCAGTTGCCCGGCCTTCACATGCTGGTTGTTCTCCACCACCACCAGATCAACCCGCCCCGCCGTTTCCGGCAGGATGGAAACGGTGCGATATAACGACAGCACGTTGGACGTGGTTGGGTGATAGAAGAAAACCAGCGTGATCAGCGCAATGGTCAGCATCAGCGCCCCGGTAATCCCCCAGCGCAGTTCATACCACACCGTAAAAAACGTAATCTCGTGCCCGATCCGCTTACCCTGCTTGTAGCGACGAAACAGATAGTCCGGCAGGATCGTCACAAGCGAGCAAAGAAGAAACTCAATCATTCTGTTTCTTCCCCTTTATCGTCTTGCGCAAGGAGTTGGCGATGGTGTTAAGCGGTGTCTCGTAATCCGGCAGGTTAATCGCAGCCAGCAACAGCGCTGCAATCCAGAAGTAGTTGTTGTGCGTGAACAACGCCAACACCGCCAGTAGGGCCACGATCTGCATATGCGACCGCCCATACTTGTGCGCCATCTTCTCTGGCAGGGCATGTAGGGAAAAGTAAAAGACACCCGCCAGCAACACCGCACCAATGGCGATGAAGATGGTGACCACCATCAAAACATCTGTACTGCCCGGTGCAGTGATGAAGATAGGAAGATGCCCAGCGAATTGCTCATGTTCGCCACCAGAAGCCATAGCCTGTACCGCTCGTCTCTCAGGGGTTGCATGGTGCCAGCGCAGAACGCGGACGGAATGGAGCATCTTTCATGCCCCATTCATGGTTACCCTGAGAGAAACAAATCGGGAGAAACTCGGCGAAAATGGAAGGTTTCGGGCCTTAAGGTAAAGGCCCACTAAGCGAAAACAGATGAATTGAAATCAAACGGCAGCCAGCTCTTCCCGCGCCTTCAAAAAGAGTGGCGCCAGCGCCTGCGACAACGCAAAGCTCTTCTCCGCATCTGCTTCCGTGTAGGCATGGTCTGCATCCAGCAGGTTCACCGTGCCAATTACCTCGCCTGACACCACCACTGGCAAATTCAGAGTTGCACCCAGCCCCATGGCAGCAATCTTCTCATGGTCAGGAAAGTAGTTTTTCACATCTTCAATGGTGTACCCAAGAAACGGCTTCTGCTGCACAAGCACGCGCTCATACCAGCCACCTTCTTTTTCAATCGGCTTGGTGCCAGAGGTACCATAAGAACCTTCCGCGCTGGAAAACAACCGCACCACATGGCTCCCGTCAGGATGCGTCACGGTAAGCGTAAACAGCTTGTATCCGGGAAATTTTGAGAACAACACGCCCGCTTTCTGTGCGGCCTCCTGCAAGCTGGAACTCTCCGTTACAGCCTGCACAAACTCAATCTGATCAACCACTTCAAATACCTGCAATTGTGAAATGCAGATACTGTAACTCCTCCGTGCTGACCATCAAGTCAGAGAAACTCAACTATGCCTCTTTCAAAGATCAGCCACGCTTCAGCTCTTTAAGGCCATCGTCATCCGTATAGAACTTGTCGTCGATACAGCACTCAGCTCGCAAAAACTGCAGAACTTCATCCAACTGCTCAAACTGAGCCACACAGTAAAGCACCCGCCCCTCACGCCGCTGTTTGATCAAGCCTGCAGAGGCCAAACCAGACAGATGATGCGACAGTGTTGAGCCCGGAATCTCCAGTTCTTCCTGCAATGTACCCACGGCAAGGCCTTTATAGCCAGCTTTTACAAGCCGCTTATAAATTGCAAGACGCGTTACATGTCCAAGCTCTTTCAAGGCCTTAGCAGTTTTTTCGATATCCATCTCATTCACCAGAATTTTCTATATTTCGACATTACTAGAAATATCTTGACATGAAAACCTATTATTCTATTATTTCGACAAATCCGGAAATGTCGTAATAAGGATCATACCCAATGTCACTGTCCTCTGAAATGCTCATAAGCAGCCTGGAAATGTTCGCAGTGCTTGCTGTGGAACTGACGATCCTCTTTCTGGCGATCAGTTACTTCGTCGGCATCTTGCAGGAATACATTCCGCCAAGCCGCGTGCAGAAGATCCTCAGCAGTCAAAACGGCAAAGGCTATGTCACAGCAGCAGCGCTTGGCGTCATCACCCCATTCTGCTCCTGCTCCACCATCCCGTTCCTGAAAGGCCTGCTCCGTGCCCGCGCTGGCTTTGGCACCATGATGGTGTTCCTATTCGCCAGCCCACTGCTTAACCCGATTATCATCGGCCTGTTCGCGGTGACTTTCGGTCTGGGTGTCACAGTGTTCTACTTCACCATCGCATTAGCGGTTTCCATCATCGCAGGTTACACGCTTGAAAAGCTTGGCTTCGAGAGGTTTGTGAAACCAGAAGCCTACGCTGCCCCATCCACCTCTTCATGCGGCAGCAGCTGCAGCGGAAGTGCGCCAGTTCAAAGCAAATGGGCAAGGGTATGGAACTCAACATGGGCAGACTTCAAAAAAGTCCTGCCATACCTCATCGGCGGCATCGCCATCGGCTCAATGATCTATGGCTTCATGCCAACAGATCTGGTGTCCTCTTGGGCGGGTGAAAACAATCCACTCGCAATCCCTGTGGCCGCTATCATCGGCATCCCGCTCTACATCAGAGCAGAAGCCGTGATCCCCCTCACCGCAGCACTTGCAGGCAAAGGCATGGGCCTCGGCGCAATCATGGCTCTCATCATCGGCAGCGCAGGTGCCAGCCTGACAGAGGTAATCTTGCTCAAGTCCCTCTTCAAAAACCAGATGATCGCCGCCTTCCTGGTCGTGATCCTAGGAATGGCCGTCAGCGCAGGTGTACTCTATTCGCTGATCTTTTGACCCTAGTAACCCCAGAAACCCAGCGTCTCACGCAAATCAGACCCTGCTAACATGCAAGTTAGCGGGGTTTGATTTTTCTAATCACGAATGATCTCCAGGAAGTCTGGACCAAACCGTTCCAGTTTGGACTCGCCAACACCAGAAATTTCCAGCATCTCTTCCAGCCGCTGCGGACGTTCTACCGCCATCTCGATCAAGGTCTTATCATTGAAGATCACATAAGGCGGAACATTCCGCTCCCGAGCTAATTCCATCCGCCGTGCCCGAAGTTTCTCGAACAGCTCCTGATCCGCAATGTCTTCAATCTGAGCCTTTGCCGGTGCTTTCGCCCGCCGCTCCATCTTGGCTGAGTTGGCAAACTGATCCACTTTCAGCTCAATGGTCCGGCGTTCCTTCAAGAACTCCATGCCCAGAGCTGTCATCTTCAAAGCCCCATGAGCATCATGATCAGCATAGATCAGACCAGCAGCCAGCAGTTGCCGGGCAATCGCGTTCCACTTGATCTTGTCAAACTCACCGCCGATGTTAAACGTCGACAGCTGGTCATGCCCACGTGAGATGATCCGCTCACTCGCATTGCCAAGCAGAACATCAATCACATAGTTCGCACCAAAGCTCTGCCCCGTGCGCAAAATGCAGGACAACAGCTTCTGCGCCGCAATGGTGCCATCCATCGTCTTTGGTGGGCTCAAACAGGTATCGCAGTTGCCACAAGGCTCACACTCATCACCAAAGTAGCGCAGCAGAACAGAGCGCCGGCAGGTCGCCGTCTCACAGTATCCCAGGAAAGACCGCAGCTTCTGCCGTTCAATCTGCTTCTGGCTCTCTGGCGCTTCACTGCGGTCGATCATCTGGTTCAGGAACACAACGTCCTGCATGCCATAGACCAGCCATGCCTCAGACGGCAGGCCATCACGCCCAGCGCGGCCTGTCTCCTGATAATAAGCCTCAATGTTCTTGGGAAGATCCAGATGCGCCACAAACCGCACGTTGGGCTTATCAATGCCCATACCAAACGCGACCGTGGCAACCATGATCATGCCTTCTTCTTTGATGAAGCGATCCTGATTGGCCTCGCGCACAGAACTATCAAAGCCCGCATGATAAGGCAGCGCATCAAAGCCCTCATCAACCAGCCAAGCAGCCGTCTCCTCCACCTTCTTGCGCGACAGGCAATAGATGATGCCACTCTCACCAGCTGGCCGATCCTTCAGGAAACGTCGCAACTGCTGCTTCGGATTACTCTTGATGCCAACGGTGTAGGTGATGTTAGGCCGATCAAACCCAGAGGAAATCAGGCGCGGCAGGTTAAGACGCTCTTGAATGTCCTTCCGCGTCGGCTCATCCGCCGTTGCCGTCACAGCCAGACAAGGCACGCCCTCAAGCTTTCCCCGCACGTTGGTCAGCTCTCGGTACTCAGGGCGGAAGTCATGGCCCCACTGGCTGATACAGTGCGCTTCATCAATCGCCAGTAGCGCAAGCAACCCACGCTGGTTCAGCTCTTCCAGCAAACCAACAAACTCAGGCCGCACCAATCGCTCTGGTGCCACATAAAGCAGATCCAGCTCCCCAGCCCGTAAATCCCGATAAGCGGCTTGAACCTCCTCACGAGAAAGCGCTGAGTTGATGGACGTCGCCCGCACGCCAAGCTCTCGCAATGTCGCAATCTGATCCTGCATCAATGCAATCAGCGGAGAAACAACAATGCCAACCCCACGACGACACAAAGCAGGCACCTGATAACACAGCGACTTACCCGCGCCTGTCGGCATCAACACACAGCAGCTCTCACCAGCCATCACGCTATCAATCACAACCTGCTGATTGCCGCGAAACGCGTCGTAGCCGAATACTTTTTTCAGAACATCATTCGGCGAGGCAACAATATCTTGCGTGAGTGTCATGAGCAGCAGCACTTACCTAAAAGGATTTGAAGGGCGTTTCCTAACGTCTACCCGTCTGCCCCAAGTGCGCAAGGTTTATCTGCCACTCGGGCACATAAACTTCGAGCAGCCGATCACCGATACTTCGCTGCCGAGATGAACTCACCAAAGGTTTCGCACCACACCAGCACCGTGTTGTAGGTCTCAATGTCAACGCCCTCCGGCACATCCAGTAGGAAGCCATCGAAGGTTTTGACGTCACCGATCAGAACGGAGTTGTCTTTGATTGGCAGGAACTCATCTTCATGCTCAACGAACTCAGGGACCAGATAAACCTTGTAATCCGGCCCCGGAGCAAGACGGCCCTGATGAACGATCATCTCTGGAGAGATACTCACCTTGCCCTCACCCCAATGCAGGAAGTCACTGCCACGCTGGTCGCGGCTGAACTCCGCAGTGTACTGCGCATTCTGAGCTTTCTGCTCCAATACGGCAGTCTCAGGAGAGTCCGGCGCTGTCAGGATAGGCAGAAAGTAGATCCCAAGCGCAAAGCCAACAACAAGCACTATGGTGTGCGAAACGAGCAATGCAACAAAACGGATCATAGGTGTTCTCTCGGTTTACAAGGTCAAAATCATTATGATCATAAAAGCGATCACATCAAATTGATCAGCCCCACTTGAGTGGTCCGGTTTGAAAGTTAGTGCATGACTGGCCTTTGGTCTACTGGAATGATTACTTCAGGAGCCGGTGGGCGGAAGTTCAGCGCACTATGGGGGCGTTTGGTATTGTAGTGTATCCTCCACCTTTCGATGATTATTTGGGCTTCACGCAACGAGTAA
>NZ_LMCF01000002.1 GCF_001623075.1 Pseudovibrio sp. Ad37
CCGTGACCTGACGCTGGATGATCTGCGCATCGAAGCTTATGAACACGAAAATCAGGGAACGAGCCTTCGGCTTGGCTGGACTACAGCAGACGGTAATGCTGGAACACTGAATGTGGCTGACATGGGCCAGAATATCGAACGTTATGAGTTTGCCGATCGCACAAGCCTGAGTGAGTTCAAGGTTCGTGAAGATGGCCGCATGGAGCTGCATGGGTTCAGCAATGAAACCAACCTGATTATGGGCACTGAGCTGAGCGATTTTATCTATGGTGGCTCAAAGAATGATGTTCTTTATGGCGGCGATGCGGGGGCTGGATGGCAATACCTCCATGGCCACGGCGGTGATGATACCTACCTGATTGGCCGTGATAAAGGCGGTTCCTGGATCACCCGCAGTGCAGAAACCAGCTCAGGAGGAACTGACACAGTAAAGTTCCGTGACCTGACGCTGGATGATCTGCGCATCGAAGCTTATGAACACGAAAATCAGGGAACGAGCCTTCGGCTTGGCTGGACCACAGCAGACGGTAAAGCCGGAACACTGAATGTGGCTGACATGGGC
>NZ_LMCF01000003.1 GCF_001623075.1 Pseudovibrio sp. Ad37
CAGCTCCTGTTAAGATCGCAGCATATTGCTGCGAGGATGGGAGAGCACCATGGAATACTATGCTGGTTTGGATGTTTCTTTACGGTCTGTTTCGATCTGTGTGATTGACGGCGAAGGCAAGATTATATTTGAACGCTCGGTTGCCTGCGAAGTTGATGTTATCGCCAGGACCTTAGCTCAGACGTCGTTGCTGATCACCCGCATTGGCTTTGAAGCTGGAACAATGAGCCAGCCTCTGTTTTACGGCTTGAAGGAACAACACGGCTTTGACGTTGTCTGCATGGAGGCAAGGCAAGTGAATGCGGCTCTGTCGGCCATGCGTAACAAGACCGATAAGAATGATGCACGCGGCATAGCACAAGTCCTGCGCTCCGGCTGGTATAGCCCAGTGCATATGAAAAGCCGCCGTTCGCATGCAATGCGTACGCTCCTGAGCAGTCGCAAGGCATGCTTGCGTAAATGCATAGACTTGACAAACGAGGTACGCGGGCTCTTGAAGGTTTACGGCCTGCGTCT
>NZ_LMCF01000004.1 GCF_001623075.1 Pseudovibrio sp. Ad37
CCCCATCAGAACTTCAACCTGCCGTAACTTCACAACAATATCTTCAGGTTTGGGGCGCTTGATAGCCATCTATGGTCCTCCGGTTTCCTAACTATAGGCGTGGACCACTTCAAAGGGGGAGGCTCAAAAGTGTCTAGCAACCACTCATGAGGATGGCAACAAAGCTACCTCATTGTAATCAATCCCAAAATCTCAAAACACTGTGAAATACCGTGAAGAGCCCACTGTTTCCTAATCAGTACTCATATCACCTCAAAACACCCTTCCCTCACACACAAAACACCATCAATTTCAACAGGTTAACACTATTCACTCTAACCACATGAATGACCTTAGCCTGTTTATCCATGAAATATGCAGACTTAACATTCATCAAGTAGATTTACCTAAATGATGTTTAGCCTCAGCCCTTTAACCCCTAAGACAAAAGGTCTGAATTATGAGCGAAAAAACTTTATACGAACGCCTCGGCGGCTATGACGCGATTTCTGCAGTCGTCAATAATCTCCTCCCACGCCTACAGAGCGATGAGCTGCTTGGACGCTTCTGGCAAAACCGCGGTGATGATGGGATCGCCAGAGAAAAGCAGCTCCTGATTGATTATCTGGCAAACAGCGCCGGCGGACCTTTGTACTACACAGGCCGCGACATGGTGATCACACACACCGGCATGGGCATCACCGAAGCAGATTGGGACGTATTTTTAGCCTACCTGAAAGCCACGCTGGAAGCCTTCAGCCTGCCAGAAGCTGAGTTCAACGACACAGTTGGGTTCGTGAGCAGCCTGAAAGAGGAAATTCTGGTTTAGCACCCCGATTATTTTCCAGAGCATTTAAACGCGCATCCCCCGGTATCTGGCCGCTTAGTTCAGGCCGGGTGATGCTTCCTTCCGCGCAACCCAACCATTGCACATTTGACTTAGCGGCAGCTTTACCTCACAGTTTCAGAGAGTTCGTTTTTCCGCCCATTGCGACACCCACAAAGTTTCATCATGCCGCTTTCATTGAGTGCCTATCTTAGTCTCGGGTTAGCTATTGCAAGCGTCCCGCTCATCACACAGCGATGGGTGCCGCTCACCTTATTCGCTCTCTCGCTGGTCCTTGCAGTCACCGCAGGCGTATTGAATGCAACCGGGCTCCTGCTCGTTCTCAGCTGGGCTGTGGTCAGTGCGGTCCTGTTCCAGCAAAAGCACCCTGTCTGGCTTTATTACTTGATGGTTGGTCTGCTGCTGCTGGCAGGGCATCTGGTGATGACGCATGAAGCTCCCGGCTTTCACAATCTTCAGGTCCTGTCTGGTGCAAAAACCAGCCCGGATGCTGTGCCATACTCGCTTTACCTCAATTTCGATAAGGCGGCTCTGGGCTTCCTGCTGTTTCTCTTTGCAGCACCCCGCATCCGCACAGCCAAAGACTGGCTCCGCAGCCTGCGCATAACACTGCTGTTCTTCTTCCCAGCGGCGGCAGTACTGATCGGCGCAACCTACGCCGCAGGGCTGGTGGTGTTCGACCCGAAACTGGTGCCCTTCTTACCAATTTGGATCTTCGCAAACCTGCTGTTCACCTGCGTGGCAGAAGAGGTCTTCTTTCGCCAGTTCATCATGGGCCAGCTGATGGAAAAGCTCGGGCGCAGCTTTTGGGCAGGCACCGCGGCACTCGTGATCTCCTCGCTCCACTTCGCCTACTACCACCTGGATGGAGGCCTGCCTTACGCAGCCTTTGCCTTCGTCGCCGGGCTCTTCTACGGCGCCACCTTCTGGAAATCAGGTCGTGTAGAAGCCGCCATAGGCGTCCACTTCCTCGTCAACCTCACCCATATCTTCTTCTTCACCTACCCCATGTTGGCGAAGTAAGGCAGGCAACCACCCACGATACCTTTTCCGTAAGGGAATGCTGCTAATCATTGCTCTGTCACGTGCTCGCACTTCAAGGCCTCGAGCTCTCGGAACAAAGGGTGGTTGAATGTCCAGATCGCAAACGAGGCTAACACCACGTTCAATCATCGCTGCAACGAGTGGAAACGTTCTGGAATGGTATGACTTCACCGTTTACAGCTTTCTCACGGCAACAATTGCCACCCAATTTTTCCCGTTAGAAAACAGAGTGGCTTCACTGCTTTCTGCATTCGCCGTGCTGGCTGTCGGCTATGCAGCGCGCCCTATCGGCAGTGTAATCTTCGGCCATATTGGAGACCGTGTGGGCCGAAAGACGGCCATGATGATCTCCGTCCTGCTGATGGGCGGAGGCTCTCTCGCGATTGCCGTGCTACCCACATATGATCAAATCGGGATTGCCGCAGCCATACTTCTTGTCTTGGTGAGGATTGTTCAGGGCATTGCCGTGGCCGGAGAATACACAGCCTCTGGCGTCCTTCTGGTGGAACAAGCAGAGCCGGAACGCCGGGCATTAACAGGAGCATGGATTGCATGTGCCATGATATCCGGCTGCCTCGTCGGCTCGGCTGTTCCAGCCGGCATCAGCCTCCTTCTTTCTGCCGAACAGATGGCGGATTGGGGATGGCGTCTGGCTTTTGGTTTCGGCACGCTGGTCGCAATTTTCAGCGCAGTCATCAGGCGAAACATCACCGATACAGTGCTGGACGAAGACCCGGCAGATAACTCATCACCTGTCTGGCAAAGCCTGCGAGATCATTCTGGTTTGATCGGGCAAATGATTTTGCTGCTCATTCCAACCGCTGTGATTTACTTTGTAATTTACGTCTATGCAGTCTCGTATTTAAGCGCGGAGCCAGGCTTTGGCGCATCCACGGCTCTCAATGTCACAACACTCAACCTGATTGTTATGGCTCTGTTTATTCCGGTTTGCGGACTAGCGGCGGACCGGTTTGGGTTGCGGCCAGCTTTTCTCGCTGGGGCCTTGGCAACCTTCATCCTTGCGGGCCCTTGCTGGTGGCTTATGCTTCAAGAGGACATCACATCCGTTTTTCTTGGGCAGTTCGGTCTCACCTTAACAAGCACAGTCGGATGGGCGCTCTCCATCACAGCCCTCACCCTAATGGCGCCGGATCACTTACGCTGCAGCGTTGTCGCGCTCGGATACAATCTAAGCATGGCCCTCTTCGGCGGCACCACCCCAATCGTCGCCACATATCTGGTAACCCAGACCGGCAAGGACTACGCCCCCGTCTACTATATCCTCATCGCAGTCCTCATCTCCCTCCCAATCATCTGGCGTCTGCCCAAACTGATCGCAACAACACGGCTGCAAAACGCATTGGCATAACCCTCAGCACCTCATGTTTAAGCGAGCTCCCTAATGCAAAAAGTAATGTGTTAAGCTGAAAACACGCTGCTCATCAAAAGGATACTTTCTCCTATTTGATAGGAAGATAGACATCTCCGTTACGCGTACATTACCATCACTGTAATGACCGTTGAGCCCCCCTCATAAAGGCCAGCATAAACAACATCTCAGTGCGGAGCGCGCGCTGATACGATCCAATGGGAGATTCCGCATGACACAACGCACTTCACCAAACATGGGCGAGTTCCTGCATCTGCGCGGTCAGAACCTGTCTAAGGGTGAACCGATTGCGTTACCTTTGGTGCAAAGCTCCATGTACCATCTTCCAGGATTGCCTGAAGACTTCCCAAACTATGGTCGTGTCAGCAACCCGACATGGACCCAGCTTGAACATGCGCTCGCTCATCTCGAAGCAGCGCCTTGCCTTTGTTTTCCCTCCGGAATGGCTGCAATTTCTGCGGCTCTTTTCGCAACGCTCAAAGCGGGAGATCGGCTACTGGTCCCGGCAGATGGGTATTATGTAACCCGCATCCTCTCCAGCCAGTTTCTGGCTAAGTTCGGCGTTGAAGTCGTTGAGCGGGACACCGCTGAGTTTACCACAGGCGGCTTTGATGGGTTCAGCGTTGTGTTCTTGGAAACACCTTCAAATCCGGGCCTTGACCTGCTGGATCTAACAGCAATTGCGTCTGCTGTACGCGCCGCAGGTGGCATCACGATTTGTGACAATACAACCCTGACACCGCTTGGTCAGCGACCATTAGATTTTGGTGTAGATCTTGTCGTCTCCTCAGACACTAAATCCATGGCAGGCCATTCCGACGCCCTGATGGGTCATGTCGCCAGCCGAAACCATGAGATTTTAAAGGCCGTCGAAGAGTGGCGTAAGTTTTCCGGCTGCATCCCCGGCCCACAAGAAGCATGGCTGTTGCATCGAGGCCTCGAAACACTGGATGTGCGCTATGATCGAATGTGTACGTCTGCAGCCCTGCTCGCAGAGCGTCTTGCAAATCATCCAGCCGTAAAGTCTATTCGTTTCCCTGGTTTGGAAACGGACCCAGCCCACGCATTGGCCAAAGCGCAGCAAACACGGTTTGGGTTCCTGATCTCCCTCACGCTTGAAACAGAAGCCCAGGCTGAACAGTTCATCAATTCATGCACCCTCTTGCGCCCTGCCACCTCATTTGGCGGCGTTCATAGCTCAGCAGAACGGCGTGCACGCTGGGGTGATGCAGTAGATCCGGCCTTTATTCGTTTGTCTGTGGGGTGTGAGCCGGTAGAAGAGCTCTGGCAGGCGTTTTCAGAAGCACTGGAGCGGGTCTCGAAAGAGCGGACTTAAAGGGCATGTACTCAAAAGGGCAGTTTTATAGACTGCCCTTCTCTCACACCCTCATCACAGTCCTCGTCTCCCCCCCGATCATTTAGTGCCTCCCAAAATCGACTGCTGAGACTCACTTGAATAGCACTCTGGCGTCAGTGAGTATCCTAAGTAAGCACCATCGCTTTCTTGAAAGCGCTATTTTGCGGCCAATGATACTCTTTTCAATCGCCAACACGGTAAGAGCAAACGGTGGGTATGATAAGGCGATGAGTTCTGGATTAATAAACGCTCAGCTGCTCACAACACTCAATGCTTCTGCAAACCTTTTGTCCCATGAGCTTTGGCCCAACTGCATTAGGAGGTCTTGTCTGGCTTCTTCTACTGCTTGCTTATGCGTGCCAAATGCCGCAAAAACATCTGGTTGAGCTTCAAAGTATTCAAACTCTTCCTGAATCATTCGCATAAACTCTTCAGGCGTGAGCTTTGTTCTGGCTTTCTCCAAAATTCCAGTTACGACCCAAGCTGATAAAGGCCCACCGTCTTCAACAAATGACGAACCATCACGGCCAAAGAGCATTGTATATAAGATCGTGAGTTGCCACAGATCAGGACGGTTCAACTCCAACCGCTCGAGATACTCATTCAAAACAGTATCGCGCGAGTATCTTTCGAACTCTCCATCGCGCAAGGTACAATAAGCTCGAAGTTGATCTGAGCAAAAATCATCTCGCTCAGCTAGGTATTCTAGGAAGCGAGCAAGCGGACCAGCTGCGTCTTCCCCCCCTTTAAATGTTAGTTTGTGCTGACGTAGTGAGTCGCACCAAGCATCAATAACAGCTTTGACGCCACTAGTTACAGCAATGTCCTTTGTTCCTAGCTCTTCAACAAACTGCTTCTCTTCGAAGAAATCTGGGCCAACCTGGAAAATAAGGCTAATCCCTTGAGAAGTAAGGCTAAGAAGATCGCTCCTTAAAGTGTGAGCGAGTTGTAACAATCCTTCTTGAACATCCACTTCTTCCCATGATTTGATTTGAACTAGCCCTGGAGTAAATGGCGCAATATCAGCAGCCGTAACTGATAGGTTAGCTTGAATAGTAATCATGTCGTCCTGAACAATAAGCATTGGAGCTTTTGACATCGCGATGCTTTTCGGGATGGATACAACCTCATGAGAAAACTCAATACTGATGTCTTTTTCAGTAGAACTCACAGATGAGACAAATAGGTTCTGCATCATTGGATAGACTTCGCCATTTCCAATATCCGTTCCAGCAGGCCTGTGATCTAGAAGAGCGCGATTTTCATCGTTCAAGTATCGTTCAAAGAACAATAATGGGCCACGTGTCCCATCTATACATATTCTTCGCAAACTACCACGGCACGCGACCCAAAACGCTTTACTGTCCGGCTCCCAATAAACCGAACGAATAGATTGCCCTCCGAGCGCACCTCCTAGTTTTGATAGAACTCGGATCCCTTCGTGAACTTTCTTGACTCTTGGAGGATGCTTAAATGGCAGACGGTATTGGTCACGACTTTGCTTTGTCCAAGCCGCCAACCTGCGAAATTGCTTTTCAGTAATGCTATCGTGCCTGCTCTTATAATTGCCAACAGGCACATCTGATACATGCAATCGACAAAGCGGCGTTTGGTTAGGCACTGACCATAAATCAAGATGCTTTCGCTCTATCAGCCAGTATTCATCCTTGGTATCTCGATTTGTTCTATACGATGGGCCAAACTCCTCCTGAGGAGAATGCCTGAGAACAAGTTTTCCATCCGGACTGGGTGAAAATAGAGCAGGAGCACTCCATGGGGAAAACTCCACGGGATAAAAAGTGTGCTTTTGTGCGGCCAAGTCGAAGGACAACACTCCAGCACTTGTTCCTATAATTTCATCTTTCCGCTCACCGTGACTTGATGCTACTAGCCCCCAGATACTGCCGGCAGTGTCTTCAAATACGCGATCTTTGAGGTAAGCACACCCGGGCGGGTAAGGATACGATTTGTTTGCTGTACTCTTGTAACTTTGCGCATAATACTGGCTCCCGAAGAAGCTCTTTTTCTGCTTCAGTTCAGGCACATAAAATGGTTCAGTTTGCCACATCACTTCCAGCGAGTTTGCATCTAAAAAATGAAGTTCTCGTTCCAAAAACTGAATCGCGAGCACCTTATTATGCTCTAGATAGGTTACGGTGTATGCCTGAAACGGTAGCTTTACTCGCTTAATCTCTGCACCGCTATTGATATCAAAGACCGCTAACTCGGTTATGTGGTTTTGGGACCCTTTTCTGTACGATCGGGCGAGGCAGAAGAGCTGTGCCTTACTTTTTGCAACATCATAAACCGATATCTTATCGAAAGGGCGAAGCAAAAACCTACGCGACATGTCATCGTTTAAAACATCAACGTACTCATTATAATGTTGACCAAAGCTACATTTCAAAACTCGCATGGGGTTTGCCTCAAAATACGACTGTTCTTTAAGAGCTTATACCTAGATATCCAGCAAATGACTAATTACTCAACGAAGTAAATCTCAACTAATTCGTTGTGGCAAGAGATAGCCGCAGCTTAGATCCTGCATCTCCTTATCAACGCGTTTTATGAAGTACAATTAAAACTGAGAGTTGCGCCTGGCAGTTTTCCTAGCCGTGGATCAAAAACACGGCCAGTCTCATTCTCAATACTTAGTTAGTATAGACGCAGCCTAAAGAAAGGCCGATCACTCCACCACGCGCAAATGCTTCTTTTTCTCAAGCACCTTGAGCACGTTGGCCAGCTCGTGGCCGCGTTTGAGGATCACGCCGCCAGTACCAACAACGCAGTAGGCGCCTTGTTTGCGGGCAAGTTTGGGGTCTTTTTCAATGCGGTAGAGCGGCATTTCGCTAGCACGGCGGAAAATGGCGAAGATCGCCTTGTCTGTCCCATGGCCGATGGCGTAATCACGCCACTCGCCGCTGGCAACCATGCGCCCGTAAAGCCTGAGGATCTGATCGAGTTCCGTTCGATGAAAAGCAACTATCGGTTTCGGGAGGTTCGGTTTTCGATGAACGGCAGCACTGTTGGAACCGCCATCAAGAGAGCGAACGCTCCCAGACACTATTGCAATATCATCCCCTTCACTCATGAAGGCCTCCTGCGTTCAGATCCTGTGGTTGGGCATCCCGGAGAAAGCAGAATATCGGCTCTCGCATCGCGGATGCGCCGAGGCAATCTGGTTGAGCACGCAGCGTGAATTTGAAAATCCGCGACGCACGCTAAGCCATCGGCAACCCCATTTTACCACATAATCCGCCCATCCTGCGGCAAAGCCTGAAAGAACGCAAGGGAACCTCCTTTTGTTGCCCGGCAAAGGACCCCGTGAGAATTCAGAGTACACGCTAAAATTGTCACAGTAGTTTCTCTATTTCGCCCCAATTGGGTCATTGAGGAGCCACGAATGCCAGCCAAATTATCGTTGTTGCCCAAGCAGGTTCGGTTCTGTGGAGCTGTGGTGAAGACTCTCACCCCTACCCCCCGTTGACCCACTCGTCACAGTGCTGAAGGAGAACCGAACCGCTTCCCCCTACAACTTATCGCTGCGATAAACCGCTGGCTCTTAATCAGTGAGACCAAGGGACAGGCCACCACCCCCAAGTAGTTTCGGTTGGCTGGTACAATCCCATATTCCGGCCAAAAGCCCCGCAGCATCCCGCGCCAGCTTATTGGCATTCTTGGTCGCACGCGCATCCACGTAGCCGATGTGACAGGTCTTACCCTGTCCCAGCTGAGTGATCACCAGCACCTGCCCGCGATAATACCCATCAGCATCCGCTTTATCATCCCCCGCAACATCCGCCGGAATGTCCGTATGCCACCGCAAGATGGTCGCCACAGGCTCACCACCTTCCAGCACCCACTCAATGGTGGAGCCAAGCCGGTTCCACGGACTCAGGCCTTGCGTCGCCGCAGGTTCATCGCGCGCCTGCTCGCCATAACTGACGAAGAACCGCAAATCACCCTCAGCCACGTAAACGGGGATACCGTTATACCCCTGACACACCCACACGGCAGAGCCCACTGCATTTTCGGGGGTGTCTTGAAGCTCGCATGTCTCGTTTAAATCCAGCGTGGAATAAACACTCTCGGCCAAAGCGGTGGTGCAAACAAAAATTCCGGTCATGGCAACAATGAGAAACTGAAAATTCTTCAACATTAAGCACCCACTTATCCCAGAGTTATTCGTCAGAAATTACTTGAACGAATTACGCAAGCTCGACTGCGAAATATATCTTGCAACAGGCCGATGCCCCTGTAATACAGGCAGCAAATGAAATTGGAGTATACATAAATGCGTATCGATCGTATTCCTGTCGGTAAGAACCCACCTGAGGACGTCAATGTCATTATTGAAGTTCCAGTTGGCGGTGAGCCGATCAAATACGAGATGGAAAAAGAATCCGGCGCAATGTACGTCGATCGCTTCCTCTACACCCCTATGCGTTACCCGGGCAACTACGGCTTCGTTCCACACACCCTGTGCGGTGATGGCGACCCAATCGACGTAGTTGTTGTGAACCAGCGCCCAATCGTTCCAGGCGCCGTCATGAGCTGCCGTCCGATCGGCGTTCTGGTCATGGAAGACGAGTCCGGTCAGGATGAGAAGATCATCGCTGTCCCAAGCAGCAAGCTGACCCGTCGTTACGAATCCGTACACAACATCGAAGACCTGCCTGAAATCACCATCAAGCAGATTGAGCACTTCTTCGAGCACTACAAAGATCTTGAGCCAAACAAATGGGTGAAGATCACCGGCATTCACGGTGCGGACGAAGCAAAGCGTCTGATCGTAGAAAGCATCGAGCGCTACAACAAAGAAGAAGGCTAAACCCCTCTCTTTGTGACTGACACAAAAAAGCCCGGAGCTGCGTAGAGCCCCGGGCTTTTTTCATATCAAAACAAAGCGCTGGAACCTCAGCTCTTACGAGGAAGCACCAGACCGCACAACGTAATAAACACCATCACACTCGCATAAATCGCATTCAATCCGGCAAACGACAGACCAAAGATGCGGAACTGCGCAACAGAGCAGCTCACAACTTTTGTGGTCGCAAGGCTCTGCAGCATGTTGGAAGCAGATCCCAACTCCATGCTGCCACCAGCGGCACAATCATTAGGGCCAAGCCAGAGTTCCCACTCTGCGCCAGCCTGATAGATGCCAACACCGCCGCCATACAGAAAACCACCAGCCGCACCCAGCAGCGCCAGCACAGAAACCCAGCGCAGCTTCTCGGTCCGGGTAAAGATCAACGCCAGAATACCCAGCACCAGACCAGCGTAGTACGGATTACGCTGAATGAGACACAGCGGACATGGCTTGAAACCACCAATAAGCTCAAAACCCCACGCGGTCGCCAACGCAGTGGCACTACCCAGTGTCACCAGCGCAGCACCAGAGGTGAGCGGATCTTTCAGAAGCAGCGCAAAAAAGCGTCCTAGCATTTCCAATTAACCTCTCCTGCGCATTCCCGAGGCTCCAAACCAGCACTCCAAAGAACACGCGCCACAAAACAGATTAAAGCAACTGTCCCATTCTCAAAGAAACGACAGCCGCTTTAAAGAAACTTGATCAGAGCGAAACCACCAACCAGCAGCACCACAAACACAGTGAACACCAGCCCCAGCCGCTTTTCGATGAAATCCCGAATTGCTGGTCCAAACAGGTACAAAAGCCCTGCGACCGCAAAAAACCGAATTCCACGAGAGACAATGCTCGCCGCAATGAATACTGGGAGATTCAGAGCAAAAACACCACTCGCAATAGTTATTACTTTGTACGGAAATGGCGTCAAACCAGCGATAAACACAAACCACCAGCCCCAGTCCTCAAAGATTTGCTTAAACTGGTCAAACTTATCCATGTAACCGTAAAACGCGAGGATCGGTTTCGCCACTTCCTCAAACAAGACAGCACCAATGAGATACCCCAGCAAACCGCCCAGTACAGAGGCAACAGTGCAAAGCGCAGCATAAAACCAGGCCCGATGGCGCTTACTCACACACATAGGAATAAGCAACAGATCCGGCGGAAGCGGAAACACAGAGCTCTCAGCAAAAGCGACTGCGCTCAGCGCATGGGGTGCACGCGGTCCGGCAGCAAGAGAAAGGGTCCAGTCATAAAGGCGACGCAGCATAAGTCAGCAGTGCTCCAAACAATCGATCATTCAGGTGAAGAATACAGTTCATTTCACAATGCGGTAACATTCAATAGCAGCCCCACGCTGGAGTCCTACCTCAATCATCAGCAGCAATCACAGGATTATGGGTGGAAATATGACCTCACCGCGCTTTTCCCCCGTAAATATATATAAGTATAGGCTGACAAATGCTGTGGTTAGCTGAATCAAAATATTGACGTCGCACCCCATCTCGATATATTCCGCCCTTACCAACCGTTGCCCCCGTGGCGGAACTGGTAGACGCGTCGGATTCAAAATCCGATTTCTTCGGAAGTGCCAGTTCGAGTCTGGCCGGGGGCACCACTCTTCTCTTCCCCAAAATTTAAGCGCTTTCATCCAACGCTACACATGCGTCTTGAGTTGATTGTGACCTCACGCCAGCGGGTGATGGTCTTCCACCAGCTTCTGTAGGCGCTCTTCCAGCACGTGGGTATAAATCTGCGTTGTTGAGATGTCCGCATGCCCAAGCAGCTGCTGCACCACACGAAGATCAGCACCGTTTTGCAACAGGTGGGAGGCAAAGGCGTGGCGGAGTACGTGCGGAGAAACCTTGTTGCGGTCAATATCCGCTTCCAGCGCAAGTGCCTTCAAGTCTCGCCCAAACGCCTGACGCGTAAAGTGCCCACTCTCTCCGTGAGAGGGAAACAGCCAAACGCTGTCCGCATAGGCCCCTAAAGATGCGCGCAGCCGCACATACTCAACCATGGCCTTTTGTGAACGAGGAGACAGAGGAACAGCCCGTTCCTTACCACCCTTCCCTTTCACGGTGATAAGACGACTGTCACGTATCGCCGCTGACACTGGCAAGGACACAAGTTCAGAAACACGCAGGCCCGTCGCATAAAGCACTTCCAGCAGTGTGTAGACACGTGCCGCTCTGATCTGCTTCGCATCACTATCATGTGTGATAGTAGCCAACTGTTCTGCTTTGCCGATCAACCGATCCACTTCTTCCTCACTCAACACACCGGGAAGAGTTGAGACTTTACGCGGAGAAGCAACGGTTCGGGTTGGATCATCATCACGAATATCCTCGGCATAACAGAACTGGTAGAACTGCCGAAGAGCCGAAAGACGCCGCGCCTGAGAGGAGGCCGCAAACCCGCGGTCAGTAAGGTCAGAGAGATAGGCACGGACATCCGTGACCTGCACAGCAAGCAGGTCCACACCTTGCGTACTCAGGAAACTATCAAAATCTTCCAGGTCAGTTCGGTAGCTTTCCAACGTATTGAACGCACTGACGCGCTCAACGCTTAACATTTCAAAAAAGCGTTCAGTCTCAAGAGTTCGACGCATAAAAAGCCTATTCGAAGCCTTCCTTTTGGATTTCGACGATAATTTCACGTGGCTCCGGCTCAACGTAGCTGACAAGCAGATACATGCTCAGCACAGCGCCAGTAACGATCAAACCTATGATAGACAGCAATCGCATCAATGTTGGCATGGCAGAACCGGATGCTCCCGTATAAATCTGGATACCCCTAAATCACCCGCAGATGGTGGGGTGTAGCAGTATACTTCACAATCAAAAATAGACCGTTTCACTGTGAAGATTCAACCCGAAGGCACCCAGTGTACCGCGTATTTTGCGATATCCTCCAGGCCTGTGAAGGGGCACCTACGGTTTCTGTAGAAAATTAGCAGTTAAATGCTGGCAAACACTCTTGGTCTAGAACCTTGACAGGACAAGGTGTGATAATGTCAAAGCGTAAGTAAGAGTAGATGAATCGGCGAGGGCGTGGCGTGACTGCAAACGACACAAAGTCAGACAAAAAACGTCAACGACAGCAAGATATTTTGAAGCGCCTCGGCACTAAGCCAATTGTACTTGTTGGCATTATGGGCTGTGGCAAATCCACAGTAGGTCGCCGTTTGGCTCAATATCTCGCTCTCAATTTTATTGATGCAGACTCAGAGATTGAAAAAGCAGCAGATCGTTCTATCTCAGAGATATTCGCTGAACACGGTGAAAGCTATTTCCGGCAAGGTGAAAAGCGTGTCATTGCACGCCTGTTAGACGAAGGGCCACAAGTCCTCGCAACAGGTGGCGGTGCCTTCATCAATGAAGAGACACGCTCCCGCATCAAGGAAAAGGGCATCTCCATCTGGATGAAGGCTGAGCTGTCTGTCATCATGACCCGCGTGCGCAAGCGCCCTACCCGGCCATTGCTGCAAACTGCGGATCCTGAGGCAACCATGCAAAAGCTGATGGATGAGCGCTATCCGATCTATGAAGAAGCGGACATGGCAATCTGGTCGCGTGATGTGACCCATGAAGCAGTTATGGAAGAAATCCTGATCGCTTTGGAAAAAGGACTACCGCCTCTCTCTGATGAGGCACCTGAAAATAACGAGGTTGGAAAGTGACAGAAGAAAATAACGCCACGCTCGTCAATGTCGATCTGGGCGACCGTAGCTATCCAATCCTCATTGGCCGCAACCTGATCAAACGCGCTGGAGAAGAAGTCTCCACCCGCCTCCCAGGTGCCAAAACAGTCATCATCACAGATGAGACCGTCAAGAAACTCCACTTGAAGGCACTGGAAGAAAGCTTCCAATCCGCAGGTGTTGAGTTCAGCACACTTGTCGTGCCTGCAGGCGAAAAAACCAAACGTTTTGAGATCTTCGAGCGCCTCTGCGATGATATTCTCGCCCTGCGCCTTGAGCGCGGCGATGCTGTTGTCGCCTTAGGCGGCGGCGTTGTCGGCGATCTTTCCGGCTTCGTCTCCGGTGTTGTTCGCCGTGGCATGAAGTTCGTTCAGATCCCGACCACCCTACTCGCTCAGGTCGACAGTTCTGTCGGCGGCAAAACCGGCATCAACTCCCGCCATGGCAAAAACCTGCTCGGTGTGTTCCATCAGCCTGCCTTTGTACTGGCAGATACATCCGTTCTGGATACGCTCAGCCCGCGTGACTTCCGCGCTGGCTATGCAGAAGTTGCCAAATACGGCCTGATCAATGATCCGGACTTCTTCGAATGGCTGGAAGCCAATTGGGAAGGTATCTTCGCTGGCGGGCCTGAACGAGAACACGCAGTCGCCCATTCCTGTCGCGCCAAAGCAGCTGTTGTTGCTGCAGACGAGCTGGAATCCGGCAACCGCGCACTGCTCAATCTCGGTCACACCTTCGGCCATTCGCTGGAAGGTGCCGTTGCCTATGAGACTGAACGACTGGTGCACGGAGAAGGCGTTTCCATCGGCATGGTATTGGCCCATGAATTTTCTGAGCAGCTTGGCCTGTGCCCGGCAGAAGACACCAAGCGTGTCATCACGCACTTGGAAGCCGTCGGCCTGCCAACGCGCATTGATCAGATCCCCGGTCAGCTACCACCAATCGACACTTTTATGGACTTGATTGCACAGGACAAAAAAGTAAGTCGTGGTCAGCTCACTTTTATCCTTACAAAAGGCATCGGCACTTCCTATGTCGATAAAACTGTAAGCGCGGAACCCCTCCGCGCGTTTCTTGAGGAGAAACTCGGCAAATGACGGACTACGCTTTCTGGGCTTCCGTTGTCGCTATTGTAATTTTGCTCGTTCTTTCGGGCTTTTTTTCCGGGTCGGAGACTGCCCTGACAGCAGCATCACGCGCCCGTATGCATGCGCTGGTCAAATCCGGTAATAAAAGAGCGCTTATTGTTGCAAGACTGATCGAGTTCAGAGAGCGCCTCATCGGCGCACTGCTGCTCGGCAACAACCTTGTCAACATTCTGGCCTCTGCACTCGCAACATCCCTGTTCCTGAAGCTCTTCGGAGACGCAGGCGTCGCCTACGCAACGCTGGTCATGACTCTTCTGGTCCTGATCTTCTCTGAAGTGCTGCCAAAAACCTGGGCAATCGCAAACGCAGAGAAATTCGCACTCAGCGTTGCACCTGTTGTTCGCGTGCTGGTGATTGTCTTTGGACCGATCGTTGCCGCCATCGAGGTAATTGTACGCCTCGTCCTGCGCATCTTCGGCATTCGCATTGATGACTCCACAGCCGTCCTGTCAGCACACGAAGAGCTGCGCGGCACACTGGACCTTCAGCATAAAGAAGGCGGCCTGATCAAAGCGGATAAAGACCGTATTGGCGGCCTGCTGGATCTGGTTGAGCTTGAAGTGTCGGACGTGATGGTTCATCGCACCAAGCTGTTCGCACTCAATGCCGACCTGCCACCGGAAGAGCTGGTGGAAGAAGTGCTGGCCAGCCCGTTCACCCGTATTCCGCTATGGCGTGATGATCCCGACAATATGGTCGGCCTGCTCCACGCCAAGGATGTTCTGCGCGCAATCGCAAACCTCAAAGGCGATATGGAGAAGTTCGAGCTGGATAAGGTCATGAGCCCGCTTTGGTTCGTACCGGACACCACCAGCCTTCAGAACCAGCTCAACGCCTTCCTGAAGCGCAAAACCCACTTCGCTCTCGTGGTAGACGAGTACGGCGAAGTGATGGGCCTCGTCACGCTGGAAGACATTCTGGAAGAGATCGTCGGTGAGATTGCAGACGAACACGACATCGAACTGCCCGGCCTCAAACCACAGGCAGATGGTTCCGTGATCGTCGAAGGCTCAGTTCCGATTCGCGACCTCAACAGAGCGACTGATTGGAACCTGCCAGACGACGAAGCGACAACCATCGCAGGTCTCGTTATTCACGAAGCAAAAATGATCCCCGAGGAACGTCAGATCTTCACCTTCCACGGATTCCGCTTCACAGTCCTGAGCCGGGAAAAGAACCGCATCACGCGCTTGCGCATGATGGCGCTCAGCCCGCTTCAGGATGCGAAAAAAGCCAGCAAATAAAAATGGGCCCAGCCGGGCCCATTTCCTTTTCTGCAGTCCCTTAAAGAACGCAAAATTATCGTAAAACGCTCAAATCAACGCACATAACAACGCAAACGGGTAAAACACGAGCGCCTGCAACGTACTAGCCATTTGCCGCATTGATTTAGCTGTGCCAATGTACCAATTACTGTAAGAACCAATTACGTGTGAGATTTGGCTTCAATGGCAAGCGCGTGAATGCCTCCGGCGATCTCTTCAGCCACGCATTCGTTTACTGCACGATGCATAGCGACGCGGGACATACCCTCAAAGGCTGTGGATATGATCTTGATCCGGAAGTGGGTTTGTCCACCCTCGCGCCAGCCGCCGTGACCACGGTGACTCTCGGATTCGTCGGTGACTTCAAGAAGCTGCGGCTTAAACGCGGCTTCCAGTTTAGTGATCATGATGTCTCTTGTGCTCATGTTTTCTATATCTCTCACGTAGGAAACCGTCGTCAAGGCCTTGCCTAACAGGGTCACTTTTTTCTATTTATGTCGGCTACCTGCTTTATGGCAGGTGCTAACCCAATCGCAAGGCAACTGAAAACCGAAAAATGAAGCAAGCATCCTCCATTTTCGACAGCATTCGCGTAAAACCCGGCAAAGAACGCACAACAAGCTCAAAAGGCCCAAAGTGCGAATGGGACGGTTGCGACCAGCCTGGCACCCATAAAGCACCGAAAGGTCGCGATCGGGAAGGCCAGTACTTTCATTTTTGCGTAGACCACGTAAAGGCCTACAATAAATCGTATAATTATTTTTCCGGCATGGACGACGACAGTGTTCGCAGCTACCAGCGCGACAGCATGACAGGACATCGCCCAACCTGGAAAATGGGCGTAAACTCGCAGGCAGACGCCGCAAATGCCCGCGATGGAAGCCGCACAAACATCGGTGGTGAAGACGTTAACGATCCGCACAACTTCTTCGCTAGCGCCACAGGAGCACGCAGCCAACCTCAGGAACCACAACGGAAGGTGCTGGCACTTGAGAAAAGGTCATTTGAAACATTGAACCTTCGGGTAACCGCCCGTGGCGCCGAGATAAAAACTCGCTATAAAGAGCTGGTAAAGATTCATCACCCTGATGCCAATGGTGGCGACCGCTCTTCGGAAGACCGCTTGCGCGAGATTATTCAGGCCTACAACGTGCTCAAGAAATCCGGTTATTGCTAGGTCATACGTTTGACCAGTTCCCGGATCTCTTAGAATTTTTTTAGATTTTCATTACCCCGATTTCGACGTGGGGCCGCGGAGGAAAAATGATAGATACGATGCAAACCGCTCAAACCCTGCCGACCGAAACAATTTCTGTACGTGAGACATTTGGCATCGACAGCGACATGGAAGTGCAAGCCTTCGCTGAACCAAACGAACATGTTCCTGACATCGATCCAGACTATCTGTTTGATCGCGCAACGACTCTCGCAATCCTGGCAGGTTTCGCAAAGAACCGCCGTGTGATGGTCTCCGGTTACCATGGTACTGGTAAATCAACCCACATCGAGCAAGTCGCAGCCCGCCTGAACTGGCCTTGTGTGCGCGTAAACCTCGACAGCCACATCTCTCGTATCGACCTTGTTGGTAAAGACGCAATTGTTGTGAAGGACGGTCACACCGTCACCGAGTTCAAGGACGGCATTCTTCCTTGGGCTCTTCAAAACAACGTGGCGCTTGTATTTGATGAATACGACGCAGGCCGTCCAGATGTGATGTTCGTGATCCAGCGTGTTCTTGAGGTTTCCGGACGTTTGACCCTCCTCGATCAGAACCGCGTGATCAATCCGCACCCGGCATTCCGCCTGTTCGCAACCGCGAACACCGTCGGTCTTGGTGATACATCCGGCCTTTACCACGGTACACAACAGATCAACCAGGGCCAGATGGACCGCTGGTCTATTGTAACCACACTGAACTACCTGCCTCATGACAATGAGGTCGAGATCGTTCTGGCGAAGTCTCCACACTACAGTGGCGCAGAAGGTCGCTCTATCGTTTCCAAGATGGTTCGTGTCGCAGACATGACCCGTAGCGCTTTCATGAACGGCGAGCTCTCCACTGTGATGAGCCCACGTACAGTGATCACATGGTCAGAAAACGCTGAAATCTTTGGCGATATCGGTTTTTCATTCCGCCTGACCTTCCTGAACAAGTGTGACGATACCGAGCAAGCGCTGGTCTCTGAGTTCTACCAGCGTTGTTTCGGGGAAGACCTCCCTGAATCAGCGGCAAACATCGTCATGAGTTAAGGGGAGTTACATGGCAGGTACCAGCAACTCCTCAGCCAAGAACAAACCTGCCAGCCAGCCATTCAAGCAAGCGATGGGCTCTACAGTCAGAGCCATCGCAGGCGAGCCTGAGCTGGAGGTTGTTTTTTCACCGGATAAACCGGGAATGACCAGCGGACGTATACGTCTGCCGGAACCTTCCCGCACGATGACAAAGGAAGAAGTCGCCGTTACTCGCGGTTTGGGCGACTCCATGGCTCTGCGCCTTGCTTGTCATGATCCAGCTGTTCACACCAAGCACATTCCTCAAGGCGAAAACGCACGCGCTATCTTTAACTCGGTCGAACAAGCCCGAGTTGAAGCCCTTGGCGCCGTCCGTATGCCAGGCGCTGGCGATAACATCGACGCCATGCTTGAGGATCGTTACTTCAAAGCCAACTTCGCAGAAGTCACCACCAAAGACGAAGCTCCGATGCAGGATGCCATCGCTTTGTTGGTACGCGAACGTCTGACGGGCCGCGAGATCCCCAAAAGCGCACAGCGCATGGTGGACCTCTGGAGACCTTTCGTTGAAGAAAAAGCTGATCATGATCTGAACAAACTCGTCACCCGCATGGATGACCAGATCGCATTTGCTAAGCAGATGCGCGATCTTCTCACCTCACTCGATATGGCTGATGAGCTGGGAGAAGAACCAGAGGACGACGACGAGAACAACGACGAAAGCCAGCAGGATCAGGAGGATCGCTCCGATACCTCTGGTGACATGCAGGAAGATCAAGGTGATCAGGAAGGCGCTCCTGAAGAGATGGAACTTTCCGGCGAAGAGCAGGAAAGCGGCGAAACCGAAGGCGTCGACAGCGAGATGCAGGATATCTCCGAAGAGGATATGTCCGATCAGGCTGAAGAGCCGGGCGAACAGGAACGCCGGGACCATCCCTTCAGCAATCAGCCGTCTGCTGATGCCTATCACATCTTCACACAGGTATTCGACGAGATCATTGCAGCAGAAGACCTCTGCGATCAGGAAGAACTGGATCGTCTCCGCGGCTTCCTCGATAAGCAGCTGGCCTCTTTGTCTGGTGCGGTGTCCCGACTAGCCAACCGCCTGCAGCGTAAGCTGATGGCGCAGCAGAGCCGATCATGGGACTTCGATCTGGAAGAAGGCATCATCGACAGCGCCCGCCTCCATCGCGTAGTCATAGATCCACTACAACCGCTTGCGTTCAAATGGGAAAACGACACCGAGTTCCGTGATACCGTAGTCACTCTGGTGATCGACAATTCCGGCTCTATGCGTGGTCGTCCGATCACTGTAGCAGCCACATGTGCTGACATTCTGGCACGTACACTTGAGCGTTGCGGCGTGAAAGTGGAGATCCTTGGATTTACCACCAAAGCGTGGAAAGGCGGTCAGTCCCGCGAAGCATGGCTCAAGGATGGCAAACCGTCTAATCCGGGACGCCTGAACGATCTACGCCACATCATTTACAAATCCGCAGATGCCCCTTGGCGCCGCGCCAAACGCAATCTCGGCCTGATGATGCGAGAAGGTCTACTAAAGGAAAACATCGACGGAGAGGCTTTAGACTGGGCACACAAGCGTTTGCTTGCACGTCCGGAACGTCGCCGCATCCTGATGATGATCTCCGATGGCGCACCAGTAGATGACTGCACGCTTTCAGTGAACCCAGGCAACTATCTGGAGAAGCACCTGCGCAGCGTGATTGCTGAGATTGAAAACAGATCTCCGGTCGAGTTGATCGCAATCGGTATCGGCCACGATGTGACCCGCTACTACAAACGTGCGGTAACAATCGTAGATGCAGAAGAACTGGCTGGCGCGATGACTGATCAGCTTGCTGATTTGTTTGATGAAAACAGCAGTCAGGATCGCGGTAGACGTCACGGGCGCCGATGAAATTAACACGACGCATTTTGCTAACAGGAGCAGCGGCAGCGGTAACAACCGCAGTCGCTGCTTCTTTGCCTTTCAGCGAGAGCACCGCACAGCAGAGCGGCTTTCAGCCAATGAAAGTCCGCTCCAAGGAAATCAACCGCTTCAAGTTCTCTGGTACCCGAGCAGAGCAATACGGCCCCCTCATGTTTCTCGGAGGTCTTGAGCTAAGCAGCTCAAACAGTCGCTTCGGCGGCTATTCCGGCTTGCTAACGCTCAACAATGGCTCAGACATCATTGCTGTCTCAGATCGCGGCCACTGGCTGCGCGGCGAACTATCCCAGACCAGCCGAGGAAAGCCTCTCAAGCTGCTGGGTGCGGAAACAGCAACCCTGCTGGACAGCAAGGGCAGAAAGCTCAAACGCACCTACAGGGCCGACACAGAAGGTCTGAGCATTGGCGGCTCAGCCAACACACCTCGTATTTTCGTCAGCCATGAAGGAAAAGGCGGGATCATGACATACCCGCTTAACCTGGAAACAGGCGAAGAACGCGCCAAGCACCTGTTGATTCCCAAAGAGATCCGAGGTTTAGCAAAGAACAAGAGCCTTGAATCTGTTGCTGTTGCCCCTCCCAATTCTCCACTTTCGGGCGCGATCATAACGATCGCCGAACGCGGGAAGTCTCTGAAGCACAACAGGCCAGCGTGGATCATCGGTGGCCCGCGTCCGGGGAAGTTCTGGATAGGAAAACAAGGCAACTACGATGTTACGGATGCTGCCTTCCTTCCCAATGGCGACCTTTTGATCCTGGAGCGTTTGTTCAACCTCTCAGAAGGCCTTGGGATGCGCATCAGGCAGCTGGATGGCTCCAACCTGCGGCCAGACCATCTCCATACAGGCAAAACGCTCCTGACCGCTGATTTCAGTTATCAGATTGATAATATGGAAGCTCTGAGCGTTCACATGAACGCTTTTGGAGAGACAGTCTTATCCCTCATGTCAGATGATAACCGCTCATTCTTGCAGCGCACCTTGCTGCTGCGCTTCATCCTGACGGACAACGAACCTTTCAGAGAGCCATTCGTTCGAGCACCCAAAGAAGCAAAGATCGTCCCAGCGCCAAAACCGAAGCCTCGGTAAACGACTACTGTCTTTGTGAGCTGCACCGACATTCAATCCCAAAAACAAAAAAAGGCACCGGAACCAAATCCGATGCCTCTTTAAATTCTTTTCAAACGAACAGCTTATCCGCGCTGCGAAGCAGGTACCGCGCCGATTACTCCCAATGCGATGCGGTATGGAACAAGCATGCTCATCGCAACGATGATCTTTACGCTGAAGTCACCAATCGCCCAGGAAACCCAACGAGGAACTTCCAGAGCAAACACACCAAACAATGGTGCAACTTCTACCGCAAACGCATCGTGATAACCCAAAAACGCAAACTGTGTAGCAAAAGCAAGGCTAAAGAACAGCGCGGTATCGAGCATGGTACCGAGTGTAGAAGAGACGACAGGCGCCTTCCACCAACGACCATCACGAAGACGATGGAACACAGTCACGTCCAGCAACTGAGCAATCAGAAATGCACTTCCTGACGCAATTGCGATGCGTGGTGTTGCCAAAACAATAGAAAGAGCAACTGCAACAGCAAAGCCAGCGTACACGACTTTGCGTGCAGCAGCAGGACCAAACTGTCGGTTAATCAAATCAGTTACAAGGAATGCCACTGGATAAGTGAATGCACCCCAAGTAAGCAGGTTTGCTAGATTAACAGCCCCGAACATTCCCTGAACAGGGAATTGAACAAGGTAATTCGAAGCAACGACCACTGTGGTCATTGCCATAATAGCAAGAGCCAGTGGTCGAGCAGTATTCGACTTAGTCACGTTCAATCCCTTTCAAGAATGATGTGATTAAGCAGCTGCCTGACGACGCTTGATTTCGGTCTTCAGCAAACGCGCTTTAGGAGAAAGCTCAGCTTCAACTGCTTTCGCCAAGAATGCGTCCAAACCACCGCGGTGCTCAACAGAACGCAGAGCGTGTGCAGAGATACGCAGTTTGTAAGTTTCGCCGAGAGTCTCACTCATCAGGGAAACATTGCAAAGGTTTGGCAAGAACCGACGACGGCTCCTGTTTTTTGCGTGAGACACGTTGTTGCCGGTCATCACGTCTTTACCGGTAAGTTCGCAGCGGCGTGCCATGAGGGTCACCCTTTTAATTTGTAGGCGCCCTCATTTTTGGGCGCATTCTGTTAAAACCGGCAGGTCGCGGACACCACGGTCACGCGGAACCACCTCCGGCCCTGTACGGAAAAGTTGGCTTGCTATAATTAGTACAGCAGAATTCGTCAAGGCTTTGCTGCCTATTTGCCTGTTCGAAGCCCATTTTTCAATCAAAACTCGAACAAACTCACATCTCTTAACCACCGTGTTACCATGTTTAGGTAGTTTCATATTTCAATGAGTTTGAATTTTTTGTTCAGTTTCCTGAGTTCTCAGGCTGTCAGGCGCGAATGTCTGCGGCTGCGGAGGTACAGTATCGTGCAAGTAACAGTTTCTAAGGTTTGCAATTTTCTTGGCAAATCGAGCGTAATAGCCGTCGCAGCACTTTCATTAGGCACACTATCCACAGCTGCTCTGGGGAAAACAGAGCGCCTCGGCGGCGTCTACAATATTTCTTATGCAGGCTTCACTGTGGCAAGAGGCTCCTTATCGCTTATCCTCAGAGAGAACGCCTATTCCGCAAAAGTGGGTATGGAGCCAGCTGGTATTGGAACCCTCTTCTCCACAGGCAAAGGCGGCGCACACGCGACCGGGTGGATGAAAGGCGCAAAAGTCCTTCCAAGCACCTACACCATGGCCTCTCGTGCATCCAACCGAGATTTCTATGTCAATCTCGGTCAGGGATCTGGCCATGTCCGTACAACCCAGGTCACTCCAAAATACAAACCGTCCAAGACCCGCGTTAAGGTCACTGGCGAGCACAAGCTCAATGCGATGGACCCGTTAAGTGCAGCGATTGTACGCGCACCGTCCCGCTCAAAAGTACTTGATCCATCAGTATGTAATCGCAAACTGCCAATCTATGATGGTTGGGCGCGCTTCAATATCAATATGAAGTTCAAAGAAGTGCGTGAAGTCTCAGGCAAAGGCTACAACGGTCCGGTTGTCGTCTGTTCCGCTCGCTGGGAACCCGTTGCTGGACACCGTCCAGAGAAAAAGGCTGTTCAGTATCTGGCCAAAAACGCAAACATTGAGACATGGCTCGCACCAATCGGAAACACCCGTATTCTTATTCCTTACAGGGTCTCCATTCCGACATCGACAGGTACACTTGTCCTGGAAGCAGCAGAACTCAATATGCCTCAAACGTCAGGACTTCGCAAAAAAACAGCTTCCAGGTAGGATTTGCACTTTAATCCCAAACCTTCTTGTCTGAAGGGGTTCAAACACCCACATTTGTGATGCAAAGCCTTGACAGATGACCCAGCTGTCGCCAGTGTCGCGCCAAAATTATAGCGCGGTCCAACGTCTTTTAGTCGGCGGGTCTAGCCCGCAGATTGTTACGAGTGAATATCCAATATGCGCAGTTACCTCGAATTCGAAAAACCAGTTGCTGACCTTGAAGGTAAAGTACAGGAATTGAAAATCCTGGCTGAAGGTGGAGAAGCGGTTGATGTGGAAGACGAGATTGCTCGTCTTCAGGAAAAAGCAGATCAGGCACTCAGCGACATCTATTCCCGCTTGACGCCTTGGCAAAAAACTCTGGTGGCTCGCCATCCAGATCGCCCGCATGCGCTGGACTACATCGACACTTTGATCTCAGATTTCACACCTCTTGCTGGTGACCGTAAATTCTCCGAGGATTGCGCAATTATTGCAGGTTTTGGTCGTTTTCGTGGACAATCAGTCGCTATTCTTGGCCAGGAAAAAGGTAACAACACCGAAAGCCGCCTGAAGCATAACTTCGGCATGGCACGTCCGGAAGGTTACCGTAAAGCCGTCCGCATCATGGAACTGGCAAATCGTTTCAACATCCCTGTTGTCTCTTTCGTGGACACTGCAGGTGCATACCCAGGGATCGGTGCTGAAGAGCGCGGTCAGGCAGAAGCGATCGCACGCTCAACTGACATGTGCCTCGGTCTTGGCGTTCCAAACATCTCCATCGTCATTGGTGAAGGTGGCTCAGGCGGTGCAATTGCAATTGCAACCACCAACCACGTTGCAATGATGGAACACTCCATCTATTCCGTGATCTCACCGGAAGCAGGCGCATCCATTCTTTGGCGCGACAGCACCCGTGCACAAGACGCGGCAACTAACATGAAGATCACTGCAGAAGACCTCTCCAGCTTCCGCGTCATTGATGAGATCATCAAAGAGCCAATCGGCGGTGCTCACCGCGCAAAAGAGATCGTAATTGATCGCGCTGGCAACTCGATTGAAACTGCTTTGAGTAAGATGGCCGGTCAATCTGCAGACGAGCTCAAGAAGCAGCGTCGCGAGAAGTTCTTACGCATAGGTCGTGAACTCGGCTGATTCGAACCTAGGATTTATTGTGGGTATCCACTAAATTTTTTATAAAAGGCATCAGAAGTATATCTGATGCCTTTTTTGTTTGATCCAATCAAACTCGGGGGAAAGTGCATCTTGGGGAATACCCCACAATCTCAGAGAGAATGATCTGTGGTAAGATTCGATCAACCTTAACCCAGATAGTCTTAGTATCGAGTCGAGATTGGGGTTCGGGCAAACTAGCCCCAGCATGGTGGGTCAAGCACATGATTAGAGTGTTTCAGGGAGAGACTGGCAAGAACGTAAAGCGTGCTGCTGCGCTTGCGCTGGCTTTAACGCTAGCCGCTTGTCAGGGAACAGAGTTTGGCGCTGAGAAGCATCAGCAACCTGTGAGCAAAAGCCTTTCCAACAGAATGAAATCCAAGGATATGGAGCTCAAGTCTCCAATCATGGTTCGTCTGTTCAAGCAAGAGTCTGAATTGGAGATCTGGAAACAGACCAAATCAGGCCAGTATGCTTTGCTGGAAACCTATGAGATCTGCAAATGGTCTGGCAAACTCGGCCCGAAGATTAAGGAAGGCGACCGGCAGGCACCAGAAGGCTTCTACGAAGTCACTCCAGGCCTGATGAACCCGTTCTCCTCTTACTATCTCGCATTCAACCTTGGTTTCCCGAACAAATTTGACCGCGCTCATGACCGCACAGGCTCAAACTTGATGGTCCATGGTGCCTGCTCTTCTCGTGGGTGTTACGCCATGACAGACGAGCAGATTGCAGATATCTACTCTCTTGGTCGCGATAGCTTCCTTGGCGGTCAGAGAAAGTTTCAGGTTCAGGCCTTCCCATTCCGCATGACACCGGACAACATGGCCAAGAACGCAAGTTCCGAGCATTATGAATTCTGGCGCATGCTGAAGCGTGGCTATGACCACTTTGAAGTCACCAAACGCCCACCATCCATTGAAGTCTGTGAAAAAGAATATGTCTTCAACGCGAAGGCAGTCGCACGCGGAACCAAATTCAACGCGCGCGGCGCTTGCCCTGCCTACACAGTGCCTGAGCACATCGCAGTGGCAGTAGCAGAAAAGCAAACCCGGGATGCACGCGAAACCGCTGAGATCCAGATCGCTATGGAAAGCAGTAAACGCCGCAAAGAAAAGATTGCAGCGTTCTTTGGTGGCACCTCAACAACTGACGTCGCAAAAGCAGAAACACCAAACGCAACGCCTGTGAATGTAGAAGCTGCAAAAGTTTTGGCGCTGGCATCTGAGGAACCATCCCCAGCACCGCAAAAAGCCTCTGAATCAGAACGTGCTTTCAGCTACTTCACATCCCTGTTCTCTAACAGTCGTGTTGGTGAAGAGAAGAAGATCGTTGCAGAGGTCGTAAATCCATACCCAGCCGCCCCTGCACCACGCATCAAACCGCAATTGTGACGTTGTGTTAATCAAAACCTAGCCTGACTTATGTACGCTGGTCTCAATGAAGATCAACAAGTCAGGTTAGGCAAATGCCAGGCTCAAAAACCTTCTTTGGAAAGTACCACAGCAAAGAGTACATCAACGAACGCCGCCACTTACGTGGGCTCCTTGGCTATTACATAAAGTACATTCCAATGTCCTGGGGTGTGCGACTAGGCCTCTCCTCCGGCATTCTGACAAGGTATGGTGTTGAACTCACACCCAATGTCTTCGACGCCACATTCCGCATGTGCTGCGAAGGTGGTTACGGCACATTCCTCACCAGCTATCTCGTCGACTATGAAAAACCTTTCATCATGCTGGATATCGGCGCAAATCAAGGCCTCTTCAGCCTGCTTGCAGCTCAAAACACAAACTGCCAGCAAGTCATAGCCTTCGAACCCGTCGCTAGCACATTCCAATTACTGAAACGAAACATTGAGCTTAACCTTGCTACATCCCGCATAAAGGCAGTACAGGCAGCAGTCTCCGATCACACTGGTCAAGCTAAGATATTCCTCAGCAAAACCCATAGCGGCGGCGCATCCCTCAGCCAGAACACCGTGCATTCAGACGAAAAAACCGAAGAGATTCAAACCATCTCTGCCCAGCAGTTAGATGAGATGATCACCGATGAAATCGACATCGTGGTCAAACTCAATGCCGAAGGGCACGAAGAGACCGTGATTAAAGAGCTCATCAAGACAAGCTTCTTTCCTCGAGTTCAATCAATTTTCTATGAGAGAGATGTCAGATGGTCTGATCCAAACATGCTCAAAAACCTTCTGGAGGAGCAAGGCTTCAAAAGCTTCAGGAGAGTTGGCCATGAACCACGTTTGGACGTACTGGCAAGCCGTGAACCTGACGACACCTAAGCCCAGATTGCCATGCGCAGACCGCGTTCATCTCGCCCGAAGTCAGCCGGAAATGGCTCCGCGTGGCCATACAGCAACCGCTCAGCAATAACTGCATTCACAGCAGCATCCATCAGATCATCCCGCGCGGCACCTTTAGGCGGTTTTTGGTCCAGAAAGCTCGCTACATAGCCAAACTGCACAAGTAAATCTCTCCGTGCGTCCAAGCCCGCAGGATAGCTGCTTCCCTTGACCTTCTTAGGAATAGCAATGGGCTCCTGCCCGTTTAAGCGCCAGAATGCCACTTCAGGATGAACTTCATACACCTGTGCTTCCAACTCAGGAGTCATGAGCTGATCAATCTCCCTAATTTTTGGGAAGATATGGAACGCTTGCTTGGATACTTTTTTGGGTGGTGTTGAATGCGCCAGTGCAGCAGAGCAAGCCTCGCGATAATCCTCACAATAGATCGCAGCCCGCGCGGGAATGGAAAACACCGTTGACTGTCGCATACCTAAAAGAGGACGAACCGCTTTCTCAGGCCCACGACCATTGCTGCCAATCTTCTCCGGCAGCCCGATCGGCATATCGACCGCAATCTTATGCGGATCATGCTCAGAGGCCAGCAAATCTGCAAAATGAGGAAAGATCTGCACTTCAGTTGCACGGCTTGAGCCAACCCAGCGGAAAACAGCAACCCAACCTGCCTTGCAACCGTCAACCCCAGCCACACAGACGGGATCAACAGCCACTGCTTCAGGCACGTTCAGGCGCCTCTACCACGCGGCGGGTATTCACAAGCGCCATCGGCTGGATAAGCGGGTCTTGGTGCTCAGCATAAAGCAAATCATCAGAACCAACTTTGACAGAGCGCGCGACCAGCTCAAACGTTGAAGCTGTTGCTTTCTTCAATGCCTCTTCATCACTCTGCCCACTCAGGCTGCGAGCCAGATAAAGCGCTGCCAACAAGTCACCAGTGCCATGCGGTGCGCCCTGCACTTCCGCATGTTCAATTGCGAGGCTACCACGCGGCCCAACCAGCAAATTGGAAATGGAATTGCGACGGATTGCTGGCGACGATGTAATGATCGTCCGCTCCACTTGCAGGGTGCGCGCTGCCGCAACAGCTTCATTTTCCATTTCAGTACCAAACCCGCTAAGCCAGGCGAGCTCAAAACGGTTTGGCGTAATCACATCAGCAAGCGGCAACAGTTGGTCACGAATAGCTTCAGCAATCGGCTCGGCAACATAAAGACCACCTTTGTCACCAATTACCGGATCGCACAGATAGACCGCATCATCATTGCGAGCCTTCACTTCCTGCACAATCTTTGCAACATCAGAAACCTGAGTCGCATTTGCCATGTAGCCAGAGATAACCCCCTTCACAGTGCTCAAACGATCACTGGCGCAAATCTGTTCAACGATATGCTTGAAAGCTTCTTCACTGGCCGAAATACGCTCCCCAGCACCTTGTCCAGGGTGCCATGGCAGAACAATCGTAGGCAGCATCCAGACATGAAAGCCCATGCGCTCCAGTGCAAAAACAGCACTACGCATGCCAACACATCCGCTGACAACCTGCGAAGAGATCACCAGAACCGAAGGCTTTTCCTTCGGAGCGCTTTCTCTGATTTTGTGTTCTACTTTTTTGACAAACCGCTCAAGCGACATCTAGGAAATCTCGTGTTCAGATGAAACGCCAGTACCAAAACGTTTCTCGATATAATCCAGAACCATCACCTTAAACTCATCAGCGATGTTCGACCCACGCAGAGTAACAGTTTTAGCGCCATCAACAAACACAGGTGCAGCAGGTGTTTCACCGGTACCAGGCAAAGATATACCGATGTCAGCATGCTTGGATTCACCCGGGCCATTCACGATGCAGCCCATGACAGCAACGTTGAGTTCCTCAACACCTGGATATTGCTCACGCCACTTCGGCATACTCTCGCGGATATGCGCCTGAATGTCTTGAGCCAGTTCCTGAAAGACTGTGGAAGTTGTACGTCCACACCCCGGACACGCAGCAACAATCGGCACAAAACTGCGAAAACCCATTGTCTGCAACAGTTCCTGAGAAACCTGCACTTCACGCGTGCGATCCCCACCCGGTTCAGGTGTCAGCGAAATACGAATGGTATCGCCGATGCCCTGCTGAAGCAGAATGCCCATGGAAGCAGAAGACGCCACAATGCCCTTTGTGCCCATACCAGCTTCAGTCAAACCAAGGTGAAGAGCATAATCGCAACGCTGCGCCAGATCTGTATAAACGGCAATCAAATCCTGAACCTGAGAGACTTTCGCAGACAAAATGATCTTGTCGCGACCAAGCCCCAACTCCTCAGCACGCTGAGCAGACAACAGACCAGATTGGCAAATCGCTTCGCGCATCACTTGTTGCGCTGTCAGCGGAGAGCCTTCCTCCTGGTTTCTATCCATCAGGTGTGTCAGCAGTTCCTGATCCAGAGAGCCCCAGTTTACACCAATACGTACAGGCTTATTGTACTTCATCGCCATTTCGATGATCTGGCCAAACTGCTTGTTTTTTTTGGTCTTGAAACCAACATTGCCCGGATTAATTCGGTACTTATCAAGCGCTTCAGCACAATCAGGATGATCTGCCAGCAGCTTGTGTCCGATGTAGTGAAAATCCCCGACCAGCGGAACATCGACCCCAATCCGGTCCAGACGCTCTTTGATACGCGGAACGGCTGCAGCAGCTTCATCACGATCAACCGTAATACGAACCAGCTCAGACCCGGCACGCGCCAGAGCAGAAACCTGCGCAACCGTTGAATCTATGTCAGCGGTGTCGGTGTTCGTCATGGACTGAACAACAACAGGCGCTTGGCCGCCAACAATAACCCCACCAACGTCTACAGCCACAGAACGACGGCGCGGAAACGGGGAAGAAATATAGGTTTGGCTCTTGTCAGTCATGATCATTCCACTGGGATAAATCTTTAGGCAAGCAAGTGCAGCATGCAGCCCGCGCTGTCAACTTTTTAGCGCACGCTCAATTCAGTTTGATGTCATCTCAAGACGCCATCATGCACCCCAAGTTTTCACAGTAAACCTCTCCTCAGAATGATGCTAGGTCCACTCCATCATCAGCCTACTGAAAATAGCCAGCGACTTTTGACGCAATGCACTCATCTCTAACCTTCCATTAAGGACAAAAGACAGATCGGTGGTCAGTTTTGACCTTTTTGCACTGCACGCTAAACAACTATGCTTTTTGCTAATGCAACCAGATTAAAAAGTGGCGCAAGCTCACACCAACTCTTTTTTCAATACATTTGGGCAGGAGACTCGAAATGCTCTCAGGAAAAACCGCTGTAATCACTGGGTCCACATCAGGCATCGGCCTTGCTTACGCTCGCGCAATGGCAGAGCAAGGCGCCAACATCATGATCAATGGGTTTGGCGATGCCGATGCCATTGAGAAAGAGCGCGCTGCGATCGAAGCCGACTTCGGTGTAAAATGCGTGTACTCATCAGCCGACATGACCAAGCCTGATGAAATTCACGCAATGATCCACGATGCGGTTAAATCTCTCGGTTCAGTCGATGTCCTCGTCAACAATGCAGGCATTCAGCATGTTGAAGCCATTGAGCATTTCCCGGTCGACAAATGGGATGCCATCATCGCGATCAACCTGTCCTCCGCATTCCACACAATCCGCACCGCCGTGCCTTACATGCGCAAAGCAGGCTGGGGTCGCATCATCAACACCGCGTCCGCTCACGCATTGGTGGCATCTCCATTCAAGTCGGCATACGTTTCTGCAAAGCACGGCATCGCAGGCTTGACCAAAACCGTTGCACTGGAAGTTGCAGAAAACAACATCACAGTGAACGCCATTTGCCCCGGCTACGTCTGGACACCGCTCGTCGAAAAGCAAATCCCTGACACCATGAAAGCCCGCAATATGACTGAAGAGCAGGTGAAAAAAGAAGTCCTGCTCGCTGCTCAGCCAACCAAAGAGTTCGTGACAGTCGATCAGGTTGCCGGCCTAGCCGTGTTCTTGTGCTCTGATACAGCCGCTTCAATCACCGGCACTCTCTTGCCAATGGACGGCGGCTGGACAGCACAATAACGCTCAGATGATTTCCCGGAGTTTTCTTTTCCAAGCGGCCCATGGAGGTCCATATGGCGACTACTCGGAAGACAGCGAAAAAAGAACGAAAGAAAATCAATCTGGCCTTACAAGGTGGAGGCGCACACGGCGCCTTTACCTGGGGCGTTCTGGATTGGCTCCTTGAAAACGAAGATTGGGAGATCACTGGCATCTCAGGCACAAGCGCAGGTGCCATGAATGCAGCCGTCATGGCCGATGGCCTCGTTGAAGGCGGGCAGCAAGGCGCAAGAGATGCCCTCGCCCGCTTTTGGAAATCCGTCAGTGCCGCAGCAGAAACCAGTCCGTTCCAGCGTAGCCCGATGGATGTCTATCGCGGAAATTGGAGCATGGACAATTCTCCAACATACCTGGCATGGGACCTGCTTTCCCGTATCATGTCTCCCTACCAACTAAACCCGATTAACTATAATCCACTCCGCGACCTCGTCGCCGAGCAAATCAACTTCGAACGCGTACGAAGCTGCGACCAGATGCAGGTCTATGTTGCCGCGACTAATGTTCGAACCGGAAAAATCAAAGTTTTCGCAAAAGAAGAGCTCACCCTTGATTCACTCATGGCATCAGGTTGCTTGCCGCACATGTACCAAGCGGTAGAAATTGGTGACGATGCCTATTGGGACGGTGGCTTTATGGGCAACCCGCCTTTGTTCCCGCTATTCCGACACGGTGGCTCGACTGATGTACTTCTTATTCAAGTCAATCCGGTTGAGAGGGTTGAACTTCCACACACAGCTCAGGAAATCTCTGAGCGCATGAATGAAATCACCTTCAACTCAACTCTGCTGCGTGAGCTTCGCGCGATTGAGTTTGTGACACGGCTCATTGATGAAGGCCGCCTCGATTCGAACGAATACACCCGTGTTTACATGCACAGAATAGAAGCAACAAAAGATCTCGCCCCTTTCGGAGCTTCATCCAAGGTAAACGCCCAGTGGGAATTTGTAGAACTTTTGCACGACATTGGCCGCCAGGCTGCAAAGAAGTGGGCGCACGACAATTACGACAGCATTGGCAAACGCAGCACACTGAACCTGGACCACGAATTTAACTAGATCTGAACGCAAAGGTTAACACTCCCAAACCGCATTGCAAATTGCGACGCAGCATAGGTAAGCAACCTGTTAAATTAACCCGCATGTTGGAGAGAAGAAGCGCAGCCACCCCAGATATTGTGCCAAAAATTTATCGCAAAACTGGCACAGCTTTTGCTTTTAAATAAGCAGCTGATATCAAGGTACTGCGTAATCAGCTTTAGAGAATATAAAGAGGGTTTTTGAGCGTGTATTCAAAGCCCTCTTTTTCTTTGGGCAATACATCCTCCCAACACACAGCTCTCAGAAAAAATCGTTTTATCCCTAAAAAAGTCTTTCAAAAAAATCAGCGTGCCAACCTTTTGGCAAGATTTTAGCGTTAGGAAAGACACGCTGATTGTTGAGTTATGCGTATTCAGCGCTACAGCGGAAGGAGCAGGCGTTTGCGACCCGACTTGCTTCTTCCGCTCACAAGCCTTCAAGCACATCTCTTAGCCCTTGATTTAGTAAGGAACCCACGCGCTCGCAAGGGTAAAGGGCCTTATTTGACCGATATCACATCATGTTCAGAGCTGCACGTAAAGCGTGTTCATTATTTCACAATTACAATCTTTGCGTTTGATCGGCCATTTGCCTGAATCAAACTGAACAATCTCTTGGCGTTTTTCGGATGCAACCGCACACATCCGTGTGAAGCAGGCGCACCCAAGCGCTTAACCACATCCGTTCCATGAATGGCATACCCCTTATAGAAAAACACAGAGTAAGGCATCGGTGCCCCGTTATACTTGCGGGAGAAATACCGTTTGTGCATTCGCGTTAGCTTAAAGGTGCCCACTGGCGTTCTGTATCCCCGCCGGGCCGTCGAAACAGGCCACGAATGCTGAACCTTCCCATCCACGAAGATTCGCATCCTTTGCTCGGAAATATCAATCTTCGCCAACACTTTAGTGGAGGATGCCTTGGCCGGAACCATAAGCAATAAACAGATAAACAGAAGTCCTGATATAGTAATAATTGTACGCATACTGAAGCCCCCTCACTCAACGCTATACTTAAGGTGAATTAGCATGCGCACCAGCAGGAGTCTGTCATCGACTTATTCTAAGGGTATTATTAACGACCTCTCAGAAGAGGATACTTCAATACTGAGGTAATATAACTCTCAATACCAATACATCATGCATACCTTGTTATTCATGAATATACACAAAGCTTCACTTCAAACACCGCTTTATTCACGGCACAGTCAATGAGAACTCACAGTGCATGCAGTAAATAAAAAAGCCCGGAAATCCTTCCGGGCTTCACTCATCAAATTTATCCGACACTCTGGTTGCCTAGAACATATCCCAAGCAAACCGATAGGTCGCACCAAATCCAACAGACCACATATTGTCGTTCTGCGTAATCGGGCTATCTGCAGCTTCACCAATCAGACGGTCATAGCCACCTTGTAGGTGCAGCCCAATGCTGTCAGTCAGCGCATAACTCGCACGCACAACTCCACCAACGCTCTTGAAACCGCCTTCTGCGGTGTATGGGCCGGATGGAGTACCTGCTGCAACGCTGAAATAGGTGTTCATGTATGAACCATCAGCAGCATCAACGCGCGGACCGAACACAAACGTCAAGCGATCTGTAACTTCAGTGATCACATCCACTCCCGCACGCCCGACAAAACCGCGGTGACCGTTAAAGCCGTGGCGCACTTCGATGAATGCGCGGAACCAATCATGACGGAAGCCACCGCCAAGCCCGACCTCACCAGCCCAAGGCACACGAGTTGTCCCTGTCAATGAAGAGGAATCGGAAGGATTACGCTCACCCACAAAACCAAAAGACGGATAAATGAACAAGCCCTGTGTTTCGCCCTCTTTCACCTGACCAAAGCCCGGCAGGTAAAACCGCGAAAACGCGATCAACGGTAGCGGATAGATGATGTATTCATCCGCGCCGTCATACTTGGGGTTCACAAAACCAGCCACGCCAATATCAACGACGTACCTCTTACTGGCTTGCTCCTCGGTCAAATCACCAGGCGTAAAATTATCTTCTGCCAGTGCATGACTGGAAACGGAAGCAAGCGCTAAGCCTGCAAGAATACGAAGAGAGGCGGTCATAGGTGCAGCCTTGATCGGAAAAGTAATTACCACCTATGATATACGTTTTAAGTCACTTTGAAGACCTGCAGTTTCAGGAGTTTTCTACAGACTGTTGCCCATTGGCATCATAAAACTGAACAAATGGTAGTTTTTTCATCTCAATTCACATTGACTGAGTAAAACAAGTCCATCAATTCCCCGTGAAACCAAAGCGTTTTCTTCAATCCTTTCAGTAAATCGGCGTTAAAAAATCTTTTTGAATCAATAAGCCTCCAGTCAGAACAGATAAATTCTGCGGCATCTGGACAAACGCGACGTCAATTTCAAATATCCGGAAAAATAATCCTCTTGGTTTCAGAGGCTATGACGATTATTCCTAGAAAATTCAGTGATAGTGGCTGTTCTCTATCCTAATGAAACAAAAACAACGCCCCAGCCATCTGAAAGGTGCCAAACACATGTTTCTCAGCGTCTTTGAAATTTTCAAGATCGGTATAGGTCCGTCTTCGTCCCATACAATGGGACCGATGACCGCCGCCGCACGTTTCCTAGATGAATTGAGAGACGGCCGGCGCATATGGCCTGGCGCAGGTGCACCAAAGAGATTGCGCTGCACGCTTCATGGCTCACTCGCCTGGACAGGCAAAGGCCATGCCACAGACAGAGCTGTTATTCTGGGACTTGCTGGCTGCACGCCTGAAACTCTGGACCCGGATGAAGCGGAGACGCTCGAAAAACAGATCGCGACAGAAAAGAAGCTCCATCTTCCTGACCTGCCAGAGTTAGATTTTGATCCAGATAAAGACGTGATCTTCGACTTTGAGAAAAACTTGCCAGGCCATGCAAATGGCATGGTGATCGAAGCGTACGACGCCCAAGACCGCCTGCACCTTCAGGAAACATTCTATTCCATCGGTGGCGGGTTCGTATTGACCGAAGAAGAACTGGACCGCCTGAAAGCAGCAGAAGCGTCAGGTGATCAGGCTCCCGACGAAATTAAAGGCATGCCTTATCCATTTGCTACAGCACAAGAAATGTTGGAGATGGGACAAAAATCCGGCAAGACTATTGCTGAGATGAAGCGCGCCAACGAAATCACCTCTCTGGATCCGCAAGAACTGGACAGCAAGCTCTGGCAGATCTGGGATGTGATGAACGCATGCATGGAGCGCGGCCTGAATACTGAAGGCGAGCTACCAGGTGGCCTTACAGTCAAGCGTCGCGCAGCTGCAATCAAACAACAGCTGGAAGACGAACGCGGCAATAACATGAGCATGCCGCACGTCGCCAACGACTGGCTCTCAGTCTATGCAATGGCCGTAAACGAAGAAAACGCAGCGGGCGGCAAAGTTGTCACTGCACCAACAAACGGTGCAGCAGGTGTTATCCCGGCAACCGTCAAGTATTACCGCGAGCATTGTCCGGGCAGCAACGATGAAGGCATCAAAACCTTCCTGCTCACGTCAGCAGCTGTTGGCGGCATCATCAAGCACAATGCTTCTATTTCCGGCGCTGAAGTTGGTTGTCAGGGCGAAGTTGGCTCCGCCGCTGCAATGGCGGCAGCAGGCCTCTGCGCAGCTCTTGGCGGTACCAACGAGCAAATTGAGAACGCAGCTGAAATCGCTCTGGAGCATCACCTTGGCATGACCTGTGATCCGGTTGGAGGCCTTGTTCAGGTGCCATGCATCGAGCGCAACGGCCTCGGCGCCATCAAGGCCGTCTCAGCAGCTTCACTGGCTCTGCGTGGAGATGGCTCTCACTACATGCCACTGGACAACTGCGTTGAAGCCATGCGCCAGACTGGCGTGGAGATGAACGACAAATACAAAGAAACCAGCAAGGGCGGTCTTGCAGTCAACCTGCCAGAATGCTGATTACTTAGGCTTCGGTGGCGGCAGTTTTCTGCCCCACCATCATCTGGCGTTTTGTGCCATAGCCTTTGATACGCTCAACCTCAAAACCCGCTGTCTGCAAGTTTCGGCGCACCCAACCTGCCGCGGTGTAGGTCCCAAAAGTCCCGCCAACAGCGGTTTTCTCTCCGACAGCAAGCATAAGATCTCGCCCCCACAGCTCTGGGTTTCGTGCCGGATTAAAGCCATCAAGGAACCAGGCATCGACGGGTATGGACAAGATTGGCAGCATCTCACGAGCATCCCCAACACCAAGCAGCAGTCGCACACCATCAATGGTGATTGGATTCCAACCCGGTTGAGGCTTCCATGCAGCCAACAGCTTGTCTTTAAGCCCTTTGAGCTCGGGCCATTGCGACAGCGCTTTCTCAATCTCAGCAGCTTCCATCGGATACAGCTCAAACGAAACGTAAGTCAGCTTGGTCCGCTCAGCTTCCGGCAAACTCAGAAGCAATTCCAACGTGGCGAGAAAATTAAGCCCGGTTCCAAATCCCAGTTCAGCAATAGTAAAAGACTGTGCACCCACCCAGCGTTCAGGGAGTTGATTACCCTGCAGAAATACGTAGCGCGTTTCGCCTAATCCACCGGCTTTGGAGTAATAAGTATCTCCAAACTGCGACGCATAAGGCACATTCGCATCATCCCATTCCAATTTTGGGCGCTCTGTCATATGTCTAAGCCAAATCTCTAACGTAAAAATCGGTCTGGGCTTATACCCCAACCTGGGAAATAAAAAAACATGACCTACGATATAGTTGTTGTTGGAGGGGGAATTTTCGGACTTAGCGTCGCCAAAGCCGCACTCGGAAAAGGCTTGAAAGTTGCTCTTCTGGAAAAAAACACCATCGCATCAGGCGCCAGCGCTGGCCTTGTTGGTGCGTTGATGCCCCATGTACCGAGTAAATGGAATGACAAGAAGCAGTTCCAGCTGGATGCACTGATCGAACTCTCCAATATCGTGGAGGAGCTGGAAGAAGCCACTGGTCTTTCTGTCGGCTACAGCCGTGCAGGTCGCCTGATCCCGCTTTACACCGAACCTAAACTCGAACATGCTCTCTCCCGCGTTGAAGAAAGCAAGCAACGCTGGAGAAGTGATGAAACTGGCTTCACCTTCAATGTGGTGAAAGAAACACCGTTCAATGACTGGCTCACACCAGAAGCCGCTCCACTTGGCATCATTTGGGACACCTTGGCAGCACGGGCCAATCCGCGTCTTGTCTCTGCAGGTCTCAAAACCCTGCTGGAAACACGCATCGACATCATGGAACACACCGAGTATCTCGGCTTTGATGAGACTAAAGGCACCGTTTCACTCGGCAATGGTGAAAGCCTGAGTGCTGACCGCGTTGTCTTGTCAGCAGGTTATGAAGGTTTCGAACCACTCAGTAAGATCGCAGGTAAACCCATCGGCATGGGTGTGAAAGGTCAATCCCTTTTGCTCGAATATAAGGCCGACAAGCCCCTTCCAGTAATCTATGACAACGGAATTTATGTTGTCTCACATGCCAATGGCACTGTTGCTATCGGCTCCACCTCCGAGCAGGAGTGGACCAGTAAAGAGCCAGTAGAAGCAGACATTCAGACCATGCTCTCCAAGGCAGTTGGCTTTTGCCCTTCATTGAAAGACGCACCGATCCTCACCCGATGGGCAGGCATCCGCCCAAAATGTAAGAAACGAGACCCTTTGGTCGGCCTCATTCCAGGCAAAGACAAAACATGGGTGGCAACTGGTGGCTTCAAAATTTCCTATGCCATTTCTCACCGCATAGCCGCCTGCCTCATGCAGGAAATGTTCCCTGAACAAGACCAGACAATCCACTTGCCAGAGAGCTTTAAGCCAGCCTTCCATTTTGGCTAAAGCATGCGAGATAAGAACAAAAATTGTTTGCCCTATCAGTTTCAGGGCAAACGCCCCCTGCTAATTGGTACTTTTTCAGGTACCACTTCGTGAAATTAGCTCAAAATATAGAAAAATGAGGCATGCTGGACCTTGCAGGTGCCTCAGTTCAAAGTTACATGAGGAACAACTCTGTTTCCCAAGCTCTGTCTTCAGGGAAGCAATTCAGCTAGTTCATCTTCGCAAACTTGGAGTTTAACCAGTCCATGCGCGCTATTCTTGATGTCGTTTTCATCATCCTAAATCTTTACACGTGGGTCATTATTGCGAATGTGATCTTCTCCTGGCTCTATGCGTTCAACGTGGTGAACTCAAACAATCAGTTCATCGCGATGATCGGGCAGACACTTTACAATCTGACCGAACCGCTCCTGCGCCCTATCCGCCGGTTCCTACCAGCAATGGGTGGATTGGATCTTTCTCCGATTGTGCTGCTGCTCGGCATTTTCCTTATTGAGCGCATCATCGGCCTCTACGTTTATCCCTACGTATTTTAAGTAGTGGCTGAACAAGAACGCCCTTGGAAACTGCAGGCTGACGGAATTCTCATTACCGTCCGCCTCACCCCCAGATCCTCCAAAGATCAAATTGAAAAGATAGGCGAGCAGTCCGATGACCGACCACTCGTGATGGCGCGCGTTCGCGCAGTGCCAGAAAAAGGCGCTGCAAACAAAGCCGTTGCAGCCCTTTTTGCGAAAGCACTCTCTGTTCCCAAATCATTAGCAGAAGTGATTGCAGGTTCCACCGCCCGCATAAAAACACTACGTGTTTACAGCGAACCACAAGAGCTGCAAAAAAGGCTAGAAGATCATCTCTCCTAGCCTTCAAAGATAAATTCTGCGCGTACCCTGATCAGAAAACCAAATTCAGCTCTCAGGGATACGTTTTAGTCTTCAAGCTTGCGCGCTTCTTCTTCCAACATAATCGGAATTCCATTCCGAATTGGATAGGCCAGCTTCGCAGCGCGGGAGACCAGCTCCTGGTTCTCAGGATTGTACTCAAGCGTTGTCTTCGTCACAGGACAAACCAACAGCTCCAAAAGCCGACGGTCCAGCTGTGGCGCTTCAAATTCGCTCATAGAGCCCTCATTCATCTTTTGTCGTTACCTGCATCACTGAAGCGTGCTGCCAGTACCACCATTGCCACGTGCCAACTCAACTTCAGCCAGCGCAATGAGCGTATCCGCGCGCACTTTCAGATTCTCTGTTTCCAACAGAGCCTGCTTCTCTTTTGGTCCATAAGGACTCATCATACACAATGCATTGACCAATACCTCGGTCGAGGCAGAATTGACGCTATCCCAGTCCGCTTCAAGGTCATTCACACTCAAGTATTCTTTGAGCGTTGAAAGCAGCAGATCTCGATCGACATCATCTTCTCCGATACCGGTCGTCAAATCACCAGCAAAGCGGGTCGCATCAACATGACCACGACGGAATGGGGCACGCTCTTCCAGCTCACCACGAAACACAAAGCGAGAAACGCCAGACAATGTAATCAGATAGCGTCCATCACCACTTTCCTGAAACCCTGTAATGCGCCCCATACAGCCAACAGTGCAAAGTTTTGGCCTACCGGCCAACTCTTCATCACTAGTTTCAAACTGCGGCTGAATTACCCCAATCATGCGATCAGTACGCAAAGCACTGTCGATCATCGACGTATAGCGCGGCTCAAATACATTGAGAGGCATGTGGGAGCGCGGGAGCAAGATAGCTCCCGGCAAAACAAACAACGGCACAACCTGCGGCAGATCATCCAGACCTGCGTAGGTCGCATTTCCAACAGTCATCGAGGCCACTTAAGTGCTCTCCGCTCTTATCATTAGGCCAAGATTACGAGAATAAAATTGAGGAGAGTTTACGGCGACCATAAGCAGAACCCGCATCTTTAAAGCCCCATGCTTCAAAAAATTGCAGCAACTGCTTGCGCGCGCCATCTTCATTCCACTCACGGTCACGGCGAATAATCTCAATCAGCTCATCAACAGCACCAGTCTTGTCCCCTTTACCGCCCAAAGCGAGCGCAAGATCAAAACGAGCCTGATGATCATCAGCATTGGCTTCTACACGCTCACGCAACTCTGCAAGGTCATCAAGCCCTTCAGATTGCTCGGCGAGTTCAAGCGCAGCCTTCGCTGCTGCAAAATGCTGGGAGTTCTGCTCATCTTCCGGAATCATATCGAGCATCTGTTTTGCATGGTCTTTCTCACCAAGCGCCAGATAGCACATAGCAAGCCCACACAACGCCTGCACGTTGCCAGCGTCGATAGAAAGCGCGCTACCGTAAAGCTGCGCAGCTTCTGGATACCCTTCAGCATCACGAAGCTCATCAGCCTTCTCAAGCATCACTTCCAGATCACTTGGACCAATGTTTACGCCAATACGATCGAGAAACTTTTTAATTTCACCTTCGGTCTGCGCACCCATAAACCCGTCAACAGGCTGGCCACCTTTAAACGCAAACACTGCAGGGATCGACTGAACACCCATCTGACCGGCAACTTCCGGATAATCTTCGATGTTCATCTTCACCAGCTTGAGAGCACCATTCGCTTCCTTGACGACTTTCTCAAGCGTCGGTGTAAGCTGCTTACAAGGACCACACCACGGCGCCCAGAAGTCAACAAGAACCACCTGATTACGGGAGCCCTCAATAACGTCCTGCACAAAGGTCTGAGTGGTCGTATCAACAATCAAGTCAGCAGCATTAACTGCTGGAGCTGCGGATGGAGATGCCGCACCAGCCTGTGTGTTGGTCTGGTAACCCCCTCCATATCCACCGCCAAGGGAGCCACCAAAGCTGCCACCTACGGAATAACCGGATCCACTCATTATTTTGACCCTTTACTGAACCGGGAGCTGCTCATATCAGCGCTCCTCATATCAAAATCTCTAACTGCTGCCTAAAATGGTCTTAGATGAGACCAATTACAATTGGCGATCACCCAGTTTTTATAGATCTTCAGTGACTTTCTGCGCCTCCGCAGAAACCGCAAGCACATTGACATCATGCCCACATGCCTTGGCAAACACCATCAGACCTTCCGCTGAAATCGCCGTTGAAGCATTATTTAGCAACGGATGGAAGTTCAAAACCTCCTGCTCCATCATATCTGCATCAAACACCACTGACACGCATTGTGCTTCCCGATCATTGATCAGAGAGAACGGCGTGACGGACCCTGGAGTAACACCCAGCACCTCTTCAAGCAGATCAGCTTTGCCGAAAGAAACACGACCAGATGCACCAATGATGCTCGAAATCTTCTTCAGATCTATCGTAGTATCATGAAGGGCCACGACCAAAAAGAGATTTCCCTTTTTGTCTTTAAGGAAGAGATTCTTAGTGTGCCCGCCTGGAATGCGGTCGTGCAGATCAGCCGATTCAGCAACCGTAAAAACCGGTTCATGATCAATTGTAGAAACCGGTATGTTCAAGTCTTCCAAAAAAGATATCAGTTGCGAACGGCTTGCTGGCATGTAGAACGACCTCTCCCAAGTCTCTGAGGCAAACCAAGTGTTTGCCACATAAATACTGCACCGTTTTAAGCCACCTATAGAAAAAGGCAAGCGATCCATAAGAGCCGCCTGCCTCTAGCAAACCGAGGGCGAATAGTTTGCTTAGTGAGCCGTCATGGCTGACGGATCAGGGAGTGGTGTTGTGTTGGTCCGAACTGGCAGAATTGGATACTCCACGCTTGGCTGCTCTCCTGTAAGGGTCTTCAGGAAAACAGTAATTGCATCAATATCTTCTTCACTCAGCTCAGCGCCAAGCTGAGAACTGGCCATAATAGAAACCGCCTGCTTCAAATCCCAAACCTTGCCAGAATGGAAGTAAGGAGCAGTCAGATCGATATTGCGCAGCGGTGAAGCACGGAAAACGTATTCCTCCTCGGCAGTTTGAGTAACAGCAAACCGGCCTTTGTCGTTGACTGGAAGAATATCTGCACCCGGCTTTTCAACCACGCCGAATGGATAGTACCCCTCACCACCAATGTTCACACCGCCATGACAAGCGGCACACCCGGTGTCCATAAATACCTGCAGTCCCTGCTTTTCCTGCGCATTGAGAGCGTTTTCATTGCCCTCAAGGAACAGATCAAACTTGGAAGCAGGCGTAATCAAAGTAGCCTCATACGCTTCAATTGCCTTCGCCATATTGTCGAAGTTCGCCGGCAATTCCTCACCCGGGAATGCTCTTGAAAACTGCTCGGTGTATCCCGGCATACTGTTCAGAACAGCTTCAACCCGCTCTGGCGTGCTGGCCATTTCAACACCAGCTTGCACCGGGCCTTTGGCTTGCTCTTTCAAATCTTCTGCACGACCATCCCAAAACTGGGCAAGGTTGAACACAGCATTCAACACGGTGGGTGCGTTACGAGGCCCCTTTTGCCATCCATGGCCGATGGATGTTTCCAGATTATCATCCCCACCCATGCCGAGATTGTGGCAGCTGTTGCACGACAGCAATCCCGAAAGCGACAATCGCGGATCAAAGAAGAGCTGACGCCCAAGATCAATTTTTTCGCGGGTAATCGTGTTGTTTTTAACACTAGGTACAGCGTGCGGGATCGGCTTGAAGTAAGAACGCGCCTCTTCCAGCAACTCAGATTGAGCAAAAGCTCCTCCCTGAACAGCCATGCTGAAAACAGATGCGCCAATCAATGTCTTAATTATTGCTCGCATGAAATCCTCCATCATCACGAGATAATGGAGTTTAGAACCACTACAAACAAAAGCACATTGATGCAACCGCTTGACATTTACTATGGTAATATCAAAATTTTCGTCAGGTTATAACGCGTAGATACCATCGAATATATTTAGATATACAAAAAATACTTGAAATATGAATTCTAACAATACTTATTAATACTATAAAAGTTGCAAATTATAATTAGGGGACATACACGAAGCAGCCTTCCCTACACTTAGAATAACTCTAATATAGACAAAAAATTGAGGGCTTTGGCCGTGTGCAACTTATGTTTCTCAAGGGCATGTACTTCTCCCTCAAAACGTTCTCTTAGAATATACTAATGCACGACTGCGACATACTGCCCCCAATTACAAATTGTGATCCTGACGACGTCTGAATGTTGTTCTTAGCCATCCTCGCTAATGTCCATTCTGAATGTGATTTAAAAAAATCCTGATCTTATTGAGATATATGAGGGAACCTGTTTCTTTTTCATGCATCCCATCCACTGCCTCGGACAAAATCACATAGGTTATTTTACTCGAGTGCAATTATTTCCACAACGATCGAACAACTCCATAAAACAATCTATCTTATTGTTATATAACATTTTTTATGAGATACCTCACAACCTCCACACCCACAAGCTTTGGGAAACCCCACAATGAATTTCAAATTCCTTGTTGCATTCACCCCGAGCTTTTGTCATATAGCTCCCACCTCACCGACGGGGCCGCAACAAACGGCTCTAGCGAAACAGATGCGGGCGTAGCTCAGGGGTAGAGCATAACCTTGCCAAGGTTAGGGTCGTGAGTTCGAATCTCATCGCCCGCTCCAGTTTCTCTAAGAAACTGAGTTTTCGCGAAGTTGGAATTTTTTGGATATGCGGGCGTAGCTCAGGGGTAGAGCATAACCTTGCCAAGGTTAGGGTCGGGCGTTCGAATCGCCTCGCCCGCTCCAAAAAAACAAAACAACCGCCGCAAGGCGGTTTTTTGTTATCTGCACTTCTCCATCCCTTTCAAAGCCTTAAGCAAATTATTCCTCTTCAAGCCAAGGAGGAAATGGTGTGTTTTCAGCAGACATGATATTCATGAACCGGGCCTGGAAATAATCTGTGCGTCCCAACACCGGTAGAAACTTTTGCCTGAACAGACGGATCGCTGTGTTGTTTGACGCCAAAAACCGTGTGCCGGTATCAACTGTTTTCAAAACCTCCGCGGCAACAGGTCGTCGATCCAACATATATTGATGCGTATGCCCGGTAGAAACTTGCCACGCCAGCCACGCAGCATCCTCAATCCCTAAGTTCATCCCTCTACCTCCAAAGGGAGAGTGCACATGCGCAGCATCTCCCACCAGAAAGACCCGCCCTTTCTGATAGAGATTGGCCAGTCGGTGAGAGATCCGGAAAGAAGACTTCCAATTGACTTTGATAACTTTCAAAATCGGCGGCATAGTCTCAAGTGGATCAGAGTGATCGGCAACAATGCGCGCCCGTGTCGCAGAAAATGGAATGACACCGAAGATATTTGGTGACCTGTCAAACATCGTCGGCCCATCCATCGTCAGGGTCGGCTCCAACTCCACATCGGCCAACCCCCAATCTTGCGGATACGAACTACCGGAAAAGGTGAGCCCTATTTGTGAGCGAACAATTGAATGCGCGCCATCTGCACTAATCACCATGGGTGGGTGAAACACCTCCTCATCACCGCTACTAGTTTGTATAACTGCAGTGACGACCTCATCCTCCTGCTCCAGCTTGACCAGTTCACACTCCCGCTCAACCGGTACTCCCAGCTCTGTCAGATGTCGTTCAAGAACAGTTTCAGTCTCATATTGCGGCAGGGCCAGCATAAAATTAAATGGCCCATCTAAATCTGAGAGATCAACTTCCAAAAGCTCATCGCTTGGCCCACGAAAGTGGACATGGTTCATCCGCCATCCCTTATGCAACAGTTTGTCTGTCACTCCAGATGGCTGCAGGATTTGGAGGGTTCGGGGATTAATGGCAAGTGCGCGAGATTGAGCGTGAGGGCGCGAGTTCTTATCAATGATACGAGGCGTAAAGCCGCGCCGCTTCAGCTCAATTGCGGCAGTCAGCCCACTGGGCCCTGCCCCAACAATCAGAATGCGTCCTCTTTGCATTGCCATCCTACCGTACACAGGGCTTGTTGTTGCAAGCTTATGCAAAAGACGCTGTTGGAGCGTTGAACCAGTAAGGCGAACTTTAATCACTCTTGGAGGAGCTTGTTTGCCCTTCTTGACCTGGCTTCAAAATTGTCGTTTAGCTGCCTTCCAAGCTCTATAGGATGGTATTCGATGACAACACCTTGCCCTTGCAAGTCAGGAAAAGACTTTGAAATCTGTTGCCAGCCTTTTCTGGAAGGCAAGGCCCTGCCTGAAACTGCAGAGCAGCTCATGCGCTCACGTTACAGCGCTTATGCCACAAAAAGCATTGATTACCTGAAAGACACATTGTGGCCCCGCTACCAAAAAACTTTCAACTCAATTGAGGTCGCAGAATATGCTGCTCAAACTCAATGGATAGGGCTCGAGATTCTGGACACTGATAAGGGGCAGCTAGGCAATGCAAAAGGCAGCGTCCTCTTCTGCGCCAAATACCTTGCCCATGGCCAAGTCGGAGAACAGAGAGAACTGAGCCTATTCAAAAAACGTAAAGGCCATTGGTATTACGTTGAACCAATGGAAGAAGGCGCCCGCCTCTGAACCTTACAGCCTGATCCAGAAAAGGCCGATCATAAAAACGGGCTCGCGATAAGAGCTACCGTCAACTTCTCTGCGCCTCCATCGGCAGCGACCATCTCCCCGATGCAAGCAAGGGCGTAAGCTCAGCCCTGCAAGCCAACTTCAATACCCACCCAAGTCTGCAAATTGCTCTGCCAACGCCTAAAAACAGCGGTCTCGGACTGCTCATCTTCAGACGGCGCACAAGCCTTCCCTCAGCTCATCATACCAATGACCGAACCAAAACTGAGGCTTGCCAAGATATTTTACAACAGTTGGTAGCATAAGATGCCAATAAATGAAAACGTCGTTTCCCTATATTTCCGCGACGTTCCCAGTACACCAGCACGAGTTTCCCACACCTTTAGGTTGCTTCATTAATAGCCGCATTCCGCAGGGAAAAGGCCCTTTGCGTAACGGTTTAGTCGAATACCGACAAGATTCAGACAAACTTCGTTACATCCAAATTTATTAAAATTAGAAAAAAACCATTTCAAAGTATCTACACATATGTGTATGTCACACAAATATGAGTATCGGCTAGGAAGTAACTAAATGAACGTAGTTCACGCTAACAGAGCGGAGTTTATGAAGTGGCGATCAATAATACAGAACACACCTAATACTGTAGGATCTGGGTGTGAAATTTATGAATCTACTAAGGAGCTCCACCTAAATGATGGATCTTTAGTATTAATTAGCAAACCCAACCAAGATTGCACAACAATATTACAAAATTTCTCTAAGAAAGATCTTTCAGAAATCCAGTACTTGCAGTTCCGCGCCTACAAACTCGTTGAACCAGGCTTTGGAGGACGGCGATACTGGGCTGTTAAAGTCATCGCTGGGAAACACCCTAAGAACCCCGGGTTACGGTTGTTGGTCGTTGGCTGGGTCAAGGGCACGACCATGAAACGAGCCTTCAACGAAATCAAAAAAGTACTAAAGGGCGACGCCCAAATTTGCGAAGACCCGCGTCTATAAGATCAGCAACCGACAAAGCTGTGACGCTCATATGAAGGCGCTGACATTGAAGGCGATCAGATTATGATCAACCTGCGTCAGCCTTTTCCTTTCAACTGTTTGGCTGGCAGTCCAGCGACAAAACTCATACTGAGCGAAATCCATTCTCTAAGCGCCGCCTGATCACACACCTCAGCAGCCACAAACACCAATCCTCCCATTCGGCGACCACCAAGCTCAACAATCTCAGCCCCCTCTCGGCCGAGCGCTTCCGCTTCATTGTCTTTTCCAACACGAAACATAAAGCGAGCCTCTTCACTCTTAATACGGTGCGCCCCGGCCAGCATGTTCCCATCCAGAAAAAAGCACAGCCCACCCATCATCCGCTTCTCCGAAATCCCCATAATGCCTTCCAACTCCTCACGAAGCCAATCACCAAGTTCCTCATCATAAGCCACTAGAGCACCCTTCCAGCGTGATTGTCTTAGCCATTTTACAGACTAATACAGTCAGCACCTCACCAAGAGGAGCCGGTCCCTGCTCAGTTTGGGCGGATGCAGGGACCGGCGCAAGCTGCACGGCAGAAGGGAGGCGTCCCTCTAACACCGCGAGGCGGCGGCGCAGCTCTGCAATTTGCGATGTTTTCGCGTTCATATCACTCTCGGTAAATTTCATTTTGTTCTCTATATGTTCTTATATTGATTCCGTCAAATCGCACAGGAGTCAAGCATCAAAAACTGCGAGAGTATTAAAACAAGAATCTCAAAAACTTCAAGATCCAGCTAAGCCTCTGTTTTAACACAGGGACAAATCAACACGACAACACCACAGAACAGCATTCCGAAAATATTAATTTTCATACTAGTAATAATTGACCAGAAATAATTAAGGCGTACCGCGTGCAAGAACTCCTCCTCAAATGGTCAGCAGTGCTTTTGCCCTACAGCACCCATGCAAAACTGCTGCCGATTTTGGAAAAACTATTCGACATTCTCTTCAGCAAAGGCGAAGCTGGAGGAGCGCAGCGCTCTGCGCTAATTGTTTTTGCAGTACGCATCGGAAGCGCGGCACTCGCCTACATCATGCAGGTCTTTTTAGCCCGCTGGATGGGCGCTTCGGAATACGGCATCTTCATTGTTGTCTGGACGGTCGTCATCATACTGAGCGTTTTCTCAGGGCTTGGGTTTTCTGTTTCGCTTCTGCGTTTCATTCCAGAGTATCTGGAGAAGAAGCAATACGAGCTCCTCAATGGCTTGCTCTTCAGTGCCCGTTTCCTTGTATTGCTTAGCTCAACAACCATTGCAGTAATTGGCGTAGCCATTGCCTGGACTTTCTCTGATTTCATTGGCAATGCATACATCCTGCCGCTTTATCTCATCGCAATCTGCCTGCCCATGCACACCTACACGGGCATGCTGGAAGGCATTGCCCGTGCGCAAGACTGGCAGCTCAAGGCAATGCTGCCAGATTTTATAGGCCGCCCCCTTCTAGTGCTCGCATTCATGTTGATTGCACTGATGCTGGGCTATCCGCCAACAGCCGTCACAGCTTGCATCGTCACCATAGCAGCCGTCTGGACGATCACCTTCTTTCAGACAATTATGATGGAAGTCTCGCTGAACAAAGTCCGCCACGCTGCTCCACGTAAACTGCAAATAAAGTCATGGCTGCTTGTATCGGTTCCCATGCTGGCAGTTGATGGCTTCTTCCAGCTCATCACCAGCTCTGATGTCATCTTAATCGGCCTTTGGCTCCCGCCAGACCAAGTCGGAATTTATTTCGCAGCATCACGCACCCTCGCACTGATGCATTTTGTTTATTACGCGGTACGCGCCGCAAGCGCACCGCGCATGGCCCGCCTCTACCATTCTGGAGACAGAGATGGCCTCAAGGATTTCGTAGCCAGCGCTGCTAAAATGACCTTCTGGCCAACACTGCTCATGGCCGGTTTTGTTATGGCAATTGGACCATTCCTGCTCTCCTTGTTTGGAGAGGACTTTGCTCAAGGCACACCAATCCTCTACATCCTTGTCGTTGGTGTATTGGCACGCGCATCCGTTGGCCCGGTTGACGCATTACTGACCCTATCAGGACATCAGAACACCTGCGCCAAGATCTATGCCAGTGTCTTTGTAGTGAACCTTATTCTCAACACAGCACTTATTCCAACACTGGGCCTGTATGGAGCCGCTCTGGCGACCACATTGGTCATATTTTTTGAAGCATGCATTCTTTATCACGTTGCCTACAAACGCCTTGGGTTGCACACATTCATTTTGCCATTGAAGAGACGGGAAACTCCAGTCAATGAAGCAGGATAGCACCACGATAAAACTGCTGACACCCGGCAAAGATAAAACAGCGGAACACCTGTGGCGACAACTGTCTCAACAGGCACTGGAGCCCAACCCGTTCTTCTCCAGCAGTTTCGTCAGTGCATTCAACGCACACAAGGCAAACGGCTCAATCAAGCTGTTATTGGCACTCGATCCTTCCGGCACAAAAGCGCTCGCGGCACTGCCGGTCATAAGGGTAAGACGCGGCCTACTCTTCAAGCTGCCGAGCACTTTAGCAGGCGATTATGGGCCACTCGGCACTCTGCTGCTTTCTGAGGAAGCGACGCCAGCAACACTCAACAAACTGCTCGAAACCGCCTGTAACTTGAGCTGGACTAAGACGCTAATTCTCCCTTTCCATGGAACCGATGGGCCCACCTATGAATGCCTTGAGCGCACGCTTAAAGCCCACGGATGGGAGAAACAAGTTGCTTCTAGAGAAGATCGCGCCTTCCAACTATCTGGCAGTGAAGGTCACGCCGATTTTGACGCCCTCAAAAAACGGTCCTCATGGAAAGGTGCCTTTAAAAACCAGCGCCGGCTGGAAAAAGAAGGATCGCTTTCCTTTAGTATGCTGGAAACCTCAGAGGACATTCAGGCAGGCCTTGAAGACTTTCTGAAACTCGAGGCAGCTGGCTGGAAAGGCAAGCAAGGCACGGCACTCCTTTCCAGAGCGTCTGATGCCTCTTTCACGCGTGAGCTGGTATCAAAGTCAGGCGAAGCAGATAACATTCGTATTGGCCACTTGCGGCTCGACGATAAGCTGATTGCGACCAACATCTTGCTCCGTGAACAGGGCCGCATATTTGGCTGGAAAACAACCTTCGACGAGAACCTCGCAAAATTCTCCCCCGGTCAGCTTCTCATCTATTTCAGCACTCAAAAACTTCTCGAAGATCCCGCGTTCTCAGGTGCCGACTCCCTCTCCACACCGGATAATCAGATGGCAAACAAAGCCTGGACCTCAAGGTTCCCATATGCCACGCTTTTTATTGGCACAGGCCCAATTGCACGCTTTGCAATGTGGGAGGCGCAAGCAGGAGCTCGTGCAAAATTGGCGTTAAAGGGCAAAATTAAGAAACTGCTTGGTCGAAAATAGTAGCCTAGCCTTCAACCAGCTCAGCCTCTTCCTGCGCTCTATTTCGTAAAATCCGGCGAATAACCTTTCCGCTGGTCGTCAAAGGCATTTCAGAAACAAACTCAATCTCCCGCGGATATTCATGAGCAGAAAGCCCCACCCGCACATATTGGCGAATGTCATCAACCAAGCCTTCACTTGGCTCGAAGCCATCTTTCAGAACAACATAAGCCTTCACAATCTCCGTCCGTATCGGATCTGGCTTACCGACCACAGCAGCCAGTCCAACCGCCTCATGTTTGATCAAGCAATCCTCAATCTCAGTCGGCCCAATGCGATAACCAGCTGAAGTAATGACATCATCATTGCGACCGACGAAGTTGACATATCCATCCATGTCAACAACACCTTGGTCACCTGTCAGCATCCAACCACCAAGGAACTTGCTCTGATCGGCCTCAGGTTTCCGCCAATACCCCAGAAACATAACAGGCGTACCACGCCGAACTGCAATCTCGCCTTGCTCTTCTGGTTCGCAAACAGATCCATCTGGTCGGATAACGGCAACATCATGTCCCGGCACAGCTTTACCAATTGCGCCCGCACGTGAAACTCCTATCCCCGCCCCAGAGCCCAGCACGAGATTGCACTCAGTCTGACCGTACATCTCGTTTGGCGCAACACCGAGCGCTTCATGACACCAAGCAAATGCTTCACGTCCCAATGCTTCTCCCGCTGAGCAAACAGAACGTAGCTGGAGTTTTTCAGAATACTTACGATGGTCAACACTTCGCATCATCTTGAGTGCAGTAGGTGGAATGAACGCGTTACGAACGCCATGTCGAGCCATCAAGTCAAATGCACCTTCCGGATCAAACTTGTCGATCCGGGCAGTTACCACTGGCACCCCGAACTTCAGCGAAGGCAGCAATGCATTCAGTAAACCTCCCGCCCAAGCCCAGTCAGCAGGTGTCCAAAATGCATCTCCAGCCTGCGGCAGCATCTCATGTGCCATTTGTATACCCGGCAAATGCCCAAGTAACACGCGGTGCGCCAGCAGCGCGCCTTTAGGCTGTCCTGTTGTGCCTGAGGTGTAAATCATCAAAGCTGGATCATCAGGGCTAGTCGCATAGCTCTCAAAGCTGTCAGAGCCTTGTTCAAGCAAGTTCCAGAAACCAACAGCTCTATCCCCAGCACCGTCGACACAAATGACATGCTCAAGAAGCGGGAGCTGCTCACGAAGTGCAGAAAGTTTCTCAAGTCCTGCCTGATTGGTAATCACCACTTTCGCACCAGCGTTCTCCAGCCGGTATCTTAGCGCATCTGGACCAAACAAAGCAGCCAATGGAACTGCGATAGCTCCGAGCCGATAAATCGCAAGATGAGAGATGGCAGTTTCAGGCGCTTGCGGCAGCAACAATGCCACACGGTCGCGCGGGGCTACACCCAAAGACTGCAGCGAGTTTGCAAGCTGGCAGGAATTTCCTTTGAGCTGACCATAGCTCCACGCTTCAACACCACCAGAAGACAGCACATGCAGCAAAGCCGTGCGCTTAGGCTCAACATCCGCCCAACGATCACAAGCATCATGCGCAATGTTATAGCGCGCAGGAATAGTCCAGCGAAACTCAGCTCGCAATTCCTCGTATGAAGTCAGTGGTGGCAGCACACCAGAAATCCCCTAAACCCAAATTCATTAGTGAAGAGAGTTTATCGCTGCAGCGCACAACGAGATACTGGCCTTTGGTCGCTCTTTTAGCCTCCAAAGGAAAGTGGGTTAACGCGGTCCGACTACGACAAGGCTCCAGAAAACCTTGTATTTTGACCGAGGCGCATAAGCCGTTGCAATACCAATGCGCGTTCCGTTTGCATCCAGCATCACTGCATTATGTTTTGGCGAGTCACGCCAGCCGGAAAAGGCTTCGGCCCATCGGCGATAACCAGCGCTGAGATTACCCACCGCATGAGCATCACCCTGCCCGGCCCCCTTCATCAAGACAGCGAGCTTAAGATCGCCCTTGCGCGCAGCGTTAACATCCTCTGCACGAGCCATTCCATCTGCCTGTGCCTGAGCAACACGCATCAAAGCTGGATCAACCGTAACCGGCGATAAATCTGATTGAGAACGATAGCTGGAGATCATTGAGGCCACAACACTCGCATCAATCTGCGCAGAGTGGCTCTCTAAGTTCTGATAGTAGCTTGGCGTTTCATCAGGGCTGACACAACCAGTGAGCATCAGTCCAACAGCAAGAACCAGAGCAATACTCCCACTACGAAACGTCTTCATACAAAATCACTTTTCGGCAAATTTCGAATCTCTCGGACACACTACCGACTAAATGAGGCAAACCAAGCTCAAACTAAAAGCACACGTATAAGTGAATTAAAAAAGGCCGGACAAAGCCGGCCTTTCAAACTTCTTGGTAAAAACGTTAGGACGCTTCTTTCAAAGCATGAGGCTTGGCTGTTTCAGCCGTCTCATTCTTCTCTTCAGCACCTTCAGTCTCAGCATCGGTTTGCTCTTCTGGAGGTGTCAGCACGCTACCCATCTCTTCTGGGCTCAACACGCCCATGAGATGTCCATCCTCACAAACAACTGGAACTGGATAATCTGCTTCCAATGTTGTTGGAAGAGCTTCTTCCAAAGTGCTTTCCAGCTCTACTGCGTTGCTGTCATCAGCAAAAGCATAAAGGGATGGACTATCACCTGGCTTAGCAACTTCCTCTGCAAGACCTTCTTGCGTAACGATGCCGCGGAATTCTTTGTCCTCAACCACATAACCAAAGTCTTCGTCATGACGACGCATATCGGCCAGCGCCTTTTCCATGTTGTCATGGGTAATACGCACAGCAGGTGGCTGCATAACGGTATCAACGGTCAACACGCGAGCACGGTTCACGTCACGCACAAACGCCCGCACATAATCATCAGCTGGTTCAAGCAGGATTTCTGGCGGCGTACCAACTTGTGACAGCACACCGTCCTTAAGAATCGCGATCTTGTCACCAATACGCAAAGCTTCATCCAGATCATGCGTGATAAACACGATGGTCTTATGCAGCTTCTCCTGCAGCTCCACCAACTGATCCTGCATCTGAGAGCGGATCAACGGATCAAGTGCAGAAAACGCTTCATCCATCAGCAGAATATCAGCATCTGTTGCAAGCGCACGGGCAAGACCAACACGCTGCTGCATGCCACCGGAAAGTTGGCTCGGGTACTGGTGTTCAAAACCACCAAGCCCAACCGTTTCAATCCACTCACGAGCAGTAGTCTCGCGGTCTGCTTTTGTAATGCCCTGCACTTCAAGACCGTAAGCAACGTTCTGAAGTACTGTCCGATGCGGCATCAGGCCAAAGCGTTGAAACACCATCGACATACGATGACGGCGGAAGTCTTCCAGTTCTTTATCAGAAAGAGCCATAACATCCTCGCCATCAACCAGAATGTGCCCGTCTGTTGGGTCAATCAAGCGGTTAAAGTGACGAATAAGCGTAGACTTACCAGAACCGGAAAGGCCCATGATCACAAAAATCTCGCCCTTCTCGATGCTAAGGGAGACATCATGCAGGCCAAGAGTATGGTCAGTTTCAGCAAGCAGCTGATCTTTGCCCACACCGTTTTTGACCTTGGCAAGCTCCTTGCCAGGCGCCTTGCCAAAAATCTTGGTAATGTTTTGTACTTCGATCAATGCCATGTGTTAGCGCCTCACCCTGTTATCTTGCGATGCGCCTGCATCCGTTGTCCGGCTGATTGTGTGATACGGTCAAACACAACGGCAAGAACAACAATCGCTAAGCCGCCGAGCAAACCTTGTCCTGCATCATTACGTTGCAACCCAAGCAGAACGGTTTCGCCCACGCCGCGTGCGCCAATCATGGACGCAATCACCACCATAGCCAACGCCATCATCATAGTCTGGTTAATACCCTGCATGATGGAAGGCAGCGCAAGTGGGATTTGAACGCCCTTAAGGATCTGCCAGCGCGTCGCACCAAAGGCCCGGCTCGCCTCAACAACCTCTTCATCCACATAACGGATGCCAAGATCCGTCAGTCGAATAAGCGGAGGAGCAGCATAAATCACAGTCGCCAGAATAGCTGGCACCTTACCCAGACCAAACAGCATGGCCGCAGGAATAAGATAAACAAAGCTTGGAATAGTCTGCATCAAATCCAATACCGGATTGAGCAAAGCTCTGAAACGGTTTGAACGAGCAGAAATAACGCCAAGCGGCACGCCGATCACCACGGAGATCAGCACGGCAACGAGCAAGATCGCCACTGTTTGCATAGACTTTTCCCAAAGCCCCAATGTGCCGATGAACCACATGGCCCCCATCATAACCAGGCTAAGCCCCCACCGGCGGCTCGCAGCAAAGGTAATCAGGCCGATGCAGATCAAAATAACGATAGGGTCGGCACCTCGGAGAAGTCGCTCTAACCGCACCAGCAAAAATAGGATGGAGTTGGAAAAGGCCTCAAATCCATCGCCGTAATTCACGACGAGAAAATCAACCAGATGGTTTGTGGAAGTCCGGATAGGTTTCCCAAAGTTGGGAAACACGTCGAAAGCCATGTGATCCTCTTATTCTTCATAGCAAGGATCACGGAAACAAGTTCCGTGATCACTTTTCATTCGCTAATTTTCAAAAACAGTCAGCTGTCTTTGATATTACAGAGCAGATTTCACACGCTCAGCGACATCAGCTGGAACCCAACCGGTCCAGAGTTCTTCGTTGTTTTTCAGGAACTCAGCAGCAGCATCATCTGTGGTTCCGCCAGTGTCCTGCATGTAAGCAAGAGCTTTGGAAACGTCATTACTGGTGGTTTCATAAGCAGTCAGGAACTCAACCAGTTTAGGCGCAGAAGTATGGAACTCTGTGTTGACGAAGACGTGCGTCGCAGACAGAGGATACGCAACCGCCTCGGTCACTTTGGATGGATCTGTCTCTGCAGACAGCTTATCCCAAGCTTCTTTGCTGTAGGTAGGCTCTTCCAGCTGAATCAGATCATCAGCAACCTTACCCATGACCCAGGTTGGACCCCAGTAATAAAACACGATTGGCTTCTTACGACGAACGTTTGATTCAATCGCAGCTGCAAGCGCTGCACCTGTACCAGGACGGAAGTTCACAAAGCTATCAAGCAAGCCATAAGCGTTGAGCTTTTTGGAGTTGATGACCTCACAGCCCCAACCAGCGATACAGTTGTAGAAGCGACCTTTTTCTGGCTCTTCTGGGTCAGAAAACACGTCTTTGTACTTTGGCAGGTCAGATACAGACTTCAGACCTTTTGCGGGCGCGTCATCGCCTTCAACCAGATATTTTGGAATAAACCAAGCCTGTGTCGCATCAGGGAAGTTCACGCCAAGATCAACAAACTGGTTCTTCGCTTTGCCTTCAGCAAGAGCTTCAGTCACGTTGTCTGGCCAGATTTCCATGGTCACATCGATATCGCCACGCGCCATACCGTTCAGAAGCGGAATAGTGGAGCCTGGGATGACATCCGTTTCACAGCCGTACCCTTTTTCAGCAATGAACTGAGCTACAGAGTTGTGAAAAGCATTGGAGTCCCAATCCAAACCAGCAAACACGATAGGACGGTCAACTTCACAAACAGGATCTGCAGCTTCTGCTGTAGACACAGCAAAAGGGAATGCAACTACGCATGCAGCGAGAGCAGATTTAAAATTCAACACGGATGCCTCCAAACAACCAAAACATACTTTTTGTTCGGTCAGAGAGAAAAGCCGCCAAGGACAGCTTGTCGTTCTGGCCGTAATGCTAAGTCAAAAACTCAGCAATTGCAGGACACACTAGGTTGAGCACATCAACTGCACCGTTAAAAATAGATAAATTCAATTTTCTGTCAACTTAGACATCTGCTCAAGATATTTTCCGAAAATAAATATAAAAAGATATACTATGTGAATACACTGAATATGAAGTTATAAAGCTTTCACAACTCCCTAGTACCACCATTTAAAACGCAAAATAAGAGAAAAAAAATTTACTGAAGCAAAACTACTATTTTAAACTTTCTTTTACAGGTAATCCCCACGGAAAATTCAGGTAATTTCACAGTAAATTGAAATAAAAAAATAACGTCAAATGATGTCGAATAATCACGTAGATTACAAAAAGAAAAGCGCAGAGAAAATCTGCGCTCATTTAATAATATTGAATCATCGTTCAATAAAAAAATATAAGTGAGAAACTTAAGGAAACCGGGAAGTTGACAGCATAAAAGCGCCAACTTCCTTTCGTGATCCTACTTAGCTTTCAGTGGCTTCAATAACATCCTCAAGTGAGCGTAAACCAGTCTTTGGTGCACATACCAAAACCGCCATGTTTCCTGGGGCATGCTGGTTCTTCCACATCTTCATATGAGCCTGCGGAATCTGGTCCCATGAGAACACTTCACTCATACAAGGGTCGATACGGCGATCAATCACGAACTTGTTCGCCTCACTCGCCTGCTTCAAATGCGCGAAATGCGAACCCTGAATACGCTTCTGGCGCATCCATACGTAGCGAGCATCCATGGTCAGATTGAAGCCGGAGGTACCCGCACAAAACACAACCATACCACCACGTTTGGCAACCAGTGTTGATACCGGAAACGTTGCTTCACCTGGATGCTCGAACACCATATCAACGTCATTACCCTTACCGGTAATGTTCCAGATCGCCTTACCAAACTTACGCGCTTCCTTGGTCCACGTATCATACTCAGGCGAGTTCACCTTCGGCAGCTGACCCCAACAATCAAAGTCTTTTCGATTGATAACGGCCTTTGCTCCAAGCGACATCACGTATTCGCGTTTGCTCTCATCTGAAATAACGCCAATCGCATTCGCTCCGGCAGCAGCAATCAGCTGAACCCCAAACACACCGAGACCGCCAGAAGCCCCCCAAACCAGAACATTCTGACCTGGCTTCAAATCATGCGGTGCATGACCAAACAGCATACGGAATGCAGTCGCCAGAGTAAGCGTGTAGCAAGCGCTCTCTTCCCAAGTCAGATGCTTGGGACGCGCCATCAACTGCTGAGATTGAACACGAGCGAACTGCGCAAATGACCCATCAGGTGTCTCATAACCCCAAATCCGTTGGGAGTTAGAGAACATCGGATCACCGCCGTTACACTCCTCATCATCCCCGTCATCCTGGTTACAGTGAACGACAACTTCGTCGCCTACCTTCCAGCGAGTAACTTTGGAACCAACCGCCCAAACGATACCGGAGGCATCAGAACCAGCGATATGATAGGGCTGCTTATGAACCTTAAAAACGGAAATCGGCTCGCCAAGGGCAGCCCAAACGCCGTTGTAGTTCACGCCTGCTGCCATAACCAGAATGAGCACTTCATGGCTGTCCAACTCCCACGTTGGCACCACTTCCTTGACCATCGCTGTATCAGGGGAACCATGGCGATCTTGGCGAATGGTCCACGCCCACATGTTCTTTGGAACATGTCCCAGCGGTGGAATTTCACCAATCTCATAGAGGTCCTTGAACTCAGAGCCTCCCTCTGACCCAGCTTCGACAACCCGTGCAACGGAACTCATGATATTCTCCTCCAAGTTTGCGTTGCGCCCTTCCCTCATGAGAGTGAAAGCAAGTTCTCTGCTAACGCTTCCAATCCACTATTTGCTGCAACGCAAAACAATACAACCTGTCAATATCGGCTATCTGAGAATTATCATTACAAATAACTCATGAAATATATACAACTATTGCTTAACTTGCGAAGAATACTTCTTATAATGTTGCATTGCACCAACCATTAAAACCTATGCAAAGGTGTAGGCAGAATTGAGATCTTGTCCCTTATAAAATGCTGGGAGGATCAGGGAGGCAATAGACTATGAGTACCGGTTCACCTAAAGGCGCAACTAAAGACCGTCCGTGGATGTTCCGCACATATGCAGGACACTCCAACGCTGCAGACAGCAACCGGCTCTACCGCACGAACCTCGCAAAGGGTCAGACGGGCCTTTCTGTTGCGTTCGATCTCCCAACTCAGACAGGATACGACCCGGACCATCCGCTCTCGCGCGGTGAGGTTGGCAAGGTTGGAGTACCCATCTCTCATCTGGGAGACATGCGCACCCTCTTCAACGAGATCCCACTGGAGCGCATGAACACCTCCATGACGATCAACGCAACAGCCCCATGGCTGCTCGCGCTCTATGCGGCGGCGGCTGATGAGCAAGGCGCGGACCGCTCTCTGTTGGCTGGCACCACCCAGAATGATCTGATCAAGGAATACCTATCCCGCGGCACCTATGTCTTCCCGCCCGCCCCGTCCATGCGTCTCACAACCGATGTGATTTCATGGACTTACACGAACATGCCCAAATGGAACCCGATGAACGTGTGTTCCTACCATCTGCAAGAAGCAGGAGCGACACCAGTACAGGAACTCTCCTTCGCGCTCGCCACTGCTATCACAATTCTGGACAATGTTCGCGCTTCTGGTGTCATCTCTGAAAGCGATTTCCCTAAACTCGTGGGCCGGATTTCCTTCTTCGTAAATGCAGGCATGCGCTTCATCACCGAGATGTGTAAAATGCGAGCATTTACAGAGCTTTGGGATGAGATTTGCCGCGATCGTTATGGCGTTGAAGAAGAGCGTTACCGTCGCTTCCGGTACGGCGTTCAGGTCAACTCACTCGGCTTGACAGAACCGCAACCAGAAAACAACGTGTACCGGATTCTCGTTGAGATGCTGGCTGTTGTCCTCTCTAAAAACGCGCGCGCTCGTGCCGTTCAGCTACCAGCATGGAACGAAGCTCTTGGCCTCCCGCGACCATTCGACCAACAGTGGTCCCTGCGCATGCAGCAAATCATGGCCTATGAGACGGACCTGTTGGAATATGCAGATATCTTCGATGGCTCCAAAGAGATTGAAACCAAGGTCGAAGCGCTCAAAGAACAAGCAAGAGAAGAACTTGCCCGCATCGCAGAAATGGGCGGTGCGGTTGCAGCCGTTGAGTCCAGCTATATGAAGCAGAAGCTCGTGGAGTCCAACTCCAAGCGTCTGGCAGGCATTGAATCTGGCGATCAGATCGTCGTCGGCGTCAACAAATGGACTGAGACTGAACCATCTCCATTGGCATCAGATGAAGACGGCGGCATCCTCACGGTTCCAGAGCATGTTGAAGAAGAAGCCATCCAGCGCATTCAGACCTGGCGAGCTGAACGTGACGAGAACGCTGTTAAATCCGCTCTACTGGAGCTCCGCGCAGCAGCTTCTTCTGACAACAACATTATGGAAGCATCTATCAAAGCAGCTCAGGCAGGTGCGACGACTGGAGAATGGGGCGCTACCCTGCGTGAAGTCTTCGGCGAATATCGTGCCCCAACTGGCGTCGGCAAAGCGGCGCCGGATGACAACAAGAGCCTTGCAGAGGTGCAGAAAAAAGTCTCCGAGCTTTCAGAGAAGCTGGGCCGACGGCTTAAATTCCTCGTTGGCAAACCGGGGCTGGATGGCCACTCCAATGGCGCAGAGCAGATCGCAGTACGTGCCCGTGATTGCGGCATGGAAGTTGTTTACGAGGGCATTCGCCTAACGCCTGCCCAAATCGTCAACGCCGCTCTTGAAGAAGGCGTCCACGTCGTAGGCCTATCGATCCTGTCTGGCTCACATTTGGCACTGGTCCATGATGTGCTCGACAAAATGAAAGAAAACGGCTTGGAGGATATCCCGATCATCATTGGCGGCATTATACCGTCAGAGGATGCCGAAGAACTGAAAAACGCAGGTGTTGCAGCCGTTTACACACCAAAGGACTTCCACCTGACAGAAATCATGTCAGACATTGTCCGCATCGTAGATGAGCAGGTCAACGAGACTGTCTAACGCCTATAAAATTAGGCAGGTTGGGCAAGTTGAACAGGCTTCTGCCCAACCAATCGTATGCCCGGAGCATCCCGGAATCGTTCAATCATCGCATCGATGAAGATCTCGGTTTTACGTGTCACCGCATCGCGCGAAGGGTAGACAAGGTAGACCGGCTTCTCTTCGCACTGATAGTCAGGAAGTAGCCGTTGTAATTGCCCGTTTGCCTCAAAATCTCGCATCATAAACAACGGCATGCGCGTAAATCCAACTGAGTTCAACAAGGCTTGCACCATCACCTGGGGGTGCCCAGCGACAAACTCAGACTTCAAAGCAACTACATGCTTTTGCCCATGTCGGAACATATCCAGCGAACTGACCAACTTCTCGTATCTGTATTGAATGTAGTTGAGGTCAGACAGCGCCTCGGGACTTTGCGGCATACCATGCTTTGCAAGATAGTCTGGGCTGGCTGCCAAACAGGTTTCAACAATCGCAATTTTTCTGGAAATCCCAGAGGTATCTCCGGTGATGCCTGTACGGATCGCTAAATCGATACCGGTTTGCACAACATCAATCAGATCATCATCCATTTTAATTGAGACTGAAAGGTCTGGGTATTGCTTTCGAAGGTCGAAGATAAGCGGTGTGATTATATCAGCGCCCATAGCCTGAGAAACAGAAACAACCAATGAACCACTCTCTGCTGCTGCTTGGTCCTGTACTTCCTCAAACATCAGAGCGCTCTGACGCAGCATCTTTTGAGCATGCTCATAAACGATCTTTCCGGCAACTGTCGGCTTAACGCCTTTGTTAGTTCGGAAAACAAGCTCTTGCCCGACCTGCGCTTCAAGCAGGTTCAGCTGCTGGCTCATAGCGGGCTGGCTGATATGGCGTTGACGCGCACCACCACTCAACGACCCGTTGTCAATGACACGAACAAAACTCTCCAGTAAATTCAGAAGATCCATAACTGCTCCATAAGCACTGCTTATATCCAAGATAAGGCTTGGACCTCTGCACTTCCAGTATCAACCCCACAATATTGCTCTCATGCTTGTAAATGAGGAGCCTTTCATGACACTTTCACGCCGATCTTTTATATCCGCAGCCGCGTCCATTGCGGGCGCAGGTGCAGTTGCCCCGGCAATATCATCTCTTGCGCTCGCAGCAGCGCCCAAAATCGGAACACAGGTTCCCGGCATCTATCGCTTCTCGGTAGGAGACATTGAAGTTACAGCAATTCTGGACGGACACTTGGGTTTAGATCCGTCATTGGTCATTGGGTTTGACCAGAAGGTAGCTGAGGAAACTCTAAAGCAAAATTTCCTCAGCCCCAACACGGCGGACATGTCTATCTCTGTAAACGGATATCTCATTAATACGGGCGACAAGTTGGTAGTGGTCGATACTGGCACCGCCGATCTAATGGGCCCGACACTTGGTCGTTTCCATCAAAACCTGAAAGCAGCTGGCTATAACGCCTCTGATGTAGATGCCGTAGTGCTCACGCATCTACACATCGATCACGTAGGGGGGCTGATCTCTAAATCGGGAGAAAAGCTCTTCCCGAACGCTGAGTTCATCGTTCATGAGGTCGAATACAACTTCTGGCATGATGAAGGCACACGCTCAAAGTTCCCCAAAGACCTCCAGCATTTCATTGATCTCGCTCAGAACGTTTCAAAGCCTTATGAAAACCAAAAAACGCTCATCAGCAAAGATGGCGAGTTCATCAAGGGACTGGACGCTGTCTTCCTTCCCGGTCACACACCCGGACATATGGGCATCCGCATTCACTCCAATAATGAAGAAGTGCTGATCTGGGGTGACACAGTCCACTCCATTGGGCTCCAGTTTGCAAACCCGGATTGGACAATCGCATTCGATACCGATCAGGAAGTAGCTCGACAAACACGGCGCAGAATACTGGATCAGGTTTCAGCAGATAGAACACCAGTCGTCGGCATCCACCATGACTTCCCCGGCCTAGGGCATGTTCGTAAGGATGGAAGCGCCTTCGAATACCATGAAGTCAGCTGGCAGCATAAGATATAGAGAAACAAGAGCTCACGAGGCACCTCGTGAGCTCTCTTCTATCGAGCAGGCGACAACGGTGTGGCTGGTATTGATGGCGGCGCTATCGGTTGAGCTGGTGTTAACGGGATAGCTGGCCGAATCGGTGGAGCAATTGGCCGTGACGGTTGCAACGGATAAGCAGGAATTTCATGCCGTGGGCGTGGATATGGACGCCAACGCGGATAACGCGGGTAAACTGGATAGCGTCGATAGACAAAGGGCAGACCCACATACGGTGCTACATAAAGAAGTGTACGAGAGTAGTGCGGCCCTGCAACTCCATATCGAATATATCTGGCAGAAACCCACCCCGGAGCGCCTCGGAATGTCAGGTCACACCATGAACCGTTCTTGGTGCAGTAATTGATGAAAACCACACCGCCCGCCGGTATTGTCGTGATGACAGGATATCTGGTGCCAGGCCCTGTCCTCATGTTTACACCGTTGGTGGTGTATCCGGCATGCCTGCGCTGTGCAAAAGCAGCATTGGAATAAATAAGAACAGCCAGAAGAACGAGACCGGCAATCACCCAAGCCAAAATCTTCATAACGCTCCCTTCCAGCCTCTTTAAGGTACTATCGGCCATAAGAAGGGCCTCCATAGGATGGCCCACTAAATCCCGGCGAACCAGGTGATCCTGGACTTGGAGGCAAGCCTGTAATCGGTGGAGCTGCGGGCAGAGGTCCTGAAGGACCCGGAAGTGGTGGAGGCAAAGAGCCTGGACGCGCAGATCCTGCAGGATAAGCTCCCGGAGGCGGATTGAACTGCGAATGATCCGCATCCCGATCCGTTGGTAAGTAGGGCTGTGCTTGCCCCGGCCTCAAACTGTCTCCCGGCTCAACTGGTCGATCTAAAGGCTTGATGGGTGGGATAATATTGCTGCGCTCATTGAACTGAACCTGCTGAAATCCGGGATAATCAACGGACCCTGAACGCGTAGACAAGCTGTTTGCACTCAAAGATTGAACCACGACACCTGCTGCGAGACAACAGCCTACAAGCATTGCGTATTTCATTTGACCCTAGTCCTAATTGCAGGCTGGCCAAAACCAACAGCCAGCATAATTAGGAGAAGAGTGCCACCAAGGGGCTAACAACATGCGCTGACAAAACATCGGGTTTTAGAAGCAGTTTATGTCTTGCCTTGAAGAATATAACATGAACAAATTCATAGTTCACATCAGTTTTTCTAGCCAGAACCCCGCCTAAGCCTTAGGTTTGAGGTATGATTCTCCAAAGCAGGTAAACACGCTCCCATGACGAACCGCCTCAAGATTGTAACATGGAACATTAACTCAGTCCGCCTCCGCCTTCCTATTGTCGAGAAAATGTTACTGGACCACGCCCCAGACGTTTTGTGCCTGCAGGAAACAAAGTGCCCGGATGGAAGCTTCCCAACGGCTGCAATCAATAAGCTTGGCTATCGTCATGTAGAGGTACACGGCCAAAAGGGTTACCACGGCGTAGCCTTTCTCTCACGCGTGCCACTGGAAAATGTTGAGCGCAAAGAATTCTGCGAGATGGGCGACACCCGCCACATCGCCGCAGATGTTGCCTTTAATGGTGGTAAAGTCCGCATCCATAACTTCTACGTCCCAGCAGGCGGCGATGTGCCGGACCCTGAGGTCAACGACAAATTCGCTCACAAACTCAAATTCCTCGATGAAATGGAAAGCTGGTTCAAAGGCTTCGACAGCCAGTCAGTCGTTGTTGGAGACCTGAACATCGCACCATATGAAAACGACGTTTGGTCTCATAAGCAGCTCCTCAAAGTCGTTTCGCATACACCACTGGAGTGTCAACGCCTCGAAGAGGTTCGCGAAGCTGGTAACTACGTAGATACCATGCGCAAACACATGCCGATGGACGAGAAGATTTACACCTGGTGGAGCTACCGTGCCAAAGACTGGTCCGCATCCAACAAAGGCCGCCGTCTCGACCATGTCTGGATGACGCCGGAAACAGCGCAGCACACCAAAGATGTTCAGATTATCCGTGACGCACGCGGTTGGGAAAAACCATCCGACCACGCACCAGTCATGGCGATGTTGGAAGTCTGATCTCACCAAATCTAACTTACCATTTGACGATGAAAAGCGGGAACATCTCCCGCTTTTCCGTATCTACCCATCAAGGAATGAGCAGCACTTTGCCTTTGGCTCTGCGGCTGGAGATTTCCTCCAATCCCAGAGCAATGTCTTCCAGCGGATATTCCGCATGGATATGTGGCTTCAGTTTTCCATCAGCCACCCATTGGAACAGTTGCTCGCAATCCTTGTGATGCTCCTCAGGCTCACGAACGACTGCCTCCCCCCAGAATACGCCCAGAACGTCACAGCCTTTCAACAGGGTAAGGTTCGCAGGTATCTTTTGGATCGTTCCAGAGGCAAATCCAACAACCAGATAACGTCCACGCCATCCCGTAGCGCGCAAGGCATCATCAGCATGATCCCCGCCAATGACGTCGTAGACCACCTCAAGCCCTTTACCATCCGTCAGATCCTTCAGCTTCTGCTTCAGACCACCCTCAGAATAGTTGACCAGAACATCAGCGCCGCAAGCTTTTGCGTGAGCAAGCTTATCTTCCGAAGACGCGCAAGCGATTACCCGAGCACCCATCAGTTTGGCGACCTCCACAGCCGCCTGCCCTGCTCCGCCAGAAGCGCCTAACACAGCAACCGTCTCACCCGCCTGTAAGCGCGCCCGGCTGCGAAGGCCGTGAATAGCCGTTCCGTAAGTGATCAAAAGTCCGGCTGCATGCTTGAGCGAAACCTCATCCGGCACCTGCACCAGTTCATGCTCAGGGGCAACATATAGCTCTCTTGCAGCACCCCATTTTGCGTAGGAGGCTACCCGATCACCAACCTTGAACCGTGAAACACCATCACCGACGGCCTCAACAATGCCTGCCATCTCACCTGAGGGCGAAAACGGGAGCTCCGGTTTAAACTGATACTTTCCTTGAATAATCAAAGTATCGAAATAATTGAGTGCTGCCGCTTTCACACGAACCAACACCTCTCCAGCTCCAACACTCGGGTCGTCCAGTTCTCGAACGACCAGGTCATCCGGCCCCCCAAGTTTTTCGCAGATAACAGCTTTCATAAAATGTGACCCTCTCTCTGACCTCCAAAATTACACGGGCAATCACAAAATCTCAAAGCCGTCTTTGGTGTCATTTTACGATTAAACCACCCATACATGCCGCTACACTTGCGGTAACACCACAGTTGGAGGTATGAAGCGCACAACATCAACAACGAGAAAAACTGGGCATGCGCGGTTATTTTGCTATTGGCTCTGAAGGGCTTTCCAAATCCATGAATGTTGGCACGCTGATGCGTACTGGTCATGCATTCGGAGCAAGTTACTTTTTTACAGTCGACGCGCACATCAAAGGCCTTGGCAAAGCGATGAAGGCTGATACCTCCAAGAGCCCGGACCACCTGCCCTACTTCGCATGGAACTCGGTTGATGAGATGCAGTTCCCGCGTGGTTGTAAGATGGTGGGTGTTGAACTCACCGACGATGCAATCGAGCTTCCAAGCTTTGGGCATCCGTTGCAAGCAGCTTATATACTCGGGCCAGAACGTGGTTCTCTCTCGCAAGAAATGCAAGAACGCTGCGACTACATCGTCAAAATCCCAACCAAGTTCTGCTTGAATGTTGGTGTCGCTGCCGCGCTGGTTTTGTATGACCGCTATATGGCACACGGAAAGTACGCTGAACGTTCTCTCACTGCAGGCGCCCCAAAAGATCCGTTACTGGAACATATTCACGGAGCTCCGATTTTCCGAAGCGGCCGAAAAGTTCCCGGCTTCGATAGCAACCCATGAGTGATTCGAAATACGGTTGCCATTTCTGATACATACTCTGAAACGGCAACCTTTATTTCTCACCATAGCAAATGCCTTGTATAAATTTTTAAGGTGTTTCCCTTTCCCACACCCAGTCTCTACCACATTACAAATTCGTAATTCTTTGAGGCTCCACACTTCGCATTTTCTCTCAATCTGTGCACACTATGTGGAAAGGTGCCCATATTTTTTACTGGGTGAAATGCTGCCAATTAGTTTGAAAATAAGCCGGAAAATCTGAGCTTTTAAAGGCGATTAGCCCTTATTTACTAGCGCGTTAAATACAATCGAAAATTAACTTGCATATCTACTGTCTTCGATCACTTAAAACAGAAATTCATTAGTGGCTTTACGCTTGATATTATGGCTGTGCGTGCCACACTCCCGCCAGATTTCTGATGGCAGCATTCATAGAGCGGTTCAAAGGCAAATAATTTTTTGCCTCTGTAAAAACAGGGTATCAACCCTTTTGTAACCATCTTTAAAGTAACCCTAACATTAAGTTTTATGGGTTTTCGCACAGAATCTCAGATTTTGTCGTACGCAACGCGGTTTGGAGAAGATGCAAGCACGTATCCTGATAACTGCCTTTATGGCTCTTGGTATCTCGGGCGCGACTGCAAATGCGCAGTCTCCTGCCCTCTTGAAAGAAAACAAGGATTGGGCAACTTACACCTTTAACACCCAGAGCGGTGGTAAGGTGTGTTATGCCATTTCCGCACCAACACAGTCACTGCCGACTGATAGAAACCATGGAGAAGTTTTCTTCTTCGTTTCTACCCGTCCAAGTGAAGGCGTTGCCAATGAACCAAGCTTTATAGTGGGTTATCCATTTAAAGAGGGTTCCTTGGTCACGACCAATGTTGATGGTCAGCAGTTCACCATGTTCACCAAAGGTGACGGCGCATGGGTTCAGAACGCTGCGGAAGAAAAGCGTTTGGTTGACGCAATGAAAGCAGGCAGTTCCATGTCTATTTCTGGTCAGTCCGCACGTGGCACCCAAACTTCCTACAAATTCTCTTTGAGCGGCATCACTGCTGCTGTCAGAGACGCATCCAGCGCCTGCCAATAAGGTTCTGATGCCCGAAATTGTTTGAATTTACAGAGTTCTCTTGCCTGCGCCAGCTTGCCGCCACGCAATTTGAGATCTGGGATGTTCAAACTAAGCGATTTCGGCTATAAGCGTGCCGAATACGTAGGCGGTTGCTGCTGGCGACCGCCTCTCGCATTTTTAGCGGCGAGCAACGGGTACACATAACCTGTTATTTTTCCTGCTAGATCGTATTGCCGAAAAGTGAGGCACATTTTTCGGGTTTGAATACGCAAAGAACATAAGCTTAAAGCCAAGCATCTAAGAAAAACTGGTGAATGACCATGGCGGTATCGTTAGACATCGCGCACAAATCCGCTGATCCGGCGGCAACCAGCGCAGCAAACCCTTCTCCTGCAACCATTCCTGTGCAGGAAGAAAAGCCATCTCTGATCGGCTTAAACCGTGAAGAACTAGGCAATGCCCTTGCTGCAGTTGGAGTCCCTGAGCGCCAGATCCGCATGCGCGTCAACCAGCTGTGGCACTGGCTCTATGTCCGGGGCATTTCTGATTTCGGCAAAATGAGCAATGTCTCAAAAGACCTGCGCACTAAGCTGGAGTTTGCCTTTACCATTGCCCGTCCAGAGATCGTCACTGAACAGATCTCCGTTGACGGCACCCGTAAATGGCTGTTCCGCTTTCCATCACGCGGCGCTGGCAAGCCAGTTGAAGTCGAAACCGTCTACATTCCGGAAGAAGATCGCGGTACACTCTGCATCTCCTCTCAGGTCGGCTGCACCCTTACCTGCACGTTCTGCCACACCGGCACACAGAAGATGGTTCGCAACCTGACAGCTGAAGAGATCCTTGCGCAGCTCATGCTCGCAAAAGATCGCCTCAACGACTTCCCGGATGCAGATGCACCGGAAGGTGGCTTGGATGCATCCACATCCAACCGTCGTCGCATCACCAATATCGTGATGATGGGCATGGGCGAACCGCTCTATAATTTCGAAAACGTCAAGAAAGCGCTTTTGATCGCCTCTGATGGAGACGGCCTGTCCCTCTCCAAGCGCCGCATCACCCTGTCGACATCTGGTGTAACACCAGAGATCGCACGAACAGGTGATGAAATCGGCTGCATGCTGGCAATCTCTCTGCACGCTGTGAATGACGAGCTGCGTAACACGCTGGTTCCGATCAACAAGAAGTACAATCTGGAAACGCTGCTTCAGGCATGTCGTGACTATCCAGGCCTGTCCAACGCAAAACGCATCACCTTCGAATACGTGATGCTGAAGGGCGTAAACGACAGCCTGGAAGATGCAAAGAAACTGGTTCAGTTGCTCAAAGGCATCCCGGCAAAGATCAACCTACTGCCATTCAACCCATGGCCGGGCTCTCCGTATGAGTGCTCTGATTGGGAACAGATCGAAGAGTTCGCAGATGTTGTGAACCGTGCAGGCTATGCTTCGCCAATCCGCACACCACGCGGACGCGATATCTTTGCAGCCTGTGGTCAGCTGAAGTCAGCATCCGAGCGTCTCCGCAAATCTGAGCGTGAAGCGCTGGAGAAAGCACAGGCTCAAGGCGAAGCCTGAGCAAAATAAAGCATGAATGCAAAAAGAAGGCCGGCGTTTGTCTGAAACGCCAGCCTTCTTTGTCTCATTCACGTCATATGCACGGAGTCCGGCTATCGTCCCATTCAGGACAGATGAAGCAACTGGACATCAATGCAATGACCGAGAAAGCACATCCCTCTCAACAGCACGCCACAACCACTGGCATGAAAGGCAAGGGGTTTTACAACAAAAACTCCACACCACAACAAGCCACAATTGCCTATGTGTATCCATGGCTGCATGAAGCCATGGCCAGCCTACCAATGCCAAACGATAGCTCTCTCCTGCGTTTTGTAGACTACGGATGTTCTGAGGGTGCAAACTCAATGCAGATCATGGCGCAGCTCACTGAAGCTGCCAGACAACGTGGGAGCAACTCGATCCAGACAATCCATAGTGACCTGCCCAGCAACGATTATTCCACCCTGCTTGATGCCATCAGCAACCGTGCCCAGCCGCCCTACACCGACCCAACTGTTTTCGGCAGTATTGTAGGTGGTTCCATGTTCAACCGGCTTTTGCCGCCCAACTCCACCCATCTCGCCACATCCTTCAACGCCACGGTGTTCCTCTCAGAGCGCCCATTGGAACGTCTACCCGACTACGTTCTGCCAAACGGCCCGAGCCTCGCTACCGAGAAAGGCTCAGTTTCAGCACAGGATAAAGAAATCTTCGAGAAACAGGCTGCCTATGATCTGGAAACATTTTTGAAGGCACGGGCAAATGAGCTTAAGCCAGGCGGCAAACTCCTGCTGCAAACTGTCGGCAGAAATGAACATGTCTCAACCGCAGACGGGATCGTGAACTTGTTCAATCTGTCTTTGCTTGATCATGTCGCCAACCACTCAATCTCTCAAGATGCCTACGAACGCTACTATCATCCTGTCTATATACGCAACTTGGAGCAGCTCACAGCCCCAGTAAATCCCGAGGGTGGCTCGCTATCTCACCTGTTCACGATAGACAAAGCAGAATGCTATGAAACACCTGTCTCATTTGTTGATCAGTACAAGCAAGACAACGACGCCTCAGCCTACGCCCAGCAAATGGTGAACTTCTACCGAGCCTTCACCGAAGCTCCACTACAGGCCACTCTCTCAGGTACGCCAAATCTCAGCGAGCTCCTCGACAGCATCTATGCCCGAGGCGAAGAGCGCATCCGTGAGGCTCCACACCTCTACGACTTCCACTTCATCAGCGTAGCCATGCTGCTGACCAGAACAGAGAGCAGCTGAAACCTAATCGATTATGCGAGCCAGCGTGTTTTGTGCGATCATCACAAACTCTCGCCACAGTCATGATTGAAGCTTCTCAGAAGTTCATAGTCTATTGGTTTCAATCATGTTTATCGCCCATTTGCCCGCCGGCTATCTGCTCGGAAAAGCAGCAACCAAACACTTCGATCAAAAATCTAGACAGCTCGTCATTTGGACCTCAATTGGCTGCGTCTTACCTGACGCTGACATGCTCTATTTCTATCTCATAGACAATCAGAGCACCCATCACCGGCACTATCTTACTCACTGGCCAATAACATGGATGATGCTTATTGCCCTGTCTGCCGTGCTTTTGCATCGGAACTTCCGTGTTGGTGTCATTCCGCTTGGCCTTGGTATGGGCGGCCTTTTACATATGGTCCTTGATAGTGTTGCGGCTCCCCTGTTCTGGCTTGCACCATTTTCCAAACTTCAAGTTGAACTGGTCAAAATTCCAGCTATCTATGACAACTATATTTGGAGCTTCATATTGCACTGGACATTTGCATTTGAAATCCTCATTTGCTCAGTAGCTCTTGGTGTATTCTGGGCGAGCCGTTTTCCTAGACACCAGAGACAGATGCAAAGGACTGCACAATGATCGACGGAACCAAGCTCTTCATCCAGTTGCTCCGGATTGCTCTTGGTTTCTCACTCGCAATCATTGCGGCGGGCCTGTTTTTATCCTGGGGCTTTTTCAGAACTTTGAGTGTTCACGGTGGACCAGAGACTGACATCATTCAGTTGCTCGTGATCACATGGAGTACCATCATCTCTGCAAGCGCGATTGGTGCTCTCTCCCTGATACCGAGCGGCTTCGCAATTGGCTTTGCAGAACTCATGAAATGGCGCGGCGTTATCTACCACGTATCCGCAGGTGGTATTATCGCGCTGGTACTTTGGGGCATTGGCGGAGCTCTTCCAGCCGACCTGTTTTACGCATCCAACGAGGCTGGCAGTGTCATCGCCTATTCAACATCAGGAACCACAGTCCCAACACCCGCCTCCGAAGGCTTCCGCCCCGGCTCATCCATCGCCGCCTCCGCCGGATTTATTGCAGGTTTCATCTACTGGATTATTGCTGGCAAAGGTTCAGGAGGATGGTGGATCGACAAGCCATCTTCCCCGAAGGGGTCTCGTTAGGGAATACACTTCTCGTTCTTACAGAGAGTTTCATCCATAGGCTAATACTCTGTAATATCTAGGTAATTTCTCAGATAGGAAGAACCCGATATAACGCTTGCAGATTGCAAATCAGAAGATATAAAAGCTACTTCTTCAATCAAGAATTTGCACCCGCACACCTGTGCAATTGAAAGGTGAATTATGAACAAAGCAAATTACTTTATGCAGTTGAAAGCACTGAGAGATAACATCCCAGCTGAAAAACAGTCTGACTTTGACGTGATGTTTGCAGGCAGAGAAAAGAACCCTGTTGTAGCACTCGTGCTTGGCCTGTTCCTTGGCAGCTTCGGCATTGACCGCTTCTATACCGGACAGATCGGCCTTGGAATCCTCAAGCTCATCACACTCGGTGCACTCGGCATCTGGACGTTGATCGACTGGTTCCTGATTATGGGTGCCGCGCGCAACAAAAACATTCAGATCGCAAATGAAACTGCGCTCTACATAAAGTAAGAGACAAAAAGCCGAGGCAAATCACCTCGGCTTTTCTTTTGGCTATTACGCTTTATCCTTCAGCAATCGCAGAGCATTGGTCACCACAATCAGCGTGGCTCCCACATCACCCAGAATCGCTGCCCAAAGACTGGCAAAGCCCATTGCGGTCAGCACCACCAGAATGCCCTTCACGATAAAAGCAAATGCAATGTTCTGATGAATGATCTGGAGCGTCCGCTTGGAATGGTGAATCAGCCACGGCAAGCGGGAAAGGTCATCTTTCATCAACGCGATGTCAGCGGTTTCAATGGCAGCATCAGAGCCAATCGCCCCCATCGCAACGCCAAAGCTGGCCCGCGCCATCGCAGGTGCATCATTCACACCATCGCCAATCATCGCAACTGTCTCATACTCATGAGAGAGCTGCTCAACGGCTGCCACCTTATCTTCCGGCAGCAACTCGGCACGCACCTCATCAATCCCGACAGAAGACGCAACACGTTCGGCCGTCGCCTTATTATCACCGGTCAGCATCACCAGCTTCTCAACGCCAGCTTTATGCAGCTGGGAGACCAACTCTTCTGCCGTATCGCGAACGGTATCAGCCAGGGCAATCAACCCGCAAACGTGCGCATCAGTTCCAACTGCAACAACAGTCTTCCCTTCAGCTTCTAATTCACGCGCCTTCGCATCGGCTTCACCAATATCGAAGTCCTTTTCATTCAGGAAGCGACGAGATCCCAGCCAGTAGCTCTTACCGTTTCGCTGGCCTGAAAGACCGCGCCCCGGCAACAGCTCAACATTCTCAGCAGCCTGATACTCAACACCATCTTCCTTAGCACGTGTCAGGATCGCTTCTGCAAGTGGGTGAGAACTTCGAGCTTCCAAAGAAGCAGCACGTGTAAGAAGCTCTTCAACGCTATGACCAGACAACGGATAAACATCAGTCACAGTCGGCAGACCATTTGTAATAGTGCCAGTCTTGTCAAAGGCCAAAGCTTTTAACCGCGCAGGCAATTCAAGGAAAACACCGCCCTTAATCAGCACGCCATTGCGAGCTGCCGAGGTCAAGCCAGCCACGATGGAGACGGGCGTAGAGATAACCAGCGCACATGGGCAGGCAATAACCAGCAGCACAAGTGCACGGTAGAACCAATCCATCCATGCTGCACCAAACAGCAGAGGCGGAATCGTAGCGAGCAAAATCGCAAGAACCATCACCGCAGGCGTGTAAACGCGGGCAAACTTTTCAACCCATTGTTCTGCTGCAGCACGCCGGGCCTGCGCCTCACTCACCATGCGAATAATACGGGCAAGCATGGTGTCATCAGCACCCTTGGTTGCTTCTACTTCAAAGCTGCCTTCCCCGTTGATAGTACCAGCATAAACATCATCACCCGCCTCTTTCATCACGGGCACACTTTCACCCGTGATAGGAGCTTGATCGACACTGCCAACACCTTTGCGCACGACGCCATCAAGCGGAAAACGATCCCCACCCCGAACAACAAAAGTCGCGCCAGGCTTCACACTGTTGGCAGGAACGTCTTCTTCACTTCCGTTAGGCTTAAGCAGGCGAACAACGGTTGGGACAATATCCATAAGCGCTGCAACAGCTTTACGCGCACGCCCAACACTCCAGCTTTCCAGATAAAGCGAGAGAGAAAACAGGAAGGCGACCGTCGCACCTTCAAACCACTCTCCAATGCCGATAGCACCTGCGACAGCAACCAGCATCAGCAGGTTCATATCAGGCCGCAACGTCTTGAGCGCATACCATCCCTTAGGCGCCACCAACCGCAATCCTGCGACGATGGCGAGCATGTACAGAACTTCTACCGGCCCGGACGGCACGGACTGGAAGACACTAAACACATCCGTAGAGTTGGTGCTAGAGAAAAACAAAACCGCCTGAACAACAAGCGCAATTGCCCAGAACAAGCCACTGGCAACTGTAAATGTACCAAGACGCCGATGCTGCTTTGCACGGGCATCCGCTGCTTCTTGTTCAATGAACAGAGCAGCCTTCATGCCTGTCGTATCAACCGCCTTGATGATCTCCTCATCCGCGATATCACGAGCAACGGGAGAGACAATCATCTTACCGTTCAAAACATCAAACGCCAGATACTCAGTATCTCCAACAACAGGTCCGACAACACGGCGCAGAATTCCCATCTCTTCCGCGCAGCACAGTCCCTCAACCCTGAAAGAGCGTGCACCCTTCCAATTGGTTACATCAGGAATTGCCGCTTCACTCTGGCTGGAGCCCCCACAACCTGTGTGGGCATGCAAATGTGTTTGCTCTTGGTCTTTCTTTGAACTGCAGCAGTCATCTTCGGAGCTGTCATGATCGGAGGAGCAACAAGAGGTCTCGCTTTTGTGCGTAGCTCTGTTACCTGAACAGCAAGAATCCGCGACCTCTTGAGGTGACTCCGCTTTGTTAGAACAGCAGCTTTTAGTGGCTTGATCTTCAATCTCATCCGGAGAGAGTTTCTTGCCTCGATCTTCCGCGTTGGACATGATCCACTCCATGCAATTTCTTCATTGCAAGAGAAGATAAGACCTCTAGTCGCTGTAGCTTCAAGAGCAAAATGCAAATTCTATGAATTTTCTTTTCGGAGGCCCCTGCTGTTTTGACAGAGAACGCTAGCATCAGGTTCAGATTTCACGACTTTCCGGATTTTACCTGAACGCTTTTGAGCATACGCTCCAACATAGGGAACAACTGTTCCTTCTCAGCATCGGATAGATCCGACAGTAAGATTCCGTTCACGTGCCTGTACATATCAATAAGATGAGACAACCCCTGCCCTTTCTCTGTCAGGTGTATTTTCACGGATCGTTTGTCATCCTCAACAGCACTACGACTGACCAACCCTTTGCTTTCCATGCGATCCAGCAATCGAGAAAGCGCAGCCGCCTTCTTGCTCGAGTACTCCGACAGCTCCGAAACGCTCAATCCATCCTGCCGCCACAGCGCAGAAAGCACGACCCACTGCGCCAGCGAAATCTCATGCGGACGTAAGTAGTCCTCTGCGATGCTGCAAGCTGCTTCAGACAAGGTGTTGAGCAATCGGCCCATCGAAGGCAGGTATGAGATCTTCTCAGTCATCGGATTCCTGAATATTTTGACTTGATTATATTATTGACATCTAATTTACATGTAAACTAAAATAACTATATTCCTATCGCCAAAGGTAAGCCCAATGTCATCACCACAAAAATATAGCCGCCCGACAATCATCCTTCATTGGCTGTTCGCCGTCACCATCATTGCTGTGTTCATTTTGGGGAAAGTTCTCGAAGGAAGCGCAATCTCGCCTGAAAAGCTCAATATCTTCATGGCACATGCAGGGCTAGGCGCTCTGACAGGCCTGTTCCTGATCTATCGCATCGTCCTGTTGATCAAGCATGCGCGTCCAAAACCAGATCCCAATTGGGGCATCGTCATGATCAGCTTATCCAAGCTGGTCCACTTGCTCCTCTACCTCGCGCCCCTGGCTCTGGTCATCTCCGGCATGAGCATGTCATTGTTTGCAGGCCTCATGGAGCTCGCAATGGCAGGAGACTGGCAAGCCTGGCCAGAAAACATCACCATCCCGCCAGCCGCAATCCATGGCTATGCAGCCCCGATCTTGCTTGCATCATTTGCGTTGCACGTCATCGCAGCGCTGTATCATCAACTGGTACTGAAAGATAATCTTGTCGCCAGAATGAAAACGGCCTGATCAAAGACAAGGCATCTACAGCTTGTAGATGCCTTCTTTCTCTCCGCAGGTTTCCAGCGCTTCTGCGGCGGTTCGCCCGTCCAGCAGCGGTGCCTCCGGCCAGATCTCGGCAAGCGGAATAAGCACAAAGGCACGCTCACCCATGCGCGGATGAGGCACTTGAAGTCCCTCTTCCTCAACGCTTGCATGATCATAGATCAGAAGATCAATATCAATCGTCCGTGGCCCCCAGCGCACATCACGCACACGGCCCAACTGCTTCTCAACATCAAGACCGGCATTCAACAGCGCACGCGGAGAAAGAACCGTCTCCACGGTAATGCAACAATTGCGGTAGTCATCCTGCGGTACAGGCCCCCAAGGCGGGGTCCGGTAATCAGATGATTTTTGCAAAACTGAGATTCCGTCGACGGCATTCAATGCGGCCACTGCACCGTCGATATTCGCTTTTGTATCGCCAAGATTTGAGCCCAAACCTAGAGCTGCAACAATTTTTTCTTGTGTCATTATTGGCTGCTGCCTAGTTCCTTCATCGCCTGGAAGATCCGTACTGCATCCACGTGCGGTTTCACATCATGAACTCGCAGGATCTGTGCTCCGTTTTGCAGAGCCAGCGTATGTACTGCAAGCGACCCAGCCATACGCTCTGGCGCTTCATTATTCAACACATATCCAACCATCCGCTTGCGAGAAGCTCCCGCTAGGACAGGACGACCGAATTTCCGAAGTTCTGAGAGCCGGCTCAGGATCTGATAGTTCTGCTGAAGAGTTTTGCCAAACCCAAAACCGGGATCAAGAATCTGATGTTCTTCCGGTATGCCCGCATCAGAGGCCAGCTTGAGGGATCTCTCAAAAAAGCGGTCGATATCACTCATGATATCCAGCGGCTCATCCACCTCTGTGCGGTTATGCATCATAATCACCGGCACACCAGCATCTGCCACAGCACTGGCCATCTCAGGGTCTTTCTGCAGACCCCAAACGTCATTCACGATATGCGCACCGGCCCTACAAGCCTCAGCAGCAACTCTCGCCTTATAGGTATCAATGGAAATCAGCACCGGCAGTTCTTTGATCAGCTCAAGAACCGGCAAAACACGCTCCAGCTCATCCTGCTCCTGAACAACCGTCGCTCCGGGCCGCGTGCTCTCACCACCAACATCAATGATGTCAGCACCTTCAGCGATCATTTCAGTCGCGTGCGCCAACGCCACTGCTGGCGCATCAAACTGGCCGCCATCAGAAAAGCTGTCTGGAGTTACATTCAATATGCCCATGACGAGCGGACGCTGAGAGCTTTCCAGCAATCCATGATCAAACTCTGCCATAAGGGTTCCCTCCCAATTTCTGGCCCCTCATAGCCTCCCATCGCCTTTGTTTCCAGCAAAAATCAAAAGACCTTTTCTACCTGCTACAAGATATGGCCGATATTTACTGCATGGTGATCAAATCAGCGCGCTTTTAAGGACTGACAGACTGTTCTTCCACGTCTCGTTTTTTTACCGGCAACACAAACAGGAACAGCGCGAGAAAGGCCATGCCTGGCATCACAACGCCCAGAGCGGTCACAGGGTCAGGCACAACAATCGCGGTAACCAAACTTCCCAGAAAACCACCCGCCATTTGCATGAAGCCCATCAAAGCAGAAGCAGCCCCTGCAATCTTGGGAAACGGCTCCATTCCGCGCATAGAGAGAGCTGGCAGAGCCATTGAAGCGCCAAAAGCAAACACACCAATCGGGATCATGATGCTCAAAAAGCTCAGATATTCAAGCTGCGTGACTGTAAACAACGCCAATCCACCCAAGCCGCACAAAACCAGCGCCGGCCCAAGAAGCGCTTCTGTGCTGAACCGTCGTAGAAGCAGCCGAGTGGCCACGCCACCAGCAAAGAACGAACCTGACTGAAGCACCATCCCCATGCCGAATTGCAAAGGCGTCAACCCAAGCCGCTCAATCAAAACAAACGGCAAGATCGTCGAGAGCGTATAGATCACGCCAATGGTAAACCCGAGGATCAACGAGGGCTGCATAAACTCAAAAGACCTCATCAGCGTCCAATAAGAAGACGCCATCTGCCTGGGCCGAATAAGCTTCACATCTCGGTGAGAATTGGTTTCCGGCAAAACGGTGAGCGTTAACAGCAGGATGAACCCGGCATAGATCACCATCAGAATAAAGATCGCCTGCCAGCCAAACGCGCTGAGCGTTAAAGCACCAATTGTCGGAGAGATAGCAGGCCCGATCCCCAGCATCACGGCCAGCAAGTTCATAATCCGTGCACCAGCCTCACCAGAAAACTGATCTCGCACAATCGCGCGCGCCACCGCAATTCCGCTGGACGCACCAATCCCTTGTATCAGCCGGCCAAGCAGCAGCATTTCAATGTTCGGCGCCAGCCACGCCAAAAGGCTGCCGAGCAAATACAAGCTGAAGAACCCGAGAATGACAGGACGGCGCCCAAACGCATCAGAAAGAGGCCCACACAACAGCTGCGCCAGCGTGAAGCCTGCAAAATAAACGGTCAGTGTCAACTTAGCGACAGCAGCCGTCGTCCCAAACACCTCCGCCAAAGTCGGCAAAGCAGGCGTATAAAGCGCCATGGAAAGCGGGCCAATCGTCACCAGCAACGCGCCAATGACAGCCGTACGACCAGCCGAGAGCTTAAGCTCTGTGTGTGTGCCCGTTGCCTTATTCATTCCCGAACCCCAAGGCAAGGCACTGAGCTATCCCGTATGCGCTTCACCAGTTTTCTTGATAATCATCAGATGCGCGGCAACTCTAGGAAAATTGCGTAGAGCGCACAACGAAAAACACGCGCCCTCCTTACAGAGTGCGCGTGTCAAAAACCTATAAGCGAGCACATTATGCGTTACGCTAAAACACGAAACTTCGCTGCTTCCTGAGTTGGAGAGCTGCCAAAGAACCGCTTGAATTCACGGCTGAACTGCGACGGACTTGCATAACCAACCCGATAAGCAGCCTGACTGGCGCTCATGTTCTGGCTCAGCATCATAGACCGCGCCTTATGCAAGCGGATCGATTTAACGTACTGCAGCGGAGAAAGACCGGTGGCACCTTTAAAGCCAGCATGGAAAGCAGAAATGCTCATACATGCCATCTTCGCCATTTGGTCTACGCTGAGATTTGTTGAGAAATCCTCGTGCAACACTTGAAGAACTCGCGCAATCCCTTGAGACTTCTCACTATTCTGGAACAGCACCCTCAGGCTCGCACCGTACTCGGACTTGAGCACGTGGTACAGGAACTCGCGATAGTACCCATCAGCGAGAATTTTAGTTTGTTCTTCGCTATTTAGCGTCTGCATCAGGCGACAAACAGAAAACAATGCCTCTTCAGACAGATGCGCTGGTCGACCGAGCGTTTCGCCATACTCAAACTCGAGAGGCTCTTGCTCGATAAGCAGCATCAGCTCTGCCAAGACATTGATATCGATCGCCAAATTGACCGCATAGAGAGGCTTCTCAGGAGACGCTTCTACAATCTCAATCTCAAGCGGGATCGGAGAGACGAGCGCGGCATAGCTTTGCTGGGAATAGAGGAAACTCTGACTACCCAAATGGCCTCTGACCAGACCCTGAAAAACGATACGAATGCTTGGTGAATACATAACAGCGCGAGGCTTTGTCGCCGTTGTCATGCGAATCACTTCGACACATTCATGTCTGGTTGCACTCACACCCTCGCTTTGAGCGAGTGGGGCAAACCATTCTTCTAACCACTGTTGGGTTGCAAATTGCATTGGTTTTCCAACAACTTTTGGGATTACGCGCACAGGGGGTATTCTATTGTCTTTTAATCACCCACCACGAATAAGTTGGTGTAAATATTGGGGATTGCAATACCCAATATTGCGATATTGAATGGTATTAGATTGCCATATTCCTTTTTGTAGTCAAGCGACTGTCTTCGGATGGTGTTTACCCATAATTTATTAGTTAGCCTAAGGTCTAAATTAAAGGAGCATTGCTTGCTTTTAGCTGAACTGTCTCACCTTGAACAACAGAAACAGGAGCTGCAAGCAAGCTTTCGCGAACGTGGCTACGCATTTCACCACCAAATCGACACGCCAGGCCGCATCTGGAGAAATTTATTTGCTGAGGCAGAAGAAATCTTTGTCGCTCTCACCTCGGGTATGTCTATAGGCATCAACGGCCAGTTTATCAATCTGGAGCCCTTCGAAGAGTTCTACATCCCTGCCGGAAAAAACTACGATATCGTCGGTCGCTGCCCCGATGAGTGCCAATGGATGCACGCCTACGACCTTGCAGAAGTCGACGTACGCTCCAGACTGGTAAGAAAATCCGGTTTGCTATCTGTCGATGATTACAACTTCATAAATGAAGAGTAAGTGATCTGGCACACTTTTGCACCGAAAGCCTCATATTCTAATATCCGAACGATGACTTATCAGCTAAACAGATGCTGAATTGCGTTCTTTTTCCGGCAAAGTCTATTCAAAAAACCAGGCTCACCAGTAAAAAAGTGAGCTCGACTAAATACTTAGCAGTTTTTTAGCGAGATGGTTTGAATTGACACAAAAATAGGATAGAAGAGCGCATCTTTCATTAGAGAAAAACCAGATTGAAGGAATGGCGTGGATCGGGCACCTCATGATCCTCCCACACGCCGCGACTTCCTATGGCCAGACGGAGCCACCATGAAACTTCGCAATATTGCGATCATCGCCCACGTTGACCACGGCAAGACGACCCTTATTGACGTCTTGTTGAAGCAGTCCGGCGTCTTCCGCGAAAACCAGCGCACCGAAGAACGCATGATGGACTCCAATGACATCGAGCGTGAACGCGGCATCACCATCCTTGCCAAGAACACCTCTTTGGTCTGGAACAACACACGCATCAACATCGTTGACACACCAGGTCACGCTGACTTCGGCGGTGAAGTAGAGCGCATTCTGCATATGGTAGATGGCGTTGTATTGCTCGTAGACGCAGCTGAAGGCCCAATGCCGCAGACCAAGTTCGTACTTGGTAAAGCGCTGAAGCTTGGCCTGAAGCCAATCGTTGCGATCAACAAAATCGACAAACCAGAGCAGCGCGCTGACGAAGTACTGGACGAAGTGTTCGACCTGTTCGCATCTTTGGATGCAAACGAAGAACAGCTCGACTTCCCGGTCGTATATGGTTCCGCTAAGCAGGAATGGATGGCTCTCGAGCCAGCTGGCCCTCAGGATTCCATGGCGCCACTCTTCGACATGATCCTCGACAAAGTTGCAGAGCCACAGGCTGAAGAAGGCGAATTCCGCCTCCTCGCAACAACAATCGAATCTGATCCGTTCCTTGGTCGCATTCTGACAGGCCGCATCGCATCTGGCGTTGCGACCCCGAACATGGCGATCAAGGCGCTGTCACGTGATGGCAGTGTGATCGAAACTGGCCGTATCTCCAAGGTTCTCGCGTTCCGTGGTCTTGAGCGTCAGGCAATTGAAGAAGGTGAAGCAGGCGACATCGTCTCCATCGCTGGTCTGACCAAAGCAACCGTGGCAGACACAATCGTTGCTCCTCAGGTAAGCGAGCCAATTCAGGCACAGCCAATCGATCCGCCAACCCTGTCCATGATGTTCCGCGTCAACGACGGTCCTCTGGCAGGTCAGGAAGGCTCCAAAGTTCAGTCCCGCGTTATCCGCGAGCGTCTGATGAAGGAAGCTGAAGGTAACGTTGCGCTTAAGATCGAAGAAACTGCAGAAGCAGATTCCTTCATCGTTTCCGGTCGTGGTGAATTGCTTCTCGCAATCCTGATCGAAAACATGCGCCGTGAAGGCTTCGAACTTTGCGTAGGTCGTCCTCGCGTTGTTTATCAGGAAGACGAAGCTGGTAAGCGTCTTGAGCCAATCGAAGAAGTTATCATCGACGTTGATGATGAGTTCCAGGGTGCTGTTGTTAAAAAGATCACCGAACGCAAAGGTGAGCTTCTTGAAATGCGCCCATCCGGTGGCGGTCGCTCCCGTTTGGTATTCCACGCTCCAACCCGTGGCCTTATCGGTTACCAGGCTGAGCTGATGTCAGACACCCGCGGTTCCGCGATCTTCAACCGTGTGTTCCATGAATATGCACCTTACAAAGGCGCAATTATGGGTCGTAACACCGGCGTTCTGCTGTCCAACGGTCAGGGCGATGCTGTTCCTTACGCATTGTTCAACCTGGAAGACCGTGGCCCAATGATGATTGATCCGGGCACAAAAGTGTACCAGGGCATGATCATTGGTGAACACACACGCGGTAACGACCTTGAAGTGAACGTTCTGAAGGGCAAGCAGCTCACCAACATCCGTTCTTCCGGTAAGGACGATGCTGTTAAGCTGACCACCCCAATCAAGCTGAGCCTCGAAGGCGCACTGTCTTACATCGCTGAAGATGAACTGGTGGAAGTAACCCCAGAATCCATCCGTCTGCGTAAAGCACTGCTGTGCCCGCATGACCGTAAGCGCGCCGAACGCGCATCAAACAAAGCGTCTTAAGTCTGCTTAAATTGATGAGTTATTTGAGGGAGGGCTTCGGCTCTCCCTTTTTATTTGGGCGATAGGACCTCTCCAAAGGCCTTAAAAAACACCGCCAGTCCCTGTTCAAACTCTTCCCCCCCCGGTGCGTCACCGACAACCAACTCTGCCACTTGCGGCAAAAGCTGCGGAATTGAAAGCATCCCAAGCAACGCCAGAAACAGGTAGTGTGGTTCCAATGTTGACGATAACCGCCCCTCTTTTTGCAAGTCAGCCAACACAGCAATCTGTTGCATATAATAAGCTTTCCTCTGGTCGGCATGCACAGGGCGATCACCTTCAAAATCCAACGCCTCCCTCATGAGCAACTTGAAGAAATCGGCATCACCTTTGTTGGCTTGAGACCACCCCATCAACATCTCAGAAAGATCACCAGAGATACTGGAACGCGTCTGCTCCCGTTCTTGAAACTGCGCGGTTAATACAGCTTCAAACAGCAGCTCTTTGGACCTAAAATGCTTATAAACTAGTGCTTTATTATAGCCTGCCCGATCTGCTACATGCTCCATCCGCACGCCATCGACACCACGGTCGATAAACTCCAGCAAAGCAGCCTTCAGGATATCTGAGCGGCTATTACCCCGCTTGGACGTACGCACTGGATTGGTCTGTTTCATACTCATTCCTCAATGGCATCCAGGGTTTTTCGCATCATTCGGGCAATCCCTAAAAGCTGAAGGCTGCCAAACAACGCAACAACTGCTGAGACACCCCATGCAATCATCCAACCATCACCACTCATCACAGTTGGCGCAAACATACCCAGCAAAACAGTTCCGATGACCCACCCGTAATCACCAAGACTGAACAATGTACACCATGCTACCGAAGGCCTGCCCTGTTTTCCTTGCCACAACAATGCGCCTGCAAACACAAGCAAACCCAGCCCAACAAGGAGCCAGAGATTGGGGCCCTGCCAGTTTAACGCCGCAGAGACACGGTGAGGCATACACACCATGACAACACCGCATATGGCAGAGAATATCGCATTGCCCAAAAGAGCCGCGCGCAAAAGACCTGTTGAACCAGTGCCCGATAGATTTCCAAATTCCGTAATCATGGCTCCCTCCAACCATAAGTAACGATACTGTTATTTATGGTTGGTTTCGACCTCAGGTCAACAGCACTCACCTCAACTCCGCGTGAACAAGAAAAACCCCGACGCACATGTGCACCGGGGTTTTGTACCGATTACATAGAGTTACGGTTACTCAGCAGGCTCTTGCACCTTCTGCTCCTCCACGGTCCCAAGTTCGGCTGTCTTCACAGCCTGCTTCCGTTTCCAATTCGCTTTGGCCTTCGTTGTGGTCATTCGTGAGTTATCAGGCGTCCATCCCGGCGTACGAAACATATAGCCGAGGACATCTCTCAGGGATCTTGCGGTCTTCAAATCCTTGACCATGGCAATCCATTCATGAAACGCCACAATCAGCAGGTTGTTGGTCTCAAGGTTCTTGCCAATACCGTAGCGCGGCGGGTCCTCTGCAACTTCCGGACTGAATGTCCCGAACATCCGATCCCAGATAATCAGCGTCCCCGCATAGTTGGAATCCAGATATCGTGGGTTCGTCGCATGATGAACGCGGTGATGGCTCGGCGTGTTAAAGATCCACTCAAACGGCCCCATACGATCAACCAGCTCAGTATGAATCCAAAACTGGTAGAGCAAATTCCAGGCTGCAACGAAGAAGATCATCTCCGGTTGAAAGCCGAGAAGCGCTATGGGCAAGCCAAAGATGAACGTCAACGTGATTGTACCCGTCCACGTCTGACGCAGTGCCGTTGAAAGATTATACCGCTGAGAAGAATGGTGATTGACGTGGCTCGCCCAGAACCACCGATACTCGTGCCCAAAGCGGTGTTTCCAGTAATAGGCCAAGTCATAGAGCACAAAGCAGATCAGGATGGTCCACCAGTTGATAGGAATAGTCTCGATAAGACGATAGCCATAAATCCAGCTGTGCGCCGCATAAGACATGGATGTGCCTAGCGCGATCCCAGCGATGAGACTCCCAATCCCCATTGCCAGACTGAAAAACGTATCTTTGACTTCATACCCATCAATCCCACGCAGCTTTAAAGCCACACCTTCTACAATCATGAGAATGATAAAAAACGGCACCGCATACGATATAGGGTCAAAAAACTCCATTGAGATGGCCCTCCCAAACCGAACCCAAAACCCGAAGTGCACCCCACACCCACGGGTAAGTTACCCTTACGGTAACACACTCCTGTATATGTCATCAAACCGGGAGGGCACCCCCAAGAAACAAAGCTAGAGGGAGCAGAGAACTTCAAATACTTATCCCCCTGCCCTCAACCCCGCATATTCTCAGTGTTGTGCTCACGTATTCGGGCAGCTGGTGGACCGTCCATCAGTGCGGCGTGGGCTGGGCGGAGCTACCGGGTGAAGTAACGCATCACCCGGCGGGTTCGTTGAAACACCCCTTGAAAGTCTTTAGTGCAGGGACCAAGCGGAAGCTGGTCACCCGATGGGCGTCTACACTGGCAGGCGTTTAGCTATCACCGACAATCGCATCTGCCTCTGGCCGGTGTGCTTGTTGCTGATGGTGCCTGCTCCCAATGCCTTTCGGAGGAGATCTTGTTTCATACAAAAACGCCCGGGCAAGGCGAGCAGCCAATGCCGAAGAAACTAATTTACTCACAATGCGCAGGCACTGCCTGCTCGCCTTGCTCACTCCCGAACTTTCGGGAACCCATGCTTCAACACTGCTGGTAAAGCCATGCGGTGCTAAAACTATTTGCCGTCACTAGGTGTTTCTTCAGGGTAGCTCTGGAAACTATCTGCATTTTGCTTGATCGGCACAATCACGCCACAAGCAATCCGCCCTCCCGCATCACCAGTTGGCTGGCTGTGATAGTCGTCCGGATCAGCATGAACAATCAGCGCCCTGCCCGGACCACCAATGAGGCTGTCCTTGTCATCGGGAGCCAGGTCTAAGATTTCGGAGAAATACTCGACGACAATCTTTCCATTCTCGGGAACATGAAGATTTGGAAGATCGCCCGCATGCGGACCATCAGGAACTTCAATCCCGTGCTCATGCCCTTCAGGTGCGAAATGACCACCAGCAGCCGAAAAGGTTGGCTCACATAGGCCCGTTTCATGAACATGGAACCCATGCACACCAGCAGGCAAACCATCAAAGGCCGCAGTAATATGGAGCGTCTGGCTCAAAGTCTCAGTCAACACCACACGGCCAACCTGCTTGCCATCAACGTCTTTCATAATGGCAACGGCAGTCGGCCCAGCAGGCACCTGATCTTCTTTAGAAGCCATCGCAGCAAAACTCGCAACAGCAAACCCGGCTGCAACAACTGCTGCCAATCCACTCAGCTTCATCATCCAAAAACTCCTGAAAGCGCTCTATCCACGCGCAGAGTATTCAGCGTTGAGGCCACATCAAAATCACTCTTGAAACCTCGGTAAACCAACACCGCTTACCCAACTGATAAGTTGACCAGTCTTGGTTACACCTTCAAAAGAAAACCCGGATCAGAACCAATCTGACCCGGGCTAAACTATTTCAAAACCAGCAAGATCTTATTCAGCTGGCTCACCTTTTTCGTTCTCACGACCAAAGTTCGGCGCCGCAGATTCCTGACCTGCTTCAACAAGCTGATGGCGAATATCTTTGGTCCGTGCAAACAGCTTGAACAAGGCATCGCCATCACTCCACCGGATCGCACGCTGCAAGGCAGACAGATCCTCAGAAAAGCGAGACAGCATTTCAAGAATGGCTTCTTTGTTGTTCAGGCACACGTCGCGCCACATGGTCGGGTCAGAAGACGCCAGACGTGTGAAGTCACGGAAACCGGAAGCCGAGTATTTGATCACTTCTGACTTGGTCACCGTTTCCAGATCATCAGCCGTACCAACAATGTTGTAGGCAATGATATGCGGAAGGTGAGACACAACAGCCAACACAAGATCGTGGTGCTCAGCATCCATGGTGTCCACATGAGAGCCACACGCTTCCCAAAAGGCAGTCAGACGCGCGGTAGCACCCGCATCACTGTCGTTGTCTGGCGTAAGAATGCACCAGCGGTTCTCAAAAAGAGAGGCAAAACCAGCATCAGGACCGGAATACTCAGTACCAGCAACCGGATGGCCTGCAATAAAATGCACACCGTCCGGCATATGCGGCTTCATCGCTGAAATAACGGAGGCCTTCACAGAACCTACGTCAGTCACAATCGCCCCCTCAGCTAAATGAGGGCCAATAGTTTTCGCCACGGCTCCACATGCACCAACCGGTACACAAACGATAACAAGGTCTGCCCCTTTTACGGCTTCTGCTGCGTCCAGATAATATCGGTCCCCAAGTTTCAACTCTTCCGCACGCTTCAGAGTAACTTCTGAGCGTGTGGATATAACAATTTCACCCGCCAGCTTTTCGCGGCGCATGACATGCGAAAGAGATGAGCCGATCAGACCGATACCAATCAGTGCGACCCGGCTAAACAAGGGTTCAGACATGGAGACCTTCTATTAGAACTACTTCAGAAATTCAGAGAGAGCTGCAACAACATCTCTGTTGGCTTCCTCACTGCCGATTGACATGCGCAAGGCATTGTCAAATCCATAGGCTTTCACCTGCCTCAGCACACACCCGCGTTCCAGCAGGAAGGCATCCGCATCGACAGCCCGCTTCCCCTGTTCCTCAGGGAAATGGATCAGAATGAAATTGCCGACACTTGGCGTTACGTCAAGACCTAGTTTGGTCAGTTCGTTAACTACCCACGGCAACCATTCGTTATTGTGGCTAACTGCCTGCTCAATAAACGCCTGATCACGCACAGCAGCAGCACCAGCTGCAATCGCAGCAGCATTCATGTTAAACGGCCCGCGAATACGGCCCAGCGCATCAATGATGTGCTCAGGACCATACGCCCAGCCAACACGCAGCGCTGGCAGACCATAAGCCTTGGAGAACGTCCGTGTCATAACAACATTTTCGGAGTTCGCAACAAGCTCAATACCGGACTGATAGTCATTCCGGCGCACATACTCAGCATAGGCTGCATCGAGAACCAGAATACAGGTCTTCGGCAACCCGGCGTGCAAACGCTTAACTTCGTCGAACGGAATATAAGTGCCGGTCGGGTTGTTCGGATTGGCCACAAAAACCATTTTGGTTTTCTCGGTCACACGTTCCAGAATGGCATCCACATCCGTTTTCAGGTCTTTTTCTGGGGCAACAACAGGTGTCGCACCAGCTGCGTGGATTGCAATCTTATAAACAAGGAAGCCGTGCGTGGTATAAATAGCCTCATCACCTTCACCCAGATAGGCATAGGCCAGCAGGCTCAGCACTTCGTCAGAGCCACAGCCACAAATGACGTGATCTGGGTTCAGGCCGTATACTTCACCAATTGCTGTGCGAAGTTCGCCAGCGCTACCATCAGGGTAAAACTGAAGCTCGGAAATGGTGCGGTAAGCTTCAAGCGCTTTTGGGCTCGCACCTAAAGGAGATTCATTGGAAGAGAGCTTATGTAGTTTATGGCCACCATTTGCCTTCGCCTTACCGGGTACATACGGATCAATTGCCAACACACCAGCACGAGGGACAGGGCGTACTACCTGCTCTTCCATCAACTCATTCCTTTATTCAAAAAACACGCAATTTAACCAACTGCGTCTGCTTCACTATCAAATTCATCATCTAGGTCAAGCGGCGCGGGGTATCCACCGACATATCTAAGTTTATCCGGCGTCGCCTCAGCAGCTTCAAAGAAAGTCGCCAGCTCCTGCTCGGATATATTCCCCGGAACAGCTAATAGCGCATCTACGCCTTCAAAACTGCGATAAAAACTCAACACTTCTATACCTTTGTGCATCAATGAGCTCGGTATAGCTCCCGTCCAGCGCACATCGTAAACACAAATATCCGGCTTCTCAGTTTCAGCAGTTTGAGCCGCAACCACAACAGCAGGCAGATCAGCAGGCCTGTCCTGAACAACCAAAAACGGAAGCCTTGCAATAATCGAAGGACCATTGGTGCCATCATCCCGTGCGCCCATGCCACGCCACCAAGGCGTTTCTGCACGTTCTTCAAGCCCGATCACACCAAGATCGACCTGTGAATAATCAACCGCCGCAAGCACAGCAGAGGGGTCTATCTCGCGTTGCTGTTCAATGGCGTAACCAAAATAGAAGCGTGTCAGCTCACTCATTGCGAGTCGATCTGCACTTCCATCAAGATGTACACGATAAGTTGTCTGGGCATTTGTGAGCGAAGAGATTATCTCACGCCAAATATGCTCCAATGACATAATAGGCAGAACACCGCGATGGTTCTCAACCAACCGTCGCATAATATCTGCTTCACGAGAGGGCCTAAAAACAGCATGCATAGAACCTTGTTCAGCTTTTGCCGCAACAATATGCTCAATCAGGTCAGCACGCTCCATAAGCAAGGCATGCAGTTTATCATCAACTTCATCTAGTTTATCGCGGACTTGAGACAAGCTCATTTTTGAATCCGAAACTGATGAAGACCCAGACATTGCACTAACCCACTCGAATTATTGAACAGAACCTATGTAAATTCATAGGAAACAACGACGGTGAAAGCAAAAGAAAACGTTGACACACTGCCAATTGGCACCTAGCAAAAACTCTCTTGCAATCCTTTAGAGGAACACCCAATTCGCCTTCACAACACCGCGGAAGAAAACATGACTGAGACTGCCAGCGCAAAACCGGAGAAGACTCCGAATATCTCACCCTCAACACAAGCCAGTGTTGCAGCGGCACAGATGGATATGCCTGCCAGCAAGCTCATGCGATTTGGTTCAGACAATCCTCTCCGGCTTGATGAAGGTACAGAACTCGCCCCTTGGCAGATTGCTTATGAGACCTATGGCGAGCTGAATGAAGACAAGACCAACGCCATTCTTGTGTGCCACGCCCTCACAGGCGATCAGTATGTTGCCTCTGAGAACCCCGTAACCGGCAAGCCCGGCTGGTGGTCCATGATGGTTGGTCCTGGTCAGCCAGTAGACACCGACAAATACTTCGTCATCTGTGCAAACGTGCTCGGCGGCTGCCTCGGCACCACTGGTCCTGCATGTACCAATCCGGAAACCAATGAGGTTTACGGGCTCGATCTGCCTGTCGTCACAATCGGCGATATGGTGCGCTCCCAGGCAAAACTGGTTGAAGCGCTCGGTATCGAAACTCTTTTCGCAGTTGTCGGCGGCTCCATGGGCGGCATGCAAGTGCTGCAATGGGCATCTGCCTATCCAGAAAAGGTATTTGCAGCTGTCCCAATCGCTGCAGGTCCACGCCACTCCAGCCAGAACATTGCCTTCCATGAGGTAGGCCGTCAGGCTGTCATGGCGGATCCAGACTGGTGCCACGGACAATATGCAAAAGAAGGCAAGCGCCCTATGAAGGGCCTGTCTGTTGCCCGCATGGCAGCACACATCACCTACATGTCTGATGAAAGCCTGCACAGCAAGTTTGGCCGCAACCTGCAAGACCGCTCAGCCATCACTTTTGGCTTCGATGCAGACTTCCAGATCGAAAGCTATCTGCGCCATCAGGGCATGACTTTCGTCGATCGCTTCGACGCAAACTCGTATCTCTATGTAACCCGCGCGATGGATTACTTTGATCTCGCAGCAGCACATGGCGGCAAACTGGCCAACGCATTCTTACATAGCACAACCCGTTTCTGCGTCATGTCGTTCACAACGGACTGGCTTTTCCCAACCTCGGAAAGCAAAGACATTGTACGAGCCCTCAACGCAGCTGGAGCAAACGTCTCCTTTGTTGAAATCGAGAGCTCACGCGGACACGATGCATTCCTTCTTGATGAACCTGAACTGTTCAAAACAATGCGTGGCTTCCTGACAGGAGCAGCAAAAGCCAGAGGTATTCCCGCACCGGGAAATGGTGATTGACCGTAACACTGAGCAGTAAGCTTCATCAGAAAGCAGATTCATTATGACAAAACATGATTTGAGTAATGTACGCGGCGATCACCGAATTCTCTGCGATTTTGTAGCATCGGGCTCACGCGTTCTGGACATCGGTTGCGGCACTGGCGAACTTCTGGAACTGCTGATCGATACACGCGGCGTTGATGGCCGTGGCTTCGACACCTCGCAAAAAGGCGTGAATGAAGCCGTTGCCCGCGGGCTCTCCGTCGTGCAAGGCGATGCAGACAACGATCTTGCAGCCTACCCGGACGATGCTTTCGATTACGCAATTCTAAGCCATACGCTTCAGGCGACAATGGACCCAAAACAGGTTCTTGAGCAGTTACTGCGCATCGGTAAGAAAGTCGTCGTGTCCTTCCCGAATTTCGGCCACTGGCGCAACCGTATGCAGCTGCTCTTCAAAGGCAGAATGCCCGTCACCGACTATCTGCCTTACGAGTGGTACGACACACCAAACATCCACTTCTGCACGATCCGTGACTTTGTTGCTCTCTCTGAAGAAGTCCATGCTAAAGTAATTAAGGCAGAAGCTTTGGATGCCAGAGGTCAGCGCATTGGGTTCAACGCACCATGGTGGGTCTGGAACCTGATCGGCGATCAGGCCGTCTTCCTTCTGGAACGGAAGTAATCAAAACTCAGCTTTCGCCCTCGTTGGCGAAAGTTCCTTCTTGCTGGCGACTGTGCCCGTTCATCGCCTGCGCACCAGCAGTCTTTCCATTTGGTAGAAAGACGGGCCGCAAGACCCGCGTCACGTGGCTCGCTTTCATCGGAATACCACGGTACACCTGCTTCTCAGCTTCAGTGACCAGCAACCCCGCAAACGCAGACCAGGCCACCGCCCCTAAACGCTCAAAACTGCGCGCATTCTTCAAAACCATTCTCGAATTTGTCGGCGGCACAAACAGCGCCTCTTCCCGCGACACAACTGAAAGGTGATGATTGCTCAGGAAGTTATCGAGCTGCGGCCTTGAATAAGGACGACCATACCCAAACGGTGAAACCTCTGACCGTGCCCACGCACCACGTCGATTGGGAACAATCACAATCACCCGCCCACCCGGAGACAAGACCCGGTAGACTTCATCCAACAACGCCCCAGGCTGCCCTGCCATCTCCAACGAATGCACGAGTAAGATGCGGTCAATGCAGGAATCTGGAAACGGCAGCTGACTATCTTCCATCAGGAAGGCTTTGTTTGGCACTTCAACTTCACGCGGCCACTTCACCACGCCTTGCGCAGCAGGCATTCCGGCAAACACACGATTGGTCTTTTTCAGGTAAGGCCTCAGATAAGGAGCGGCATAGCCAATACCCAGCAAACTCTGACCATGCATTTCTGGCCAAAGCATTTTCACGCGGCTCCCAACCAACACCCGAAGCATCCGTCCAAGTGGCAGGTCGTAGAACTCTTTTAAGTGAGTAACATCAAGATACAACTGGTTCTCCGCGCGTTGCCTTCTCTTATCATGGGGTGCAAGAGCCTTGGGCGCAACGCCTCTTCCTGACGATTTGCAAGCTTAAATCAACCACACCCAGAGTTTTATGAGTTTGCAGTTGAATTTGACAGCTTGTCCTCTCATGATCTCACAAAGATATACTGTATGCTTGGGAGCTGGTTGATGATTGAAGTTGAAGTTCGGCAGTTTGTTTGTCTGAAAGATAATTTCGGCGTTCTCGTTCACCACCCCGACAGCGGTTGTACAGTCGCAATTGATGTTCCAGAAGCAGCCCCCTACTTACAGGTTCTGGAAGAAACCGGTTGGAACCTGACCGACATTCTCATCACACACCATCACTGGGACCATATCGGCGGAATGGCTGAACTCGTTGAGAAGACAGGTGCAAAGGTAACCGGGCCAGAACGCTCCCGCCAACACATCACGGGCATGAACCGCTTTGTAGAGGATGGAGATGACATTCTCGTCGGCCCAATTGCAGTCAAAGCCATAGGTACACCAGGCCATACACTTGATCATATCTCCTGGTGGTTCCAGGAGGCAGGCATTGCTCACACAGGCGACACACTCTTCGCCCTCGGTTGCGGCCGTGTTTTCGAAGGCGATCCCGAAATGATGTGGGCCTCTCTGAGCCACCTGGCAAACACATTACCACCCGAAACAAGGATCTATTGCGGTCACGAGTACACGTTGGCCAACGCCAAATTCGCTCTCACGATCGACCCAAATAATCAGGCATTGCAGGAACGTACAAAACGCATCGAAGCGCTCCGTGAAGTCGGTCGCCCAACCCTGCCAACCTCCATGGCAGCCGAGCTTTCAACCAATCCGTTTTTGAGAGTCCGAGATCCTCTCGTCCAGAAAAACCTCAACATGGTCAACGCTGAACCAGTTGATATATTTACAGAAATACGCCGCCGCAAGGACAACTTCTGATGCCGCTCGACCAGATTACCTCCTCAGCAACCGCTGAAGAAATCATCGCTGAACTGCAAATGAAAGAGCATCCGGAAGGCGGCTACTACACCGAAACCTTCCGGGATGAAGAAGGCCCTAGAGGCCGTGGCTATTCAACAGCGATCTACTATCTCCTAAAGAAGCACCAGAGATCTCACTGGCACCGGATCGATGCAATTGAGACATGGCACTATTACGGCGGCGCCCCACTCTGCCTTTCCATCAGCTCCGAAGAAGGCAGCCAAAACGACATCATCCTCGGCATGGATGTATTAAACGGCCAACGCCCTCAAGGCATCGTACCTCGCCATGCATGGCAGTCCGCACGAAGCCTCGGCGAGTGGACATTAGTCGGTTGCACAGTTGCTCCAGGATTCCTCTTCGATGGCTTCGAGCTAGCACCATCAGACTGGAATCCTTGAGCCAAAGTCATCAAATCGCGCAATATAGGCCTCGATAATCTTGACCAAACCTCAAAGAAATCTGCCCGCAATTTTAGACAAAAGACGCATAAGACCTGCCCGGAAATCCTCGTAGATACAGAGACTTGTTGGTTAACTGCAGGACTCTGGAAAATTTTTCTGCGCATAAACTCTATGGTTTTTCCGCAGATACAGTTGAGAGATCATACAGTTTAGCAACTCACGGCTCACACCCAAGACGTGCAAATTTTATGGCATCAAAGCATAACGTCGTAATCATTATCTTCGCGTTATCAAAACCTTACATACCCGATAGCTGAACCCGGTAACAGCTTCTACTCACCTAATAATCAGGAACACCTGTAAGTAGCTCAACTATCCCGATTAATAACTCAGCACTCAATCCTCAATCACCACTTGCGTTGCTGGCTCTCCTCGGTAGATTGCCCAGCATAGGCGCTTTATGCGCCCGAACACACATTTGGAAGCTAATCTATGGCCCAAGGCGACATCAAAAAGGTTGTGCTTGCCTATTCTGGCGGGCTCGACACCTCGATTATTCTCAAGTGGTTGCAGGCGGAATACGGCTGCGAAGTTGTAACTTTTACTGCTGACTTAGGTCAGGGCGAAGAGTTAGAGCCAGCACGACGAAAAGCTGAACTGCTTGGTATTCGAGAAATCTACATTGATGATCTCCGTGAGGAATTCATTCGGGACTTCGTGTTCCCAATGTTCCGGGCCAACGCAGTTTACGAAGGCGTTTATCTCCTCGGCACCTCTATCGCCCGTCCGCTCATTTCCAAGCGTCTCATCGAGATCGCTGAAGAAACCGGCGCTGACGCAGTTGCGCACGGCGCAACCGGTAAAGGCAACGACCAGGTACGCTTCGAGCTGGCATGCTACGCATTGAACCCAGACATCAAGGTGATCGCACCTTGGCGTGACTGGACACTGAAGTCCCGTACTGACCTGATCGAGTTCGCAGAACAGCATCAGATCCCGGTACCAAAGGACAAACGCGGCGAAGCACCGTTCTCCGTTGACGCAAACATGCTTCACTCCTCTTCCGAAGGTAAAGTTCTGGAAGATCCGAATGAAGAAGCACCAGAGTACGTCTTCCAGCGCACCGTTGACCCGCTCAGCGCGCCGGACGAAGTCACCGAAATCGAAATCGGCTTCGAAAAAGGCGATGCGTGCTCCATCAATGGCGTACACATGTCTCCGGCAACCCTGTTTGCCAAGCTGAACGATTACGGTCGCGACAACGGCATTGGCCGCCTCGATCTGGTCGAAAACCGTTTCGTTGGCATGAAGTCTCGCGGTATTTACGAAACACCAGGCGGAACAATTCTCCTGTCAGCACACCGTGCGATGGAATCCATCACGCTGGACCGTGACGCTGCTCACCTCAAAGACGAGTTGATGCCACGCTACGCAAAGCTCATCTACAACGGCTTCTGGTTCTCCCCAGACCGTGAGATGCTGCAGGCGATGATCGACAAGTCTCAGGAGTTCGTCACCGGTACGGTTAAACTGAAGCTCTACAAAGGCAACGTTATCGTTGTTGGTCGTGCGTCCCCTTACTCTCTCTACTCAGAAGAGCTGGTGACCTTCGAAGACGACCACGGCGCTTACGACCAGAAAGACGCTGCAGGATTCATCCGCCTCAACGCTCTGCGTTTGCGTACACTGGCAAAGAGGAACCAGATGACCAAAGCAAAAGAGTTGACGGACGCCTGAAAGGGTAAAAGCTCCTAAGCTTTAAATTAGTTATTAAGCCCGCAGTGGAAACACTGCGGGTTGTTGCTTTGCTACTTGAAATCGCGGCGAAATCGGCATCTAATTTTAACCTAGAACTGTTCTCGCTGAGGTTTATAAGTAATGTACTTTTTACATAGTGAATTTGTATGGGGCATATCCATCGGAATTCTATTGTCTATTTTCAGTGCATGGCTTCAATCTGAAATGATCTCTCGAAAAGCAAAGAAAACTCAGAAGTCTACAATCAAAAAATTTTCCCACGACATTATTCAGAATATAAGAAAGACCATTTCCGAGATGGATAATGTCCGGGATCGAGCCAAAGCTATTCAACATGATTATTTGACATTGATTGAAACAGAACTTCAAACGTTCCAGCGAAACAGAGAGCATCTTATTTTGTTGGACGACACTATGCGTATCGATGTGCAAGATTTCATCTCTAACATAACAGTCAAAAAATCTACTGTTACAACGCAGCTTGCAACATTCTATGATGCGAACAAGAGACTTAAGGTTATCAGCAAGGAGCAAGATGCCGACTCTTTTAAAGAACTTGATGAGCAAGCTCTAGCTGCATTATCTGAAGCACAAAATGCAGCCGACAGATTGGTACAGCTTTCAGATCGGGCGGAAGGTTTAACCCACCGACTATCAAGATGATTCTTTCCCTTCAAACTCCCGCCATCAACGTTATCAGCACAACCACCAGCATTAAAATGCTTGGGTAGAAAGTCAGTGCAAAGCCGGTTCCACGCCATGGTGCACCCTTCTCATAGCTGGCAAAAAACAGAATACGCCCGAGCGCAAACAGCAGCGCAGCTAACAGCGGTACCGACATCGTGCTACCGGGCATAACCGCAGCCCAGGCAATGTAGATGAACCCCGCCAACACCCCCTGCTCAAGTGTATTTTGCAAAATGCTCTGCAGCATCCTGGCTTCCTCACTGCCGTGGGTTAGCCCTCCTCCATCAATGTCATCAGCATGATAAAACCTACGCATTGCCAGACGACCTATGGAAATCATCAGCAGCAAGGCAGGTGATAACAATGAAACCGCTGCCACCCAAAGCCGCTCAGAGGCATTCCAGTCCGCGGCAAATCCAAACGGATTGAGAAGCGCACCAAACAAAAGCACAATCGCGGTCACCAACGCTCCAACAATCATCCGCTGAAACACACCCCGCTGTTTTTCTGCAAAGTCCAATGCAACCTCCACTTAGAGAACATAATAGGAACAAACCCACAACTATCTGCTGCGGACTGCTTGCGGCAAGGCGCTACCTCTCCTAGCCTAGGCACGTCTGACCAAGCAGGAGACTTTGATGACTATGGAAGCGCAGTTAGTTTTAAAAGTTGATAACGCCGCTGCGCGCCGCTTGTTTCTGCAGAAACACGCCCTTCTTGAAGCACCAACAGGCTCCTCGAAAGGAGAAGATCTCCTCAATCTCATTCACCGCATTGGCTTTGTGCAGGTTGATAGCATCAACACAGTAGAGCGTGCGCACCACATGATCTTATGGTCACGCCGCCAAAGTTACCGCCCCAAACATCTCAAAAAACTGCTGGAGAATGACAGAAGCCTCTTTGAGCACTGGACGCATGATGCCTCAATCATTCCAACCGAGTTCTTCCCTTATTGGCACTACCGCTTCCAAAAAAGCGCAGAAAGCTTGCAATCCCGCTGGAAGGTCTGGCGCGGTGCGGAGTATCAGGAAAAACTCAACCTCATTCTACGGCACATCGAAGAAAACGGCCCCGCTGGCACCTCAGATGTCGGCAAGGATGAGAAGCGCAGCAAAGGCGGATGGTGGGAGTGGAACCCATCCAAAACAGCGCTTGAATATCTCTGGCGGACCGGACAAATCTCCGTCTCTCGGCGTGAAAACTTTCAAAAACTCTATGACCTGACAGAACGCGTCATCCCTGAGGATCACCGCTCCGCTAAACCCAGCCATGCAGAAACCATAGAGTGGGCTTGCAACTCCGCAATCGACCGCCTCGGCTTCGCTACGCCCAGCGAAATTGCAGCCTATTGGGACAAACTAGACCTTGCCGATGTCAAAGCATGGTGTGAGCAAGCCCAGAAGCGTCAGGAACTAATCCCTGTTGAGATTCAACCTGCCAGCGACACGAAGCCCAAATTATGTCTCGCACGCCCAACAATTGAAGATGAACTGAGATCCCTCGAAGCCCATTCCCAACGGATCCGCATCCTCAGTCCATTCGACCCGGCATTAAGAGACCGCAAGCGCGCTGAGTTCCTTTTTGACTTCAATTACCGCATCGAAATCTTCGTCCCTGAACCAAAACGGCAATACGGCTATTATGTCTTCCCCGTAATGGAGGGGGACAAGTTGATTGGTCGCATTGATATGAAGCGTGACAAAGCCTCCAATGCTTTGGCCGTAAAACGCTTCTGGCCCGAGGCTGGCATTCGCATGGGCAAAGGCCGCCAACAACGATTGGAAGCTGAACTGGAGCGATGCACCCAGTTTGCTGGCTGTGAAGATCTTCAGTTCCTCTCAGCTTGGCAAGGATAGCCCACTGGATGGCGGGACTATCAGAAACGTAAGTAACCTCCAATACTGCTGGTAAACGTCGCATTCTCGTCAGCACCAAGAGAGCAAATGGGCCAGCTTTTGCAAACTTTGTTGCGTATTCTGCTCTGCCTTGTGGCACTGAATATCTCTGCCAGCCAGGCCCAACCTCTCTTCAATTTAGACGATCACTTCACCTTCAATCCGCAAGGCAAGTACCAACCCCGCCTCATTGGCCTGTTTGAGACAGATCGCAATAACACATCTGGAGCCGCCGAAGTCATCACGCCAGTCTTTCAGGACAGTCATGGCATGTTCTTCGCTGATGTCCGCTCCGGCAACTCCTCTGATGCTGTATATCTCATAAGTGCTGGCGGTGGCCTCCGTCACTTTGTGCGGCCAAACCTGATTGGCAGCACCTACATCTTCATGAATTACAAGGAAGATTACGAACGCGGCCCCGCAACTGCAGTCACCACGGGCATTGAGTTTCTGGCAAATAACTATGAGGCTCGCTTCAACGCACAATTCCCGACAAGCAAAGTCCGTATTCTGGAACCGGAACCGGGTAGCACAGACCAACGCGAAAGCATTCCTCTCCTCAACCTTTCAGGAGAGATTGGCTACGACCTCCCCGGAACTGATGATCTGGGGTTCGGCCTCCGCATCTATGCAGGAGGCTTTTATAGAACCGCCAACAACATTGAAGAGATAAGCGGGGCGCAGGGACGGTTTGAAATATCCCGCGCAGGCTGGCTTGGCGTACCTGGATTGAAGACCACATTTGTTGGACAGATCCGCTATCACAGCGACATCGACTATCCCATTGGTGCTTTTCAACTCCGCATAGGCCTTCCCATCGTCAAATACTGGAAGGGCATCACCGTCGATAACTATAACGAGCTCTCTCACATAGAACGTCGCATGACAGAACGTGTGCGACGCCCTCTCACTATTCACAATCGCACGCGTCGTATTCCCTAGAACTCCACTTAAAATGAAAGCCCTAGGCATTAAACCACTCGAAGCGTTACCCCTCCCGGTTTCAGGGCATCACAGACCACCAGCATTAATGTTAATCTTTTCCGATAGGATACCGCTTCCAGCTCTTCCGGGGACAACCACATGAGGACTATTCCACTCACGCTCATTCCGTTCTTGCTCTACAACGCTGTGGCATTTCGGTGGTTTGAAGATCTAGAGCCGGTGCTTGATCAAGGCTACAACGTCACCCCGTGGGCTGCCATTGTATTCCAGATCCCACTGCCATCCGGACTGCTCGTTCCTCTGGATGTCGCCACCCTTCTGCTTGCAGGCACTTTGGTCCTGCTCTTCGTCGAGATCATCAAAGCCACCAGAACCAGCACACTCTCACTGGTAGATCACAGCTTGTCTCTGTTGATCCTCGTGGCTTACCTAATTGAGTTCCTCTCGGTACAAGAAGCCGCCACTCCGCTCTTCCTTCTGCTCATGACCATCACATTTCTGGATGTCATCGCCGGATTCATCATCACCTTGTCCGGAGCACGGCGAGATGTAGTTGTGGCAACCAGCAACAGCTAACAACAAGTCTGAAGCATTGCGCTTTAATGCATAAAGGGCACCCGATTGGATGCCCTCATGTCAGTCATAATGTGCAACAAGCTTAAAGCGCGGCCAGTGCCTTAGCAACATCTTCCAGCAGGTCATCTGCATCTTCCAGACCAACAGAAAGACGAAGCGTCTTGTCTGTAATGCCCAGCTCCAGACGTGCATCTTCCGCAACACTTTGGTGCGTTGTCGTCGCCGGATGGGTAATCAGGCTCTTCGCATCACCAAGGTTGTTGGAAAGGCTGACAATCTCCAACGCATTGGAGAACTTGAAGGCCGCTTCCTTACCACCCGCCAAATCAAACGCCAGCATGGTAGACCCACCCTGCATCTGCTTGGCCACGATATCCGCCTGTGGGTGATCAGCACGACCTGGGTAAATCAGCCGAGACACTGCAGAGTGATCCGCAAGGAACTCTGCCAGCTTGCCTGCATTCGCAGTCTGACGCTCAACACGCAGAGACAATGTCTCCAGACCTTTCAGCAGAACCCAGGCGTTGAACGGGCTCATCGCAGGTCCGGTATGCTTGAACGGGTCATGGAATTCTTCCACAATCCACTTTTCATCGGAAAGCACGATACCGCCCAGACATCGGCCCTGCCCGTCAATATGCTTGGTCGCGGAGTAGATCACCACATCCGCCCCCAGCGCCAGCGGGCTCTGCCAGATAGCAGTCGCAAACACGTTGTCTACAATAAGCCGTCCACCAGCTTCGTGAATAATATCCGCAACAGCAGGAATATCGATCACTTCAAGCGTCGGGTTGGTTGGGCTTTCAAGAAACGCCGCTGTGGTGTTCGGACGAACAGCTGCTTTCCATTGCTCGATGTCAGTGCCATCAATCAGCGTGGACTCCACACCGTAACGTGGCAGCAGCTTTTCGATGATGTATCGGCAGGAACCGAACAGTGCCTTTGGTGCAATCACATGATCGCCAGCTTTCACGCAGGCCATAATCGCAGAGTTAACAGCCGCCATACCAGAAGCCGTGCCGCGTGCGGCCTCAGCGCCTTCCAGTTCGCACATTCGTCGCTCGAACATTCCTACGGTCGGGTTTGCGTACCGGGAATAAATATAGCCCGGATTCTCGCCCAAAAAGCGTGCTTCTGCCGCTTCTGAGCTGTCGTAAACATACCCTTGTGTAAGGAAGATAGCTTCGGATGTTTCACCAAAGCTGGAGCGCGTTGTGCCTCCATGAACAAGCCGAGTTGCTGGCTTCCAGTTCTTTGCGTCTGTCATCGCTCATTCCTGCCCGAAGAGATATTGCTCTACCCCTTCATTAAAAAACCCCGGCGCGGGCCGAGGTCTATACAAGAACCCGACCCTTTAGCTACTTGTTTTACGTGGTTGCAAGCCGGTCGACCAAATCACCACGGAATAGGCAGCGTTTTTACCTCGAAAATACACTAGGGTCAATCAATCAGCTTAGGTTGCAGACTTGGCGAGAGATCAAACTTACGTTAATCAGTGTCAGAACGATTTGAGTACCAGTAGGGCGGAACCAACAATGACAGGCATTCTTCCGGCAAAAGCGATTGAAGCTATGTTTGCCAGCGGTGCAATTCAAGCAGACAGAGTGCCCGACGAGGACCAGATTCAACCTGCCAGTCTTGACCTGCGCCTCGGCGTCAAAGCATGGCGTGTCCGTGCCTCTTTTCTCCCCGGCCCCGACGCGAAAGTGGAAGACAAGCTGGAAAAGCTTATCCTGCACGAGATCGACCTCTCCAAGGGCGCCGTGCTGGAAACCAACTGCGTTTACATCGTCCGCCTTCAGGAGGCGCTGGACCTCCCGGCTGAGCAATCCGCCACAGCCAATCCCAAAAGCTCCACGGGCCGCATCGATGTGTTCACCCGCGTCATCACAGACCAAGGCCGCGCATTTGACCGTGTTGAAGCTGGCTACAAAGGCCCGCTCTACGCTGAGATCTCTCCAAAGACCTTCCCTGTGCTGGTCCGCGAAGGTTCTCGCCTGTCCCAAATCCGCTTCCGCGATGGCGAAACCCTCATCAATGATGAAGACCTGACCAAAGTGCACAACCAGCACACACTGGTGTCTGGCGGCAAGGACGAAGACGCAATCAACAACGGCGTACAGGTGTCCATCGACCTGAAAGGCTCTGGCAAAGACAGCCTCATCGGCTACCGCGCCAAGCGCCATACAGGCGTGATCGACGTTGACCGCAAAGACGCACAGGACCCGGAAGACTTCTGGGAGCCGCTGTACAATCGCGGCGATGCAACGCTCATCCTCGACCCGAACGAGTTCTACATTCTGGTCTCGCAGGAAGCTGTCCACGTCCCACCACAATACGCCGCTGAGATGGTGCCATTCGACCCACTCGTCGGCGAGTTCCGCGTCCACTACGCAGGCTTCTTCGACCCCGGCTTCGGCCACTCCACCGTTGGTGGCACAGGGTCCAGAGCCGTTCTCGAAGTCCGCTCTCACGACGTTCCCTTCATCGTAGAACACGGCCAGACGGTTGGCCGCCTTGTCTACGAGCACATGGAGGAAGTGCCAGAAACCCTTTACGGCGAGGGCATTGGCTCCAACTATCAGGGTCAGGCACTAAAGCTCTCCAAGCACTTCAAAAGCAAAGAACCGGTAGGAGCATAAGCCAATGCCCCTCTTCACCGTTGAGCAGGAATACAACGCGATACTGGAAGAAAAGAAGTCACGCTTTCTTGCCTTTCTGGTACCCCATGTAGACTTTGCTCAGCGGCTGGCGGACCTTCGCGACGAGCACAAAAAAGCCAACCACCACGTCACCGCTTTCCGCAGAATGCTCCCCGAGGGACGCATCGATGAAGGCGGCAAAGACGATGGCGAACCCGCTGGCACCTCCGGCATGCCCACACTCAAAACACTCATTGGGGCAGACCTTGTGGATGTGGGCGTCATCATCGTCCGTTACTTCGGTGGCACAAAACTGGGCACCGGCGGCCTGGCACGGGCCTACTCCGGCGCCGCAAATCTCGCCATTCGGGAAGCTGAGCTTGTGCCATGGCTGCGCATCAAAACCCGCAGTGTCTCTGCCAGCTTCTCCAGCAGTGCCGAACTGGAACGCCAGGTCATTCTGCTACAGCTGGAAATCATCGAACGCACCTTCACAGAGGATGGCGTAACCCTGCTCGTCAGCGGTCCTGAAGATCAGATCGATAAGCTCTAACCTTCTGTACCAGCTTACCTTTCCCATTCTCTCAGCAATTTCACCGCACTCAACTAATTAAAATCCTAATAAAAACTTAAACTTTGGCACGCGCCTTGCGATGTGAATCCCAGGAAACGGCATCAGTCTCATTTTGAGACAGTCGGGGGAGTTAAGTCATGCGTGTCACCCGCACTGGAAAAGCGATTAACACTGGAACTGACGCTGATCGTCGCTATCGCGATATCAGTTCTCGTCGCCACGCCAAAATCACAGAGCAAAACGCAGAGACTGTCTCAAGACGGAACACCTATGGCAAAGCAGGCAAAGAGCTGCAAGTCTCTGAGGATGTCACCACCACGCAGACCCAGCACGAAAAAGACGCCCAGTTCTATGAACTGCCAAAGCGCATCAACGTCTTCCGCTGCAACTCTGCTTTCCTCGCCCACCTCATCGGCATCAAAGAAAACGCCGCCCACCTGCGCGACCGCCGCCGCGTAGAACCCGAAGAAGGCGCCATCAGCTACACCACCACCGAAAAAGCCCCCCGCCTCATCGGCGAAGGCCGCATCATCGAATACAACGCTTGAGCTGAGTTCTGCCACAAACACCAACACCACCACATGGCATCCCATGCAGTGTTGGACCAGAGTTCCCGATAGTCGGGATGAGCAAGGCGGCAGGCAATACCTGCGCTACTTATTGAAACTAATTCTTCGGCATTGGCTACACGCCTTGCCCGGGCTTTCTTTGAATGAACAACGTCGCCTCTTTTGCCTATAAGGCACGATAGCCGGTTTCCCGGAAAGAAAGTGGCTTACCCAGTCAGGTTTCCCTAGCCAGACAGTTCCTCCGTCTTTGACAAACACATCTGCAAAAGCAGGGTTTTACTGCCGGTACATCTGCATCTATCACCGCGTGATACCCTATAGTCCTGGGCCCTTCCCCTCAAACCATGCGGTCACGTTTGAAGTTCGGTTCACCGGACCTCTGAAAGGTGCGTTACGTCTTCCAGAAGCCCCGCCCAACCTACGACAAACTGACGGTCGCTCCGCCAGCAGCCCGTTACGTAGGCATGCGCTTAGTATGGGCACGGTTTGAGGCCGGGGGGATAAGTTTTTTGAGACAGTCCATCCTACCCTTCGATGTCATCCCGGGCTTTGATGTTTGTCCCGGAGAGATGGTTGACGTTTATTCGGGGACATGGGTGACGGTCATGTTATGATGTTAAGTCGATTTTTGCGACTGTGTTTGCTGCAAAACATACGTTGAAGATCTCAGGTTTGTCTGA
>NZ_LMCF01000005.1 GCF_001623075.1 Pseudovibrio sp. Ad37
TTGGTTTCAACCGGTGGTGGAGAGGCGACGCTGCGTGTCGCGTGACTGGAAAATCCTTTAGGGAAGGACGTGCCAGACAACGCATCAGTTAAAATTCCGCAGGTCTTATCAAGTGCCTCTAGGCGGTTACATAAAGCGTAGTGCAAAGTGAATAAAACGTCACGTTCACAACTGTTCTTCATCCGCTCGCTCAGCACCATATGCTGCACATAAGCAAGGTTCTGAAGATCAGAAACAGCAACGTTTATTTCGTCAAATTCATTCTGAAGAGTATTTGTGGCGCCACAGGCGCATGCAGTGTCGTCCATAATCAAAGCCTTTCTGACTTGGCTGTTGAATGAACCGCACGACATTGAGCTTTCGACGGCCCGCTGGCGAGCGGGAGGTTCGAAACCTGAGTCAGACAGGCGAGTTTATTCCCCCCCGAAGGAGGTGTTGTATTCACCGCCCTCCCGCTCATAGCAAAGGGTTTGCGCCTTTGGAAAAAAGGCACAAAAAATCCGCTAGTTGACGGGAGCGGTTACCGCTGACAAAGAGGTTTCGAAGCCTCGTTGTCAGGATGACCGTAGATGTATGTGGTGTCAATGGGGGGTTCTAAAGCTGGCAATTAAGTGTGAATGGATTGCAAACTCGGGTACTCCACAAAACAGCAATTGCTAAGTACTTAACCCGATAGCGGTACCCACACACTAAATCACCTTAATATATCTCACCTGAAACATAAATTAGATTAATTAATTCAAGCAATTGACTCCAGATAACGATTGCAGCCATCAACACCACCTACTTACTATTAGATTCAGATTTTATTATTTTATGAGGGCAATATGTTTAATCCTGCAGATAACCTAAAATCTGGAGACAAAGCTCGTCTTTTTCCGGTTCTTTCTGAAATTTCCAAAGAAGGACGAGCACTATCTATTCTTCTTTCATGCCTTCAAAACATACCTGAGTTTGGGCAAGCAATGCTGGCTGACCTTGGTATACGAATTGGTGCTCGCACGAAGATTGAGACTTACACTGAAGTCGTTTTTTCCGACGCAAAAAACGAGAATAGACTTAGACCAGACGGGCTGATCGTCGTCAAAACTGGTTCTAAAATCTGGACGGCTCTGGTAGAGGCCAAGATCGGCAACGCTGATCTGGATGCTTCACAAATCGAGAGCTATATGGACATTGCGAAAGCCAACAAGATCGATGCGGTAATAACAATTTCCAACCAGTTTGCTCCGTTACCATCTCACCATCCGCTCACTGTTTCAGCCGCAACCAGAAAGAAAGCTGAACTTTATCATTGGTCATGGATGTATGTACTCACAGAAGCTTCATTGCTACTCCAAGGCGATATGATTGAAGATCTTGAGCGAAGGATTATCATCAACGAGTTTGTGCGTTTCCTTACTCATACCAGCGCTGGAATTAAAAGCTTCACGCAAATGCCTGCTGCATGGACAACAATTGTCTCAGCAGTCCAAGCAGGCGGAGCAATTTCTCAAAACTCAGAGGATGCAAAAGAAGTCATCGGAGCTTGGCACCAAGAAGCCAGAGACTTGAGTTCGATCTTAAGTCGGCAACTTGGTCGCGATGTGAATATTAAGACAACAAGAGCCCACGCTATTGATCACCAAGCGCGGATTAAATCTGATATTCAGAATCTCTCTGTTGAAATGCGTTTGGAAACCACGCTTTCTGTTCCTAACGCCGCAGCCCCAGTAGAGATTTGCGCCGATCTTCAGACGAAATCCATTAGTGTTTATATGCGCCTAAAAGCACCTGAAGACAAAAAATCGACGAAAGCACGTACAAACTGGCTACTCAGACAATTGCAATCAGCTGAACCGGCAAATCTACACATTCGTCATTTCTGGCCCGGTCGCGGGCCATATGCTCAACACTCCCTCGCCGACTTGAGGCAAGACCCAGGCCTCGCATTCACAGAAAAACCAAACGCAATTGCCTCCAGTTTTGAGGTGGTGATGGTCTGTGACCTTAGCGGCAAATTTGCCCAACGGAAAAACTTTATCAGCGAGCTGGAAAGAATAGTTCCTGAGTTTTATGAGCAAGCCGGACAGAACCTCAAAGCTTGGCAACCACCAGCGCCGCGATTGAAAGAGAATAAAACAGAAGCAGACAATGTTAGCCCTCAAGCACTCGCTGAAGCTGCCGATAGCGCAGAATTTGAAACACCAGCACCCAGAGCAACCACTCAGCCACTCTGGATACCCATCACAGTCAGTAAAGCACCAGCGCCTTAGTAACCCAGTGCGCAGCCGTCTTTGCGTGGATCAGAGCCGCCAATCAGACCGCCGCCATTGGCTCGGTCAAACATGATCGCCTGTCCACCGCCGATAGGGGAAGCCACAATGGACACCTCATGGCCTAAAGCTTGCAGTGCTTCAACCGTCTCCGCTGAGACACTGGTTTCAGCTTGCAATGACAAGGACTTCTCGTCGATGAACATACGCGGGCAATCAATGGCCTCCTGCATATTCATGCCGTAGTCCAGATGGTTGGAAAGCACATGGGCATGGCCACACGGCTGATACCCGCCGCCCATCACACCAAAGCTCATATAAGGCAGTCCGTCCTTTAGAACCATCGCCGGAATGATAGTGTGCATTGGCCGCTTGCCGCCAGCAATCTGGTTTGGATGCCCCTCTTCCAACGTGAAGCACGCCCCACGGTTTTGCAAAAGCACGCCGGATTTCGGTGTCGCGAAACCAGACCCGAAGCCGTGATAAATGGAGTTGATGAGCGAAATGGCCAGACCATTCTCGTCAACCACACTCAGATAAACCGTATCAGACTTCGGTGAGAGCACCTCTTCCGGCTGCCTCGGCAACACAGCATCCGTGCGGATCAACTTGGCAAGACCGTCGATGTAGTCGCTATCCAGAAACGCCTGCGGGTCAAACTCCATCGTCTCTGGATCAGCAAGAAAACGATCACGGCCAGAATAAGCAATCTTGGCAATTTCCATCTCCAGATGGAACCGCTCTGGCCCCATTGGATCCAGATCCGCCCAGTCAAACCGCTTCATCAGCTCCAGCATAACCAGAGCTACAATGCCCTGCCCGTTAGGTGGCAATTCAGCAACCGTCACACCGCGATAGTCCGTGGTGACTGGCGTCAGATCAACGGCCTCATGCGCGGCCAGATCGTCCGCTGTCAGGTATCCACCCTTCGCCTGCACTACTGTTGCAATCTCTTCAGCAATCGGGCCGTTGTAGAACGCATCCGCTCCACTCTTTGCAACAGCTTCCAGTGTCTCAGCCAAGGGAAGGTTACGCATCATTTCGCCAACAACAGGCGCACGACCATCCTTCAAAAACAGCTCAGATGCACCTTCATCACGCTTGAGAAAGTCAACAGCACCTTTCCAGTCCGCAGCCACACGCGGGCAGACCGAGTACCCATCACGCGCATAACCAATCGCCCGCTTCAGAACCTTGTCGAATGAAAACCGTCCATGGTCTTTGAGCAGCTTCTCCCACCCGCGCAAGGCGCCCGGAACAGTCACGGCGTGAATTGAATCCACGGCAACATCAAGCAAACCATCCGCTATCAGCTTATCCGCACTCACATTTTCAGCAGCGCGCCCAGATGAATTCATGCCCGAGAGCGTCCCATCCGGCTGCGCAACAATGGCAAAGCAATCACCACCAATGCCCGTCATATGCGGTTCCACGACAGAATGAACAGCCATCGCGGCCACAGCAGCATCAACGGCAGTACCGCCCTCTCGCAAAATTTCGAGCGCTGCATTGGTTGCCAATGGATGGGATGTCGCTGCCATTGCATGTGGTGCATAAACAGCGGAGCGACCCGGAACCTGAAAATCTCTAAACACGAAAAATCCCTCTTTGTAATTACCAGTGAATCTCCGGTCCCCTAACGAAGAATTCCCCGCATCATCATCCTCTGCTAAAACAGGGTGATTCAGCAAAACCTATCAGGAAATACTTATGGTGCAATTCAATCTTGATCACGCCCGGACAATCATCTCAGCAGCACAGGCTAAGGGAAGCGAACTTGGCCTCAAACCGCTCACCGTCGCTGTACTGGATGCAGGCGGCCACCTCGTCGCGCTCGAACGTCAGGATGGCTCATCAATATTGCGCCCACAAATCGCAATGGGCAAAGCCTATGGAGCCGTAGCCGTTGGCGCAGGGTCCCGCTGGCTCAACGACAACGCCCAAAGCCGCCCTCACTTCGTGCAGGCACTCAACGGCGTTGCAGGTGGCGGCATTGTGCCAGTACCGGGCGGTGTTCTGGTCCGCAACACTGACGGCGAAATTCTAGGCGCAGTCGGCATCACCGGCGACACATCCGAAAACGACGAAGCTTCAGCCATTGCAGGCATTGAGGCAGCTGGTTTCACGGCTGACGCAGGCTGACACAACTTTACCGCAGTTGCTGGACTATATTGCGCCCAGCAACTGCACCACTCCCAAGGTTCACTTCATCTCAGATTGGTACCCATGCCCATTCGCTTTGTTATTTTTGATATGGACAACGTCCTTTACGATTATGACCACCCTTACCGTTTGAATGTCCTCGCAGACATGACCGGCAAATCTGCCGAAGAAATCGACGCCATCGTTTTTAAAGGACCAGAAGAAAACGCAGCCGAAGCAGGCACACCGCACACCGCAGCAGAATACCTCTCGCAGTATCAACGACTTCTGGGCCATCCTATTTCACGTGAAACGTGGGTCAAAATCCGCCGGGACATGATGACCGAATGGCCAGACATGCTCTCCCATGTGGAAGCAATCAAGCAAAACCACGAAGTCGCATTGCTCACCAACAACGGCATGATGCTGAAAGACGCGCTCTACGAAGTTGCCCCGGCACTTGAGCCAATCTTTGGCGATCGCGGCCACGCCTCCGCTGAATTCGGCACCCGCAAACCAGACCCGAACATCTACCTGACAGTCTGCGAGAAATACGGCTTCCAACCAGAAGAAGCACTGTTCGTGGACGACCGCCTCGACAATGTGGAAGGTGCCCGCGAAGCAGGCCTGACCGCTTACCAGTTCACCACAGAACCTGCGTTCGCCAGTTACATTCGTACACTGGGACTGATCAATGAGCAGGTTCCGGCGAATTAGAAACATCCCACTAACCGGGCATTCAGCAGACCAGCAATCTGTTCGCCTCAAAGACGGTTTCTCTCCGTAAACTTGTGCAATTGCAACAAACGCAAGTTGAGATGGAGAGAAGTCTGTACCTACGTCTGACCATAAGCTCAGCGATGCTCGCCATATTCATCGCGCTCGCTATCCTGCCATCCATCGCCTTCGCCAGCTCATCACTGGCATGGCCACGCGGCTTGATGATTGTCGCGCTGGTTTACTTTGCGCAGATCGGTGTAGGCTTATGGCTCGCCCGCATAAATCCCTGGCTGTTCAAAGAACGCACCTCGTTCCCCTCCAAGGCCCTGAAGGGAGACAAACGCGCCACTCTCATCCTGTTTGGAGTGATCTTCGTCTACTTCCTGCTCGCTGCTCTGGACGCCCACCTCTGGCACATCCTGCCTCAAACAGGAGACGTGAAACCCATACTTAGAGGCCTGTTCCTCTTCATTTGCGGTGTCATTCTCATCGTCTGGACCTTCAGCAAAAGCCCATTCGCCAAACCAACACCTCAAATTGACCTGAACGAGCAACAATGCGTCGAGAGCTGCGGGCCTTACGCACTGGTCCGCCACCCCATGTATCTCGGCCTCATGTTCTGCATCGCAGGCCTTTCCATGATACTGGGCTCAAAACTCTTCGCCATCCTCGCAATCCCACTCATCATCCTCGGCTTCCTGCCGCTGATGAGAACGGAAGAAAAAACACTCGCCAGCGATTGCGAAGGCTACACAACCTATACGCAAAAAGTCCCCTGCCGCCTGTTCCCATGGATATATTAAAAAAGCCGAAGGTGTCCCTCCGGCTTCCGTAATTCAGCAGTAATATGAATGTATCAGGCGTCTTTTTTGGCCGCCGCAAGAGCTGCAATCTGCTTTTGCATTTCTGCAAGCTGCTCTTTCAGATCAGAAATATCGCCACTGCTGGCCTGTGTTTCTGCAGGTTTAGACGCAGCTTCTTTTTCCGGCGTTTGAGCTTGCCCCGGCATATCCGCAGGATTAGCACCATCAAACGGCAGGAACATTTTCATCGCGCGGTCAAACATATCCGCATTGCGCTTCACCTGATCTTCCAGAACTTCAAAGGCAGAGGAACCGAAGTTCTGGTTCATCTGGCTGCGCAGCTTCTCTTGCTCTCGTGTGAGAGAAGACATGGAGAATTCCAGATAGCTCGGCACGAGGTTTTGCATGCTGTCACCGTAAAACCGGATCAGCTGGCGGAGGAAAGTAATCGGAAGCAGGTTCTGGCCCTTGCTTTCCTGCTCAAAGATAATCTGCGTCAGAACAGTCCGGGTGATGTCATCACCGGACTTGGCGTCAATGACGACGAAGTCATCTTCATCCTTCACCATCACCGCAAGGTCCTCGAGAGTCACATAGGTGCTGGTTCCAGTATTGTAGAGCCGCCGGTTGGCGTACTTCTTGATGATAGTGGCTTCGTTTGTCTTAGCCATCAGATTTGAGTACCTCAATGCGCTATTATGGCTGATCTGGAACACTATCCCAATTTGCTCCGGCCAGCTCCCCCCTGATCCCATATTTTTTACATACGAGATTAACTAGTAAGCCGCAGAGTAAGCTAAATCCCACCTTTCACGCTAGCGGTTTCATTGGTCTACTATGGTCTTAATTGGAATTATCGAATTCATCTGGCTTTCCCCCCTACAAATTGAATAGTCTGCCCATTAGGTATTCTACGAGTTCGAAGGATCTCTTATGCTGCATTGCACCAGCATGGCTGCCGCCTGGTGATTTGCGTGCGGATAAGAAGTCCCGCATTGCACAAATATTGGAGAATTGCACATGACCTCGCCTAATGATGTTGTAATTGTAAGCGCGACACGTACCCCAATCGGATCCTTCAACGGGTCCTATGCCAACACCCCAGCTCAAGACCTCGGCACAGCGGTTATCAAGTCAGCACTTGATCAGGCGAAAGTGGAAGCAAACGACGTCAACGAAGTCATCTTCGGCCACGTGCTCACTTCTGGCCTTGGTCAGAACCCGGCACGTCAGGCAGCGCTCAATGCTGGCATGGCAGATGATTCGACTGCTATCGTCATCAACCAGGTTTGTGGGTCAGGCCTGCGCGCTGTCGCTATGGGCATGCAGCAGATCCAGTCCGGCGATGCAGACATCATCGTTGCAGGCGGTCAGGAAAACATGACCCTGTCCCCACACTGCCAGAGCTTACGTGCCGGCGTGAAAATGGGCGACTACTCCATGACCGACACCATGCTGAAAGACGGTCTGATTGATGCGTTCCAAGGCTATCACATGGGTATCACTGCAGAAAACATCGCAGAAAAGTACCAGATCACCCGTGAAGCTCAGGACGAGTTCGCTGTCTCCTCTCAGAACAAAGCAGAAGCTGCTCTGAAAGCTGGCAAATTCAAAGACGAAATCACTCCAATCACCGTGAAAGAGCGCAGAAATGAGCGCGTGGTGGAAGATGATGAATTCATCCGCATGGGCGCTGAAATCTCCGCAATGCAGAAATTGCGCCCGGCATTCAAAAAAGACGGCACCGTCACAGCAGCAAACGCATCCGGCATCAACGATGGTGCAGCAGCTCTTGTTTTGATGAGCGCAGATGCAGCTGAAAAACGTGGCCTAACACCGCTGGCAACCATCAAGTCATGGGCAACCGCTGGTGTTGATCCTGCATACATGGGTCTTGGCCCAATCCCTGCTTCCAAAAAAGCACTCGAAAAAGCTGGCTGGGCTATCGATGACCTCGATCTCATCGAAGCAAACGAAGCGTTCGCAGCGCAGGCACTTGCCGTTGGTCAGGAACTGGGAATCGACTCAGATAAGCTGAATGTCAACGGCGGCGCAATCGCTCTTGGTCACCCAATCGGCGCGTCCGGTGCGCGTGTACTTGTAACACTTCTGCATGAAATGAAGCGCGAAGAGAAGAAAAAAGGCTTGGCAACCCTATGCATTGGTGGTGGCATGGGTATCGCACTGTGTGTTGAGAGAAAATAACCTCAACATTGGTAGTAATGTCACCTAATTGGAATAATTGAGCTTTATGGTCCCTGCGTAAAGTTCAAGTCAATTCCCTAACTAATGACGGAGTTGTCTTTGCTCCGTCATTATTATTACCTGTAACGGTGGGTTCCAATATTTTATTCCTAAGGCGGGGAGTATATCGATGAGCAGGGTAGCAATTGTAACCGGAGGAACGCGTGGCATCGGCGCAGCGATTTCCAAAGGATTGAAGGATGCAGGGTACACAGTTGCAGCAACATATGCAGGCAACACGGAAGCGGCTGATAAATTCAGCGCAGAAACCGGCATCAGTGTTTACAAATGGGATGTAGCGGACCCTAAGGCCTGTGAAGCAGGCATTGCTCAGGTGGCAGAAGAACTCGGCCCGGTCGAAGTTCTCGTAAACAACGCGGGCATCACCCGCGATGGCTGGTTCCACAAGATGGATTACGACCAGTGGTCCGCCGTGATGAAAACCAACCTCGACTCCATGTTCACAATGAGCCGCCCGGTTCTGGATGGCATGCGCGAGCGTGGCATAGGCCGCATCATCAACATTTCTTCCATCAATGGACAGAAAGGCCAGATCGGCCAGACCAACTACTCCGCAGCAAAAGCAGGTGTGATCGGCTTCACAAAAGCACTGGCGCAGGAAACAGCGCGCAAGGGCATCACCGTGAACTGCATCTGCCCAGGCTATATCGACACTGATATGGTCGCAGCTGTCCCTGAGAAGGTTCTGGAAGGCATCATCGGCCAGATCCCGGTGGGGCGCCTGGGCAAGGCAGAAGAGATCGCAGGCATGGTCTGCTACCTCGCCTCCACAGCCGCAGCCTTCGTCACCGGTTCCGTCATGACCATCAACGGCGCCCAATACGTCGCAAACGGTTAATACGCAGCGGTGAGGAACCTCCCGCTCTAAAGCGTGCATGACGATCAAACACCAAAACCGCCTCTCTACGGGGCGGTTTTTCTTATCTGGAACGCACCGACAAAATTTGGCAAGTTTGATGTGTGCAGACAATTCCGATATGACCTCTCGTTTGCATATGAACTCGGGTGGAAACGCAATGCCAGATCTTTCAACGCTGCTTCTGTTCACAGCAGCTTCCTTTGCCCTCACTGCAACTCCCGGCCCAGACATGCTGCTAATTGCCTCCCGCAGTGCAGCTCAGGGAAGACGTGCAGGCCTAGCCACCTTTGCAGGAATTGCCACAGGAACTTACTTTCATGCGTTTGCCGCAGCCTTTGGCCTTTCACAGCTCTTTCTTGCTGTTCCTATCGCTTATGATGTTGTTCGGTTTTCAGGCGCTGCTTATTTGCTGTTTCTGGCTTGGAAGGCATTCACCTCAAAATCAGAGGCCGCCAGTACAACTATTGAAAATAAGACGCACTCATCCATTCAGATGTTTCGTCAGGGCCTTCTAACTAACCTGCTCAATCCCAAGATGGTCATCTTCATCCTGGCCTTGTTTCCTCAATTTGTGAAACCTGAAGCTGGAAACGTCGCAGTTCAGATAATGATCCTTGCCACCGTGTTGAACACAGTCGGCTTCTTCATCAACGGACCTGTCATTGTCGCAGCAAATCACATGATGCGAACACTCGGAGGCAACGGAAAGCTTAAGTTTCTCGCAAATTATGTTTTAGGTGCCGTGTTCGCAGGTCTTGCAGCAAGATTAGCTTTCGAAACCCAACGCTAGCAGAAAATTAAAAAAGGCCGCCCTTTCACAGGCGGCCTTTCTTAGTTCAAGCGAAACATCACAAAAAGAAAAAGCCGCCCCGAGGGACGGCCTTTTCAAAATCAACTCGCGCTGATCGCTTCAGACTTAAGCGTCGTCTTTAGCCTGAAGGATCTGACGACCCCGGTACATACCACTCTTCAGGTCAACATGGTGCGGGCGACGAAGTTCGCCGGAATCCTTGTCTTCCACGTAAGCTGGTTGTGCCAGAGCATCAGTAGAACGGCGAAAGCCGCGCTTCATACGCGATACTTTTTTCTTAGGAACAGCCATTGTAGCTCTCTCTCTCGTCACATGCGCACGCGCCACTCAAGCGCGGCGTTAACGTGCGAAATACACAATCTCTCAGATTGGCGGGGGTTATACAGGCAAACAGAAGGATTTGCCAGTCCTTATACGAAAATAATTTCGCACTACCTCTCCGGCGCCGAAATACAGTTAAGCACTTCGCCGGCCACCTGAGCTCGGCTACGGTTTATACCGGCAAGCCTGCGATGTCCAGAGCTAGGTTTTGCAGGGTTCCTGGCAATTGGGTTTGGGAGCGCTGTAGCCAGCAAAGAGGCCTGAGTCGCAGAAAGTTTTGCAGCACTTTTCCCAAAGAAAGTTTGCGATGCAGCTTCCACTCCAAAGATCCCCGGACCCCACTCCGCAACGTTCAGATAGATCTCCAACACCCGCCGTTTCGACAGCACCGTATCGATGAGCATCGCCAGAGGAGCTTCCAGCACTTTGCGCAGATAATCTCTGTCGTTCCAGAGAAACAGGTTCTTCGCAAGCTGCATGGTGATGGTACTCGCCCCCCGAGGGCGCTTGCCTTCAAACAACTTCCAGGCCTGCCCACGCACGGCAGGCCAGTCAACACCGCCGTGAGTGCAGAAGGTAGCATCCTCGGAGACAACCACAGAACGTTGTAAATTAACGGAAATTTCTTCCAAAGGCACCCATTCTCGCCAAACGGGCTGACCAGTCACAACGCGAAACAGCATCAAACTGGAATAAGGAGGAACCACAGAATACAGCAGGGTCAGCACCACCGGCAAAGCCACAAGCACCCCGAGTGTACGCAACACCCAACGCCTGATCCTTTGCTTTAATGGCTCTGGTTTCTCCTTTGAACGCGCTTTTTTCAAGCACTCTTCTCCGATACATCTTGAGGAACCGAGACGTCTCTTTGAGTTTCAACCATAAAGCGTTCCAGAGCCTTGCAAAGTAATTTTGCATTTCCTTCAAAAGAAGATTTACGCCTCCAGACCATTCCAATCGTCCGGCGCGCATTCTTGTCGGCAATCTTGATCAGCTTCAAAGAGGTCCCGCGGTCGATATCTGCATCTACTGCAATACGTGGCACCAAAGTGACGCCGATGCCGTTATCCACCATTTGCACAAGTGTTGATAAAGATGTGGCTTGTACATCTTCATTTGCCGTCAACATACGTCCTCCCGTAGCGGCAAGGACATGGTTTCGCAAACAGTGCCCATCTTCCAGCAGCAGCAGCACCTCATCCGCAAGATCTTCCATCCTCACTTCATGGACACCAGCCAGCGCATGCGCACTCGGCACGGCCAGATAAAAAGCGTCGCTTCCGATCTCAGCAGATTCAAACCCGGTCGTGTCATAGGGCAGCGCCATCAGCGCCGCATCAATCCGCCCTTCCCGCAAAGCAATGATCAAATTGCGCGACAGATCTTCACGAAGGAACAATTGCAACTCAGGATAAAGCTCCCTGAGCTGCGGCAGAAAGCGTGGCAGCAAGAATGGCGCAACGGATGGAATCACCCCCAACCGAAACCGGCCACACAAAGGCTTGTTCTGCGCGCGGGCCCCCTGCACAAGGTCCTCTGCATCACGCAACAGCAAGGATGCTCGCTCCAGCACCTTCTCTCCTGCTTCAGTCAGCACCAACGTGCGGCCAGAGCGGTCGAGCAGCTCACATCCAAGAATGCCTTCCAACTGCTTGATCGAGGCAGAAAGCGTTGATTGTGTGATGAAACAAGCCTCCGCTGCCTTCGAAAAAGACAGAAGTTTGGCCAGCGTTTTGAAGTATTGAAGCTGTTTTAATGTGGGTAACATCGTGCGACCAGATGACACAGATCAAAGCCTATAGATTAGAATTTCTCTAAGTTTTGGCGGAATTCGGCCAATCCCAAGACAACTTAGCATGTCGTTCGAAAAAATCGATGGACTTCTTCGTTATTATCGTTTTGACCGATCAAAACAAGAGTTGCATAAAGACCCCAACGAAGATGCGTTTTTCGACATTTTCATGAGAATCACTAATCGACGCGCTCTGGCGTCATTCCATATTTAGGAGAGTACCATGCTCGGTATCGGCGAAAAGCTTCCAGAATTTGAAGTAGTTGGCGTAAAGCCTGGTTTCAACAACCACGAAGAAAACGGCGAAAGCGCATTTGAAGCAATCACTGAAAAAAGCTTCGAAGGTAAGTGGAAGGTAATCTTCTTCTACCCAAAAGACTTCACTTTCGTATGCCCAACCGAAATCGCTGAATTCGCTCGCCTTGCAGGTGAGTTTGAAGACCGTGACGCAGTTGTACTCGGCGGTTCTTCCGACAACGAATTCTGTAAGCTGGCATGGCGCCGTGACCACGCAGACCTCGACAAGCTGCCAATCTGGGCATTCGCTGACACCAACGGTTCCCTGATCGATGGCCTTGGCGTTCGCTCCCCAGACGGCGTTGCATTCCGCTACACCTTCGTTGTCGACAACGAAAACACCATTCAGCACATTTACGCAACCAACCTGAACGTTGGCCGTAACCCTAAAGACACACTGCGTGTTCTTGACGCTCTGCAGACCGACGAACTCTGCCCATGTAACCGTGAAGTTGGCGGCGACGTGATCGCAGCTTAATTCCGGAATGATCAGGACCGGAGCACATAAAGCGAAAAATCGCAGGCTCCGGTCTTTTTTAGCGTACTTCCGAAGACAATAAAAAACAGGTTTCGGAAGAGTTTATGCATCAAAAACTAAAAACCATCACTTTGCACGTGGCCCATTGCCAAAATCATTAGGAGAAACATCATGTCCATCGATTCCTTGAAATCCCGCCTTGGTGACTTTGCTAAGGACGTTCGTTTGAATCTTGGCTCTATGGGAACTGATGAATCTCTGACTGCTCAACAGAAATACGGCCTGATCGTCGCTTGCGCCATCGCCACCCGCAACGCAGACGTGAAAAAGGCCCTGATTGCAGAAGCTGCTCCGCACCTGTCCGCAGAAGCGATGAGCGCCGCCAAAGCTGCTGTGTCAATCATGAGCATGAACAACATCTACTACCGCTTCGTACACCTCTCCTCAAATGAGCAGTACGGAACCATGCCTGCCAAATTGCGCATGAACGTGATTGGCAAGCCGGGCGTAGACAAAGTTGATTTTGAATTGTGGTCGCTTGCTGTATCCGCCATCAACGGCTGTGGCATGTGCATCGATAGCCATGAAGCTATCCTGCGCAAAGCTGGAGTAACTGCCGAGATGGTGCAAACAGCTGTTCGTTTCGCATCAATCATCCAATCTGCTGCTGTCGCCCTTGAAGCATCAGAACTGGAATTGGAAGCAGCTGAATAACCACAAGCGCCTCTCCTAAGGTTTTCGCCCTGTTTAATCCCCTCCCAGGATTATTCGTGCCCGAATAACAGGCGATCCCTAAACTGGCTCCAAGAGCTAAGCCGAAGCCCCCCAGCTTCGGCTTTTCTTTGTGATGAGCCTCTAACGAACCTCATTCGGCTCGGAAGGTGTATTGAACACTCCCACAAGGATGATCAGAAGATCAACGAACGCCCACGCAGAGACAATCATTCCCAACCCCAAAGCTCCACTGACAACGGCCAGCATCCCGTTTGGATCCAACGTTTCCATCCAGTTCAGACCGCTCACAATCAGAAAAGCCGTAATCAAAGAGAGAACAAGCATCACTGCTCCGCTCAGCGGCTTACCAAGATAAAACCGATGCAGCCCCAAGCCACCCAAAAAGAGCGACAGGATCACCGTCACCACAGCAGATTTGTGCGGATTCTTGAGATAAAAGAAACCTCTTTTACTAGGCGGAATGACGGTTTGATCGCTCATAACTACGACCTCCGGTGAGCTTCGATCACACTCAGAGGCTGACACGCATTATCGATCAACACATCTCTCGAAATTTACGGCATAGAACTAGGGGTTATGAATTCTTCCTAGGCAAATCTGAAGCAACCAAGTCGCCGCCTCACAGCTGCCCTAAAAGCTCTCCCGAATAAGCAATACAATCAGCACGATCAGATCGATAAACACCCAAATGTTCGCAATCATTGCCATGCCGATGGCAACGCCGAAGCCAACCCACTCGCCTGTCGTCAGATCAGCAATCAAATTATGCCCGTCCAATCCCATCAGCAACGGGATCAGGATCAAAACTGCTGTAATGTTCAGGCAGTTGATGACAACAGCACTGCCAAGCTTGCGCAGATAAAACCGGTGGGCCGCGAACTGCCCAAGCAATAGCGCAAACAAAACGGCATAAGCTGTCGATTTACCCGGTTCGGAAAAATTGAAAATGCCCTCTCGCCGCCTTTGCGAGGGCAATGGAATATCATCAAACACCAACGACCTGCTTTCACCCATGCATTCTAAACATCGGGAAAGTAGCCAATGATTTTACTGGGCGTCAATGATCCAATCCAACAAACCCCGGAACTAATTCCGGGGCCATTTCTTTAATACAGAGCAGCTTAGGCCGTTTTTCTGCGATCATCACGATGAGAGATCATCGCCTGCTCATTGTCACCAATGAAGTCACGGATAATCGGCACAGCATCCCGTTCTTTAGACAGGATCAACTGGAACACCATGAGTCTCCCGTGCAGGAAGTTCATTTCGCAGCCTGACAGATAAAACTCCCACATTTTGCAAAAGCGCTCGTCATACAGCTCTTTGATCTTGTCTCGGTTACGCTCAAAGTTAAGGCGCCAATCTCTCAGGGTGTAATAATAGTGCAGCCGTAAGATCTCGTTATCACAGACCCAAAGACCTGTTTTTTCAATATCGGCAAAAGTCTCTGAAAGAGCAGGACAATATCCACCTGGGAAGATGTACTTACTCAGGAACGGACCCGTTACACCCGGAGGTCCACTGCGACCAATTGAGTGAATGACAGCATAGCCATCCTGTTTCAGACAGTCTCTGACCTTAGCAAAGTAAGCACCCAGATTGCCGTGGCCAACATGCTCCATCATGCCGACAGAAACAACGCGGTCAAACTCACCTTCAAACTCGTTGTAGTCCAGACAGACAAAATCAACCTTGCCCTCAAGACCGGCAGCTTTCACCCGTTCTTCAGCAATTTTGATCTGCTCGGTAGAGACATTGAGAGAGGTCACCTGCGCACCGGTCTGCGCCATGCGAATGGCCAGAGAACCCCAACCACCACCAATTTCAAGCACTGACATACCCGGCTTCAGGTCCAGCTTGGCAACCAGATGATCCAGCTTGGCCTGCTGGGCTTCTTCAAGTGTGTCTTCAGGTGTCCGGTAATAAGCGCAACTATAATTGAGCCCGTCATCCAGAAACAGCCGATACAAGTCCGTCGACAGATCGTAATGATGACGCACCTGCGCTTTGTTTTTCTTCAGGTTCAGGCCAAGTCGCCGCCGCGTATGGCCGTCTTTCATGAAGGTTAGAATTCGTTGAATAGGATGTTCTGTAAGCAGGCCATCATTCGCCATGAATACAGCAACCAGATCATTCAAAGTGTGACCCGGCTCCATGGTGATCAAGCCATCCATATAGGCTTCGGCTGCTTTCAGCTCAGGATCAATCAGAAGTGTGTAGGGAAGCTTCTGACTGTGAAAACGCAATGCAGCGGAGGGGCCGCTTTCATCGCTACCAAAAACATGCTTTTTATCTTTGGCATCAAAAATTACAAGTTGCCCTATCTGGACAAAATTCGACAAAATCTTCGAAAGTGCACGCATTTCTATTCCCCCTATCATCTCTTATAGCTGACTTACTAGGGCGCCTTATTACGAGGCTCTTATTATATGACCTTAGGTAACTTTAGATTTAACCTAAAGAAAAAAACAGCATCAAGGCAACTCCGCAGGAAATCTCAGCCGAATATTTACGGGGCGAAAATCCGCAGGAACCTTACGGAAACACTCCATTTCACTTGACGTTGAGCTGTTTTCAGGACAAACGATCAACTTGCTATCTGTCGAATAGGTAAGCACTTTCAAATCTGTTGTACTTTATTTGCTCGTTTGGGATGGGGTTCTGTGTCTGTTGCTTTAAAATCGGTCATCACCGAAACCGCTCAGTCTCTTGAAGAAAAGCTCACCTCTCTTTTAGGGGAGACAGTTCGTTCTGAGGAATTGGCCCGCCCTGAACGCTTACTGGAAGCGATGAACTATGCAGCGCTGTCCGGAGGCAAACGTCTGCGCCCGGTTCTCATGGTGGAAGCTGCCCGTTTATTCGGTCACGAAGATGAAGGCACGCTTGTAGCCGCATCGGCACTGGAATGCATTCACTGCTACTCCCTCGCCCATGACGACCTGCCTGCAATGGATGATGACGATGTGCGTCGTGGCCGTCCAACAACCCATAAGGCATTTGACGAAGCAACGGCGATCCTTGCAGGCGATGCACTGCTCACGATCGCATTTGACTTCATTGCTGATGAGCAGGTGCACCCTGACCCGGCCATCCGTCTGCGATTGTCTCGGGAACTCGCCCGCGCATCCGGCATTGGCGGTATGGCAGGCGGCCAGATGCTCGATCTGGCCTCTGAACATCGCGACAGAACAGAAGCTGAGATCCGTCAGCTACAGGCGATGAAGACCGGCGCCCTCATTCGCTATGCATGTCGTGCAGGCGCAATGCTCGCAAATGCCACAGAAGACGACATTGCTCGTCTCACCCGTTTTGGCGAAATCATCGGTCTGGCGTTCCAGCTGGCAGATGACCTGCTGGACTTGACTGGCGATGCAGAAGTGGTTGGCAAGGCAACGGGCAAAGATGCAGAAGCTGGCAAGGCGACCCTCGTCAGCCTGCTGGGTGAAAGCCACACCCGTCAAGAGCTCTCACGCTTGATTGCAGAAGCAGATGACCTGCTGGAGCCATACGGCGCAAAGGCCAACACCTTGAAGACGCTGGCCCGTTACATCGCAGATCGCGAAAGTTAAGCCGTCACTGCCTGCGCAAATTCAACATCAACCTCTGGAAGGGCGGTAATGCTGCCCTCATACCCACGAAGATAAATCAGCGTGTTGTTGTGATGCGCTCTGATTTGCTGTCCAGTAGCGTGCTCTTTGTCATGCGTGGTGTGCGCATCATTCACCAGTCGCAGGTTAAACCCAAGCGAAGCCGCACGGCGGAACGTGGTATCTACGCAAAACTCTGAAGCAAACCCGCAGATTGTCAGATCCGTAATGCCGTGCTCATCCAACAACTCTTTCAGATTGGTTTTGTAGAAGGAATCCGGTGCAGTTTTCCGCACCTTCAAATCACTGTCCGTTACAACAAGATCATCCGGCAATTCCCATCCCTCAGAACCATAAGCCAATTGATGGTTTGCACGTTCATGCTGAACAACGATAACTGGTACACCTGCTTCACGAGCTCTTGCGCTCAGTCTGTTGATACGGGCAATCGTTTCATCCCGCTCAAACGGGTGCGGCTCCACATCAAATAAGTATTTCTGGACATCAATAATAATCAGCGCGGTGCTCATCATACCCTCATTTGTTGGAGGAATAAGTCTGTCCTTCTTCCCCTAAAAATACGCCCATGAATTAGTCATAAGCAATTGTAATCAATAAATATTTTCTTTGACCTTTGTAACCATCAAACAGATAGTTGGTCCTGAAGAAGATGGACAGGAGGTCGTTACATGGATCATGAAATGATGATGGAAGGCTTCGCTCTTTGGCAAGTCGTCATTATGATCGTCTGGATATTGGTTGTTGTCATTCCAATCGCCAGAATCCTGAACCGTCTCGGCTTTTCAAGGATCTGGACCATTCTGGCTTTCATTCCCCTGGTCAACCTGATCTTCCTCTGGATCCTAGCCTACGTTCATTGGCCAGTCGAAGACAGAATGTAGCCTGCTACTTCACGCAGATGACCTGATGGTCTCCCAAAATGTCCGGCAAATTTCCGGGCATCATGAACACTGCATTCGGCGTTCCGGCAGCAGCCCACACTTCATCAAAGCTCAACAGATCTTCATCCACGAAAACCGTCAGCTCCTGTTTATGTCCCAGTGGTGGAATACCGCCAATCGAGAACCCGGTAACATTTCTGACGAACTTGGCATCAGGCCGCCCGATTGGCCCGCCGACAACTGTAGAAATAGCGTCTTCGTTAACGCGGTTCGTCCCGCTCGCCAGCACCAGAATAGCTTCCTCGGTATCCAGTTTCTGAAAAACAAGAGATTTGACGATCTGTTCCTGAGCGCAGCCCAGCGCCTGCGCAGCCTCTGCAGCAGAACGCGAAGACTCTGGCAGCTCAACAACTTTCAACCCAAGTCCACGATCATCCAAAAAACTCTGAAATTGCTTTGCACGCTTACTTTGCAACATATAACCCCTCCTCCGGCCTGTGCTTCCTTTAGATGGTGGTTGGCGCTGAAATTCCAAACCGCTCTTTTAGGAACCGGAGCGCCAATGCCTGTGCCTTGCCATTGATGGAGTGATCGAGCCCCGCTAGATCATGCGCTTCCACATCAAACCCTGCATTCTCCAGCGCCGTTTGAGCAGCACCAAGATACGCCGCCGACACCACATCATCCTCACTGCCATGCAGCAACATCACCGGAGGCCGCACAATCATCTGCTCCACCAGATGCTCAGGCCCGCCCAGAACACCTGAGAAACTCAGCAAGCCAGCCGCCTCAGAGAAACGCCGAGGTCCAACATGCAAAGCAACCATAGCTCCCTGCGAAAAGCCGCCCAACACCATGTCCCGCTCCAACAGACCATAATGCTCCAGCTCCGCATCCAGCACCCGGTTGATCAACGGCGCGGTCGCCTGCACACCAATCCAGACTTCCCGCGCATCAAACTCAGAGGCCGCAAACCACTGCCGCCCCTCAACCCAATGCGCACATGGCTCTGGCCCATTCAGGCAAACAACGGCAGTCTCTGGCAGCTCGTCGCGTAAAACACGCGCCGTCGGCTCCATATCGCCCGCATCACCACCATAGCCATGCAGCAACACCAGCAATTTACGCACTGGTGCATGGCTCGGCTCCAAGCGAATGCACTCAAGCTCATGCATACTCATTCAGCTTCTTTCATCGTCATATGACCAGCAAGATCCTGAAGCAGACCATTCTTCAAAAGGACGTTCATCATCGCACCATCATAATAGCGCTCTTCAACGACCTTGCCATCATCCCAGCGCTGCCAGCACAAACCATCAATCTGTTGCACAACATCAGCATCATCAACAAACTGGCTCAGATTGCGGAAGGCACATAAACCATGCGCCTCATCAATCACAACATCTTCGATTTTACCAATGATGGATTGCGCCGCCGAGATAAACGGCTTTTGTTTGGCACGCCCCTCAACAGCTCCATCCGCAAACAGCACATCATTGGCAAACATCTGCACAGTAGAAGCAAAAAACGCATCAAATGCTTCCAATGGCTTACCATCACGAAGCAGTTCAATCTGCTCGTTTGTCGCTGCCACAAAACTATTGGATTCCATCAAGCGGCTCCCTACTTCATGATTGGCTCAGCATTCTTCAAACAGGCAGGGTCTCGCGCCCTTCTTTCATCATACGGTAATAAGACCAGAACAACCGCGCTGCGGTTCCACGATGAGGAGACCACGCCTCAGCAATTTCAGCAAGCACCTTTCCTTTGGGGCGCTCTTCCAGATCAAACGCGTGCTGTACAGCAGCCTGCAAGGCCACATCCCCAACCGGAAAAACATCCGGATGCCCAGCGCAAAACAGCAAGAAGATATCTGCGGACCACGGACCGATGCCCTTAATCTCACAAAGCCGCTTGTGTGCCACCTCACCCGGCCAGTCCACCGCCTCATTCAAACACAAGCCAGCCTTCAGCTCTTCTGCAATGGCCTTCAATGTTCGCAGCTTAGCATTGGAGAGCCCGACACCCAGCAGTTCTTCATCACTCTTGGAAAGCAGCACATCCGGCTCAAACGGCACCACCAGCGCCTCAAGTCTTGCCCAGATGCTCGCCGCAGCCGCCACTGAAAGCAACTGCGCCACCACGATATTACAGAGCCCAGCAAAATCAGCAGAGCGCCTACGCAAAGGCACCTCACCTGCAACATCAGCAACACAAACAAGTCGCTCATCCAACTGCACAAGGGACGCGAGCTCCCGCTCAATATCCTCAAGCGTATCTATAGGTCTCAACGCCCCCTCCTCAAGCAAGCAAAGATGTTCTAATAACAAGCTGTCCATATTCCAAGTAGAACCATTTCGCAAATGAACTCGCCTGTCTATCGTTTTGCTCCTTCACCCAACGGCCACCTCCATCTCGGCCATGCTTACTCAGCCATCCTCAACGATGAAGCTGCAAAGCAAAACGGCGGAAGGTTCCTGCTGCGCATTGAAGATATCGACACGATCCGTTGCACCCCACAACTGCAAGAAGACATGCTGGAAGACCTGAAATGGCTTGGCCTGCACTGGGAAACTCCAGTTCGCAGGCAATCAGAGCATTTCAGCGAGTACGCCAAGGCACTTGCACAGCTGGAAGCAATGGGCCTTGTCTACAAAGACTACCTCACCCGCGCCCAGATCAAACGCTTCGTCGCGGAGCAGGATACATCGGACACGCCATGGCCACGAGACCCTGACGGCGCCCCACTTTACCCCGGAGACAACAGCGTTCTCTCTGAACAAGAGCAAAAAGCCCTTCAGAACTCCGATGCGCCCTATGCCCTGCGCCTCAACATGGCCAAAGCCATTGATCTAGCGGGAACATCTCTTACTTGGAACGAAGCGCATCACGGAAAAATCCAGGCCGATCCAGCTGCTTGGGGCGATGTCGTCCTTGCCCGCAAAGACACCCCAACCAGCTACCATCTTTCAGTAGTTGTAGATGATGCACTACAAGGCATCACCCACATTCTGCGCGGCAAAGACCTCTACCACGCCACCAGCGTCCACCGCCTGCTGCAAACTCTACTGGACCTGCCAGAACCGCACTACGAACACCATGACCTCATTCTCGACAAAACAGGCCGCAAACTCGCCAAATCCGCCAAGGACACTTCCCTCCGCGAACTACGAGCAAGCGGTGTCACTCCAGTGCAAATCAGAGAGAAGCTGGGTCTTTAAGGTTTAGAAGGCATTGAGGAGAGAACTCTCGGGAGCTGCCTGTAGGAACCAAAAGTTTCTGCTGTTGCTTCATGATCAGGCTGATCACAGAACTTCAAAACACTCATCCCTGCCGCCTTCGCAGCACAAATTCCAACCTCACTGTCTTCAACCACGACACAACGTTCTGGTGAGAATTGCAGAACCTGAGCGGCATGCAGGAAGAGCCCAGGATCAGGTTTCCAGATTCCAACTTCATACGAACTAAAAATTCTGGAACCAAAGAAGCTTTTCAAGCCCGCTTTTTCCAAAGCTGTTTCAATCTTCGCCCTAGGCCCGCTCGAAGCAATACACATCGGAGCTGATATTTCGGAGAGAGCCACGATAACACCCGGGAATGCTTCTAACTCTGTCTTGAACAATTGATCCACTCTCACACGATAGTCTCTCTCAAAACTATCTGGCAGGCTTCGTTCAAGAATGCTTTCAATGTCTGCCAAAATTCCAGAAAGCTTGCGCCCTCTAAAACGCTTCATCAACTCTGAGAGTGGCAAATTAATCTCGGGCAGCAAATCCAAAAAGGCTTGAGAACATAACGGCTCACTGTCTACCAGTGTTCCGTCCAGATCGAATATCAGACAACGATCAGTCACTTATTTGAGCCTCATAATATGGAAACAAACTTTCTCAATACCCCTGCACCTGAATGAACCAGAGCCAGAAGCTTACGGTGAAGACCGAGATGCCTGTGGTGATTGCGATGCCGTTGGTGGACATGGCGTGACCCGTGCCGAACTGGTTGGCCATGATGAAGGAGAACACGCCTGTCGGGCACGCTGCAATCAACGTTGCCACACCCACCCAGACAGAGGGCAGACCCACCACGTGTGCAGCAACAACAAACACCACAAACGGCATCAGGATCGATTTGATAATCGCCAGCACGCCGCCAATCGCCAGATTACCGCGGATACCGTAGTTCACCATGCTCATACCCACCGCAACCAGCGCTACAGGTGAGGCAGCTTTCGCCAGTGGAGCCAAAACATCATCTGCCAGCTTTGGGATTTCCAAACCTGATACATTCCAGAGAAGTCCACCCACAACACCATACAGGATCGGGTTCGCCAACAAGCCTTTGCCAACTGCAGTCAGAAGCTCTTTCTTAGAACGCGGCGCCTTATGACCATCAATCACCACCGCACGCTCCATCAACACAGAAGACGTCAGCGCGGTTAGCGGTGCGTGGAACACAATGAGAAGCGAAATCAAAAGCGTTCCCTCAGCTCCATAAACCGCATCTATCAATGGAATACCAACCAACACGGTGTTGGAGAAAGACGCCGTCAACCCGGCAATCACCGCCGCACGCGCCTCACGCCCAAATCCGACACGAACCAGAAGACCACCCAGAAATGCAACAACAGCCATCGAGCCGTAGTAAGTTGCCCAATACCCCCAAGGTGAAATGCCATCAAGGTCCGCAGAGCCAAGGCTGCGGAACAACAGGATTGGAATAAGTAGGTTCACACAGAACTTGCTCAGAATATCGCCAAGACTGCGGTCCAGATATCCAACACGAGCAATAACATAACCAATGCCAACAAGAGCAAAGATCGGGAAGACGACGAAAAAGACCTGAACAATCATGGGAAACTCGAAAGAGGGTGCAAGACCTTCTTAGTAGCCCAGAAAGTTTAAGATCCAAAGCCAGAAGCTCATTGTGACTATTGAGAAAATGGTCGTCAGACTGATAGAGTTTGCACTCATGGCATGCCCGGTTCCAAACTGGCTGGCATAAAGGTAGGCCACAACACCAGTTGGGCAAGCCGCCGCCAGTGTCGCCACCGCCACCCAAAGTGGCGAGAGCGGGAACACATAAGCGCCCAAAGCCAGCACCAACGCAGGCATCAGCACAATCTTGAGCAAACTCAACACGCTGCCAATGGCAATGTTCCCGCGCACACCATAGTTAAGCAACGTCATACCAACGGAGAACAACGCAACCGGGCTCGCAGCTTTTGCCAGAGGATGCAGCACACCATCCAGCAACACAGGCAATTCATAACCCGAGAAATTCCAGCCCACCCCCAGCAAAATAGCAATAACCAGCGGGCTCTTGATCAGCGTGGTGAACAGCGAATGCATAACGTCTTTGAAAGGCCGCGCTTCCTGGTAGCCATCCACCACTACCGCTCGCTCCATCGCCAACACAAACACCAGTGTTACAGAAGGTGCATGCACGGAGATGATAAGTGAAATAGGAACCAACGCCTCCTGCCCAAAGGCTGAGGTAATCACCGGAATACCAACCAACGACATGTTGGAGAACGCAGCAGAAAATCCACCAATACAGGCAGCCCTTGCTTCTCGCCCAAAGACCTTGCGCACCATATAACCACCCAGCACAGCACTGGTTGCCAGCGCCGTGTAATAGGTGCCCCAAAGCGCCCATGGGCTCAAACCAGCAAGATCAGATGTCGCCAGAGTACGGAAGATCAGAACCGGAATAAGCACGGTAATGCAGAAGGTGCTGAGATTGTCACCGACCTGCTTGCTCAGCAGCCCGGCATATCCAAAGCCATACCCCACACCCACTGTCGCAAAAATGGGAAACACCACCTGCAGCGTACTAAACAGCATTCCGTGTCCGCTCTCTTTCCACCATACAGCACTCTCCCAAAGGGCAAGCAGGTGCGCTTGCAGCATCAAAAAACAAAATCTCGGTGGATCCTTGCCAGAACTGGGCGAACTTTTCCTGCCAGTGTTTTAGGCTCTTCTTCGAGGATTGATCAAGGAGTTATCTCATGCCTGCGCCCAAACTGGCTCCAAAGCAGGATGTTGCACGACCTGAAGACACCACTGTCTGCCATGAAAACGGCTTCGGATCTGATCGCACAGGAACCACTCAGCGATCGGCAGCAACATCATCTGAACACCCTGCAAACAGCCATCAACTCACTTGCGAAGCTGACAGGTGCAATCCTCGGCGCAAACACACAGGCTGAGCATCATAGCCATGCAACAAGCAAGGCAGGGCCTCAAGCAAAATCACTTTTGGATCAGCTCACCTACATTGCAGATTTGTTTTCACCACAGGCAGCAAGCTCTGGTCACACCCTCACCTACCGCGGGTCACGAGAAGCGATGTCAGCCTACCAAACCCAGTCAGATGAACTGCAGCGCATTCTCGCAGTCCTGGTTGATAATGCTATTCTGTACAGCAATACGGGCACCATCACGCTCAGCGCACATATCAAGTTCTCAAACCATCAACCCAACATCGTGGTAACGCTCAAGGATGCTGGCCCAGGCCTGACACCAGAGCAAGCTTCACATCTGGACGCCGCCCCAACGCCAAAACGTAATTCCGACGGCCATGGCCTCGGGCTCTGGAGTGCGCGGCACCTTGCCTGCGACCATCACGGAGACCTGAGGCTCATCACCAATACCGAGCATGCTGCCTGTTTTGAGTTGGTTTTGCCAATCCAAGAGATCGAGCAGACACAGCAACTTTCTACTTCAGCCCAAAATATGACGCGCTCCAAGCTTTCTGGCTCTGTGCTGGTGGTTGACGATAATGAACCAAACCGGGAGTTGCTAGCAGCAATCTTCTCATCATTTGGCCTGACTGTGCGCATCGCAGACAGTGGAAAGCAGGCGTTGGCTGTACAGTCAAAAACTCCATCCGACCTGATCTTTCTGGATCTGAATATGCCAGAAATGAGCGGCTCGGAAACACTCACTCAGATGCAGGCAAACGGACACGCCAAGGATAGAGCTAGCTTCGCGATCACGGCAAGCATCGCGCCGGAAGACCGCCCAACGCTCTTCAAACAAGGTTTCACGCAAATTCTGGAAAAGCCTATCAACCCGTCAGCCCTCTACAGCCTGCTGGAAAGCACGCTTCAGAAGGTCAGCTAGCCAATCCGCACAAAGGAAGCATCTAGCGCTTCATCAAGGCGGTCGTTACCCCAATAAAGATCGCCTTTTTCAGTGATCATGCTTGGTGTCCCAAACACACCCAGTGCTTCTGCCTCCGCAACCGCTGCCCGCAAGCCAATCTTGACCTCAGTGGTTTCAGCCTGCCGCATGACCTTATCTGCATCCAGATCCAGCTCACGCAACAAGGCAATCATCAGCTCTGGTTTGGAGATATCCTCATCCAGCACAAAAGCCATGTGATACACAGCGCGGGTAAACGCACCGATCCACGGTTCTTTACGTCCCGCAAAAGCAATACGAGAGGCAAACAGACTGTGCTGTGGAAAGATCTGTGGCTTCTTCCAGGGCAAGCCGAGGTTTGCAGCGGTACGCGCAACATCCCGCCACATATAAGCCCCCTTCTTCGGGTTCTCTAAAAATGGAGAGCTCTCTATCCCCTGACGCCGGAAGATCGGCCCCAACAGAAAAGGCCGCCAATCAATATCGATGCCCCTGTCTTTCGCAAGCTGTTCAATACGTGCTGCGGTCAGGTAGGAGTATGGGCTGGCAAATTCATAATAAAACGCGAGCCGAGGCATTTATTCTCTTTCTGATCCAATAGACCGGTAAGACCCAACCTACGGCAATGGAAACAATTTGAATTTATCTCGCAGGCCCCTATATGGGGGTTTGGCACTGCGAGACGTAATCTTGCTGAGCACCAATGGAATTTCAAGGCAGCACATTGGCGCAACCTTCGAAAACAAGTATACCGCCTTGTAACCCAAAAGAGCGAACTCAGGAATTCCCGTGGCAAAAGACGGTTCGAAGACTTCAATCCTAAATAAAATCATTAGTTTTTGCGGTGAACGCCCGTTCACGGCAATCCTGACATATATCCTTGTCGTCTCAGCAATCTTCCTGATCTTCCCGAGGCTGGATATCTGGGCATCCACCTTCTTTTATGACGGCGAAGGCAGTTTCCCTGTTTCAAAAGACCCGTTCTGGCGCGGTCTGCGATACTTCGGCGTCTACATCTTCCAGTGGGTCGCAGGCCTGTCCTTGTTTGTGATGCTCTTCAAGCTCGCGTTTCCAAAGATCAAAGCACTGATGGATCTCCGTCACCCGATCTTCGTCGTATCCACGCTCATTCTTGGACCCGGCCTTGTTGTCAACGCGTTCTTCAAAAACCTGTGGGGCCGCCCACGCCCACGCCAAACAGAGATCTTTGGCGGAGACCTGCCATTCATCGGCGTTTGGCAACCTACTAACCACTGTGATAGTAACTGCTCGTTTGTATCCGGCGAAGGATCAGCATCCATCTGGTTGTTCGTGCTGGTCTTTATCGCCCCCAAAACCTGGCGCATTCCTCTGGCGACAGCAATCGGGGCATTGGTCTTTTTCCTTTCCGCCAACCGTGTGGCTTTCGGCGGGCACTTCTTTTCAGACACCCTGCTCTCCTGGGGCATCACCATGCTCGTAATTGTGGGTGTCTATCACTACCTATACCAGCGCACGCCAACATGGGCCCAGCCCGCTAATCTGGATACCTCCTTCACCAAAGGTGGCAACTGGCTGCGTGCCAAACTTGGCCGCGCTGCCTGCTGGTGCGCACGAAGCAGCAAAAGCTTCCTGCGCAAATTCAAATAATCAGCCCAAAAAGCAAAAAAGCTCCGCAACCAGCTGCGGAGCTTTTCTTCAATATCTTGTAAAGAGCCTAGATCTCGGTCGGCTCCATCTCCTCGCGGATCTCCTGAAGCAGATTGTAAGTCCCGTTGCTCACCAGATCATACACCTCATCAAAGCCCTCATTCGCTCCGTAATACGGATCCGGCACATCCTTCTGCTCATCCTGAAGCAGCAAGCGCACATTTGCTGTATGCAGATACGGCGCTTTAGACTGAATATTCGTTAGGTTGCTGGCATCCATCGCAATGATGTAGTGAAACTTCTCAAAGTCCTCATCAATCAGCTGGCGCGCTTCCTGTTTAGAAATATCAACGCCATGCTTTTGCGCTGTCTGGACGCTGCGGATGTCCGGCTTTTTGCCACTATGCCAGTTCGCAGTTCCAGCGGAATCCACGTAAATCTGCTCTTCCAGTCCAGCTTGTTTGACATGATGACGGAAGACACCCTCTGCCAACGGACTACGACAAATATTGCCAAGACACACAAACAGTACACGACGCTGCAACAAGACCACTGCTCCCTCCAAATCTGACTGCCCGAATATTTAACCCAGCCGAAATCTTTGCTCCAGACTTTCGCGCGGATCTACTCAAATATCCATGGATTTTGCGAGTCAGAAAAACCTACTAAATCTGAGACACCCCTTGCAACAAAACCAAAGGTGGTCTTGTGCCCGAGCTGTTAACCTCTACCGCAAAAGAATTTGCCCTAGCAGAATTACCGCATTGGACCTTGTCTGAAGATGGCAACGCGATAGAACGCACGTTCACCTTCCGGTCCTTCGCACGTGCATTTGGCTTCATGGCCAGCACTGCAATTCTGGCAGAAAAGATGAACCACCATCCTACATGGACGAACACCTACAACAAAGTGGATGTGTTACTTACCACCCATGATGCAGGTGGGCTGACCGAGTTGGATTTCAAGCTCGCCCGCAAACTGGACAGGCTGTGCGAGGCTTAATCTTTTTCAGGAAGAGCGCAATCAGCATTCAATCTTGAACTGACGCACGTCACCTACCATCTTATTCTCAATCAGCACATGGCCGTCTTGCTGGCACATATGTGGAATATCGATTGCAGACATTGGGTCAGTAGCTTTCACAACAAGCTGCTCGCCTTTTGCCATACGCTTAAGATGCTTGCGCGTCTTCATCACCGGCAGTGGGCAGTTGAGACCTCTCAGGTCCAGAATATTTGTATCTTCCACCAATGTTTCACCAGGTACTCGAGTGTGCACTGTGTTTGATGCTGGGCTAACGGAACTTTGCGCAACAGTAAAGTGAATATTGGGGAGTAGACCATGGCGACGATGGAACTGGACGGAAAAACAGAGACCAGCAAAGCGCTTGAGATTCTGGACTTCTGGTGGACAGCAGGCGGCCCCAAATGGTTCAACGGCGGCGAAGCGTTCGATCAGGAAATTCGTAAGAACTTTGAAGCCGATGTAGAAGCCGCCAATCGCGGAGATTACGACAACTGGACAGCAACACCTCACGGCACGTTGGCCCTCCTTTTGCTGCTCGACCAATTCCCGCGCAACATCTACCGCGGTTCCTCAAAAGCATTTGCATCCGATCCCAAAGCTGTAAAAGTCGCTCTTGAGTCATTGAACAAGAACTTCCATACCGCCTTTCCTATGGGCTATCGCATGTTCTTCTTCCTGCCATTTGAGCATTCTGAAGAGATGGACATGCAGGATTTGAGCGTAGACCTGTTCCGCGGTCTTGGCGATCAGGACACCTACCATTACGCGCTGATCCATATGGACGTGATCCGCCGGTTTGGCCGCTTCCCTCACCGCAACGAAGTGCTCGGCCGGACCTCAACACCAGAAGAAACCGAGTTTCTCGCCTCTGGTGGTTTCAGAGCATAAGCAATCTGATTAAAAATTAAACACACACCATACATGATTACAAAATAGGCAGAGTCATTTTATGGCTCTGCCTATTTTATTGACAGTCATATTCTGCGCCTCCCAACTACTTCAACGTCACAACAAGAAAATTTAATTTCAATCAAGCCGCTGAATTTTCAAGTTTATTCCAACACTTCCGTCCTCCAGAATCTACGTAAAAATCGATATTTCTCAAAACTGGCACGCTCCTTGAAAGAGAGAGGGCAAGTGTGCCGGCCGGGCATTCTGAGAACGACCAGATAACTGGCAACTTTCCCGGTCCCAAAGAGGTCTCCAGAACTCTTTACGGCGCAATCGATGAGAGAGGGGAACGGGAATCTGACATGAAAATCATTATGGCAATCATCAAGCCCTTTAAGTTGGATGAAGTGCGCGACGCACTCACCACTTTAGGCATCCAGGGGCTCACGGTAACCGAAGTCAAAGGCTATGGCCGGCAAAAGGGGCACACCGAAATCTACCGCGGCACAGAATACGCCGTCACCTTCCTCCCAAAACTAAAGGTCGAAGTCGCAGTTGCAGCAGACATGGCAGACAAAGTTGTCGAAGCCATTGGCAGCGCAGCGAAGACCGGCCAGATCGGTGACGGCAAAATCTTCGTCTACTCCATTGATCAGGTCGTCCGCATTCGCACCGGCGAAGCCGACGCAGAAGCAATATAATGAAATGAAGGGGACAGAGAATATGAAACGCGCCTCCACCCTTGTTGCCGCAGGCTCACTCCTGGCACTTTCCGCAGGTCCAGTCATGGCAGAAGAAAAGTATGCCTTAGCTGTCGACACCGCTTACATCTTCAACACCCTGCTCTTCCTGATTGGCGGCTTTCTGGTGATGTGGATGGCTGCAGGCTTCGCCATGCTTGAAGCGGGCCTCGTCCGCACCAAAAACGTTTCAATGCAGTGCCTTAAGAACATCGCCCTGTACTCCATCGCTGGCCTGATGTTCTGGATCACCGGCTACAACCTCATGTACACTGGCGTTGATGGCGGCTTCATGGGTTCCTTTGGCCCATACTCCTTTGACCCTGTCGGTGGCGATGCTCTGGACGCAGGCTACTCGACAGCGTCCGACTGGTTCTTCCAGATGGTCTTCTGCGCAACCACAGCCTCCATCGTGTCGGGCACTATGGCAGAGCGCATCAAGCTCTGGGCTTTCCTGATCTTCGTTGTCATCCTCACAGGTGTCCTTTACCCAATCACTGGCTCCTGGCAGTGGGGCGCTGGCTGGCTCTCAGAAATGGGCTTTGCTGATTTTGCAGGCTCCACTCTCGTCCACTCCGTTGGTGGCTGGGCAGCTCTTTCCGGCGCAATCATCCTCGGCGCGCGGAAAGGCAAGTACGGCAAAAACGGTCAGGTCTACGTCATGCCGGGTTCCTCCATGCCACTGGCAACTCTGGGCACCTTTATTCTGTGGCTCGGCTGGTTCGGCTTCAACGGCGCATCCCAGCTCGCAATGGGCACCATTGGTGACGTCACAGACATCTCCCGCATCTTCGCAAACACCAACATGGCTGCTGCAGGCGGCGTGGTCACCGCAATTGCCCTGACACAGGCCCTCTATAAGAAGGTCGATGTTACAATGGCTCTGAACGGTGCATTGGCTGGTCTTGTTTCCATTACCGCTGAACCACTGGCTCCGAGCGTACTCCAGTCCGTCATCATTGGTGGCGTCGGTGGCGCAATTGTCGTCTTTGCAGTGCCAATGCTCGACAAGTTGAAGATCGATGATGTAGTTGGTGCAATCCCGGTTCACCTGCTGGCTGGCATCTGGGGAACGCTCATCGTGCCGCTGTCCAACTCTGACGCGTCTTACGTCACCCAATTCATCGGCGTTGCAGCCGTCGGCATCTTCACCTTCGTGGCCTCCACCATTGTCTGGTACGCAATCCAGCTGGTGATCGGCCTGCGTGTCACAGAAGAAGATGAAGCCATGGGCCTCGACAAAGCCGAGATTGGTGTCGAAGCCTATCCAGAATTCGGAACCGGCTCCCAGCGTCTCTGAGTTCGCACCAATTCTGGGAGGATCAAAACACTCTCCCAGAACTAAAAGATGAAATCACAAAGCCCGGCAACCACCGCCGGGCTTTTTCTATGGCAGCATTTGCCAGCCTATCATTTTCTCTCAATAGATAGCTCTGTGTTCAAACGCTAAATACTACAAAATCAAAGCAACCCAAAAGCTTAGGAATGTTGATACCCCAGCTTACTAGTCGGTTCAAATCCGCCTACCACATTTGAAAGACGGACTTCACCTTTCATAGGTGGTACTTTCAGGAATGCCATATACGTCCATTTCTAATCAAGATTCGCTCTTCATCCTACGTCCAAACAAAGAGGCGCAAGCGCCCGAGCTTTGGAGTCCAATGATGAACAGTGAGTTGGAAGCAGCAGTTAAAGAGGCCAGCCAGAAGTGGCAGAACGCGTTCAATGCGGGTGATGCTCAAGCTTGTGCCAACTGCTATGAGGCAAACGCTGTTATGGAGGCCAAACCGTTTGGCACCTATCACGGACGAGCCGAAATTCTCGAGTTCTGGCAAATGCTCATTCGGGAAGGCTTCTCAAAAATCGAGTACATCAACCCCAAAATCGTCGCATCAGGCGAAAGCTCCGCAATCCTTTCTTCTGACTGGAAGATGAACAAAGCCCACGGCAACATCTCCAAAGAACTCTGGGTTCTGCAATCAGACGGTACCGCGCTGCTGCGAGAAGACTACTTCAGCGCCGCATCTTGAGATCACGAGGCAGATCACAAAAAAGCCCGGCACATGGCCGGACTTGGTCGCATCGCTCGAAAGCTGAGGCACTTGCTCAGCAGTCGCGATAGTAAAAGTAGTCCAGACGATCTGCGATATCATCCAGAGCAAAGGAGTAGCCGCTCCAGTCCTCATCGATCCATGCATCTTCCAACCGGTCAACCGCGCGGTCCAGTTTACCATCCCCCTCCAGCTCGCTCAGCAAGCGACCCACATCAATCAGGTGACCCAGAACACCATCAGCACTTGAGCCAGCACGAACGCTACCTTCAAAGAAGACTTCATCGGAAATATCATCGATGTCTGAAATAGTCGCATTCAGATCTGAGCAGCTCAACTCACCCCATGCATAAGCAGGGCTTTGAGAGACCAACCCGACAAAACCGATTGAAGCAACAACAGCAAGTGCTTTGAAACCACGCATTATCATTCCGAGACCTTCTTCCGTGAGACGCATCTGGAGCAAAGCTCGCAAGATACCTGTAACCCACACAGAAGTAGCAAGGTCGCAAAGCAGCGCTGTCTCAAAGAAGACAGAAATTATGGTCTCTTTGAGATTTCTCAGTGATCACTGACGCCCGTCTGTCAGCCCTTTCACAAAGGCTTTCTGACAGAACACAACAAGCAGGATCGGCGGCAGCATAGCCAGCACAGCAAGCGCCAACCCTTGCGGGCTTGTGCGCCCAACCAAGCTAAGTCCCTGCACCAATGTCATTCTGGTCTCCTCACTGGAAACCATCACAGGCCACAGATACTGGTTCCATCCCTGCACAAACATCAGCAGGCCGAGCGCCGCAATCATCGGCGCAGACGCAGGCACCAGAACGTCCTTCAAAAACTTGATCGGCCCAGCCCCATCAATCCGCGCAGCCTCAGATAATTCAGCCGGCACTCCCAGAAAAAACTGGCGGAAGAAGAATGTCCCAACCGCAGAAGCCAGCAGCGGCAACATCAAGCCCGGATAGGAGTTCACGAGCCCAAGCTTGCTGATCACAGCATATGTCGGCAAAAACCGGGACTCCAAAGGCAGCAACAAACTGCAAAGGATCACCCAGAAAAAGAACGTCCCAAAGCGCACCCGAAAAAACACCAGCGCATACGCCGCCAACAGAGAAACAGCCACTTTCGCCAGTGCAAACCCGGCAGCCAGATAGAGCGAGTTCAACGCCATGGTTATGCCAGTGACACCGCCAGTAAACCCACGCCCTTCAAACAGCGCCCGGCTATACACCTCCACCCCATATGGCCCCGGCAGAAACTGGAGGCCATCCTGACCAAGCGTAGCGCCAGAGTGCGTTGAAGAGAAAGCGATCACGATCACCGGCCCGACGATCAAAAACACGCCGATAAGCAGAATAAGGTGATCAAAGAAATGTTTGCGGGGCATATTCATCTCAGAAACGAAGCGCAGCCCCCCACCACGAAGCATGGTTTTCGAAGACAAAGACGCAATCAACAATACTGAAAGCAGTAGGAGTGGCCCCATTTCCGGGCAAACTGCTTTAAAGGATCGTTCCAGAGAGAAGGCAAAAGGCAGCCAGACCAACAGAACGCAGCAACAACGGAAACACCGTAGAACTACGCAGTCCAGGTTTCAAGCTCTCTAAGTGCCTATAAAACCACAATTCCTGAATGCTTGGCGTGATTTTCCGGCTCAACATGGATGGTCACACGTGCGCCCGGCATCTTTTCTGCGATGCCTTCCTCAATACGATCGCAAATCGCATGGGCATCCAGAACGCTCATCTCACCCGGTACAACCAGATGAAAATCAACAAACGTCACATGTCCAGCATGGCGGGTCCGCAAATCATGAGCCTCCAGCGCACCATCTCCAAACTTGGAGATCAACGCCCGGATTTCCTCCTGCTCCTCTTCAGGAGCCGCCTCATCCATCAGGCCACCAACAGATTCACGCACCAGCTTCCAACCGGACCACATGATGTTAACCGCAACAATCCCCGCAAGGATCGGATCAAACATCTGCCAGCCTGTTGCCCACACAGCAGCGATACCAACAAACACGCCGAGAGATGTATAAACATCCGTCATAATATGCCGGGCATCTGCCTGCAGCGCAGGTGAGCGATGTGCTCGACCAATGCGCATCAAGGCCATTGCCCAGAACAGGTTGATAACGGAAGACAGGAAGTTCAGCGCGATACCCTGAAAATTGACCTCAAGCTCATAAGGCTCAGTCAAACCCATATAGGCTTTGCGCAGGATTAGGATCGCCGCCAGAACAATCAGAACACCCTCAAGAACAGCAGCAAAATACTCTGCCTTGTAGTGTCCATAAGGATGGTTCTGATCAGCAGGTTTGCGCGCCAGATACAAAGCACCGGCAGCAGCAGAAGCACTCGCAATATTGATGGAGGTTTCAAGAGCGTCAGAATAGAACGCAATGGAGCCAGTCAACGCAAAGGCAAAGTATTTAAGAGTAAATACCAGTATGCCAATGACGATGCTGCCCAGCGCAAAGCGCATGCTCTGGTCCATGTGCCACATCCACCCTAATTCAAACTCGACGACTGCTTAGAAAGTTATCGTCCTCTATCAGGTTTCAGTGGCATATTAAACAATGGAACAGGGTCAAACAGCCAGTTTTTATGCTTATTTGCACTCAATGTTTGCAAATGAAAATCACTCGCAATTTATCGGCCAATTCTACTTGTCGTAAAAAGCTGCACCAATGATTTCGCCTGGCATCTCACCGGAGTTTGTCTGAACCAAAACAGCCCAGTTCTTGGAATCGAACATCTTCAAAGCGGTCCGTGGCAAACGGAACACTTCAGCGGTACCAGACCACATGCCAATCGGCATGATGCTGCGCACCACGTTCTTATAAGTCTGCGTTGTACCAGCGTTTTCACCGCGCTGAATCTCTACAACTGCTTCCTTGTCAATTCCAAGAAGATAAACGTCAGCCTTCTTATCTGGCTGTTTCAAAGAACCAGAGAGCTGAACTTCAAGCGCGTTGTCATCAAGCATAGCCTCAACCTGAACGCTCATGCCAGAAGATTTGCGGATCGCATTCTTCACAGAACCGCGATCACTGCCAACCATATGCCCACGGCCATTCACAACAACCTGAGGCGTATAGATCTGCGCATCACCACGGCTCTTGGCATAATCCTTCTGGCGCTGAGTGAACACAGGTGAACCCAAAGTGTCCTTCCAGCCGAAGTAATCCCAATAATCTACGTGGTAAGAGAGGGTGACCACATCCTTCTGGTCTGAGACAAGCTCCTCCAGAAACTGGTCCGCAGGTGGACATGACGAGCAGCCCTGGCTGGTAAACAGCTCAACCACAGCCTTTGGTGTTTCCGCCTGAGCTGAGAGAGAGGTCGCAAAACCAATTCCCGCTGCGAGAATAACACCCGTCAATCTATTTACAGAAAACCACCGCATTTCGGCCCTTCGCAATTGTTCAAGTCATCGCTGATGCAGCGCTAACCTAAACAATAACCAGATAACTGTAGAATCACATCACAGTGAGCCCCTGAAAACCGAAGGCATCAGGGGCACTGCTTCTATTTGGACTCAGTCAGCACTTTTTCAAGTTCTGGTAAGAAGACATCTCGATAGCTGGCGGCACTCAATGGTCCGATAAACTTATAGCGGATCTGAGCCTTCTCATCGACGATGAACGTCTCAGGAACCCCGTAAACGCCCCATTCAATGCCAGCCCGGCCAGTGTCAAAACCAACGCGATCATAGGGATTGCCCAGCTCAGCAAGGAACCGGTTCGCCTTAACGTCAGTGTCCTTGTAGTTCAGGCCAGCAATCTCAAAACGATCATCCTTGGCAAGATCCATCAAGTATTTGTGTTCGGCGCGGCACGGCGCACACCAGGACGCAAAGATGTTCACGACGGTCACTTGACCAAGAAGATCACTGCGCTGGAACCCTGGAACCTGCACACCATCACGCTCCAATCCGGCAACTGGAGGCAACGCAAATTCAGGCGCAGGTTTGTTGATCAGTGCAGAAGGCAGTTCCTTGGAATCATGGCCTGACAGCATCATGAAACCCATCAGAACCGCGAGAGCACCAAAAACAATCAGCGGAAGAAGAAACAGCGGAGAAACGCCTGACTTCTTTTCCTCATCCATATCACTAGCCATTCCTGTTAGCTCTCACTCTTATCATCAGCACCTGAGGAAACCACCTGGCTGACGGAAGGACCAGCACGACGTGTGGAACGACGGCGAATACCGCTCGCTTCAAGCGCCTGCATTTCTTTGTCCAACTGAGATTTGTCTGAGCGCACCCAGATAATCAGCACTGCGATGACAAGTGCAGCCATTGCATAAGCAGCAATCACATACTCAGCGTGACGACCAAACTCTGAAAAATCCATTGTCCTTACCTCGCACCAGCAGGAGCTGCTTTCGTGACTGTGCTGCTGGAAGCAGCCGGAGCAACAGATGCTGCACGCATCCGCATTGCTCTGATCCGACGGCGCATAATCTCGTTACGCATGCTCATCAGATGCAAAGTCACAAACAAAAGCACAAAAGCCAACGCCATCAAACCAAGCGGAATAAGAATGGAAGAGTGAATGGCAGGGCCATCAGCACGAATAATGCTCGGCGGCTGGTGCAGCGTGTTCCACCACTCAACAGAGAACTTAATAATGATAACGTTGATCACGCCAACCAGCGTAATAATCGCGTTCACTTTTGCAGCCTTGATAGGATCTTCAATCGCCTTCCACAGCGCGATAATGCCAAGATACATAATCAGCAGCACGAGGAAGGAGGTCAATCTTGCGTCCCAGACCCAAAAGGTCCCCCACATTGGCTTACCCCAGACAGCACCGGAAAACAAAGCCAGAAATGTGAATGCAGCACCAATAGGTGCAGACGCCTTGGCCGAAACATCAGCCAGCGGATGCTTCCAGACCAGAGAACCAATCGAAGAAAGTGCCATCATTGCATAACACATCAATGCAAGCTGGGCAGCAGGGACATGCACAAACATAATGCGCACTGTCTGGCCTTGCTGATAATCTTCAGGCGCAACCAAAAACGCGAAGTACAAGCCAACTGCAAGCGCAGCGACCGTCGCAACGATAAGCCAGGGAAGCACAGCTTTCACAAGCTTCAGGAACCGGGTTGGGTTTGCAAGATCGTATAAGGTCATAGAGCCGTTCTAAACTGAGAATGACGAAGCATCAATGTGTACATAGTGTCACGGACCCATCACAGTCATTGATTACGCGCAATTTGACGCTTCACTTCTTCGGGATTTCACCCATTTTAGACGATTTTACATAGACTTAACGCTTCTGGTAATTTCAGCAGCCTCGCGGCTGCCATCATCAGTCACCAGAAACGCGAAGCGCTGCAGCTGCTGCAAGAGGTCCAACAACAAGACCAAAAAGTGTCAGGGCACACAAAAACAGGAACGGAACGAGGAAGTTATTAGAGTCGATCGCTCCCGCTGTCGCGGCACTTACACCAAAGATCAGGATCGGAATTGCCAGCGGAATAACCAGAATGGAGAGCAACACCCCACCCCGCCGCATGGACACGGTAACGCCAGCACCAACCGCACCAACAAGCGTCAATGCAGGAGCGCCAACAAGCAAGGTCAGGGTCACCAGAACGATACTCTGGAAATCCAGACCCACAAAGAGAGACAGAACCGGTGTTGCCAGCACCAGCGGAAGTCCCGTCGCCGCCCAATGGGCAGCACATTTAATCAGCACAACCAGCTCAAGCGATCGCCCGGACATTACCAGAAGTTCAAGACTGCCGTCCTCACGGTCAGCCTGAAACAAGCGATCGAGCCCAAGCAAAGTCGACAGCAACGCGCCAATCCAGAGGATCGCAGCGCCAATGCGGGACAGCAGGATCATGTCCGGCCCAACGCCGAACGGAAAGATCGTCACCACAGCCAGAAAGAACAGAACACCGATCAGCGCACCACCACCAACGCGGTTCGCCAATTGATATTCACGGACAAAAAGACTCTTCATCCAACTCATGATCAGCCCTCGTCCTGCTCGTCTTCGTCGAAATAATCATCCAGATCCGCTCCGGCAAACATATGCTCACTCTCGGTCGTCACAGGCGACAGATTGAGGAACTTGGTGTTTGGCAGGTTGAGCGGCAGGTGTGTGGCAGCAACCACAAGGCCACCAGCGTGGATGTGATCGGCAATCAGCCCCAGCAACACCTCTTCAGAGGCCTTATCAAGCGCCGAGGTCGGCTCATCAAGCAACCAGATTGGACGTGGCACCACCAGCAAGCGCGCCACCGAAAGGCGTCGGCGCTGTCCGGCACTCAGGTACCCTGCTGGCAAACTGGCAGTATGTGCAATACCAAGAGTATCCAGCGCTTCCAGCTCGCTCATGCTCTCACGCACTTTGCCACCACCAAAAGCTGCAGGCTCAAAGAAATCACGCCAAAAGCTCAGGTTTTCAAGGACGGATTGCAGCGGCTTCAATGCATCAAGATGGCCAAAGTAGTGCGAGTGCTCGGCAACAGAGCGTTCAGGCATGCCACCTTCCAGCTCAATCGTGCCGTTGGCTTTCGCAACCAACCCTGCAATCACGCGCAACAGACTGGATTTCCCGACACCATTGGGACCCTGGACAATCAGAGCTTCGCTTGAACCAACTTCGAAGTCGACATGGTTCAAAACTCTGCGGCCACCGCGATCACATGCAACACCCTGACAGATTAACTTCAATTGGTTCATCGCGCCCGAAACCACCACAGCAGCACACACTGCTTATCAAACTGACGGCGTATCCCGAAAAATGGATCCGATTTCCGGATAAGATACGCTCCAACAAAGAATTAAAGCGATTTGCATGATCCCGTCTTTGCGCAAACCACTTTATTCAGGAGGCACTATCACATTCGGCAAATCCTTTGCTCCCATAAACACGGCTAGGATTCGCGTTGGCACTGTTCCGGTGTTCTTGCCGAAGTGCCAGGTATTGACGGCCTCAATAAACGCCTCCCCCTTTTTAAAGGTCAGAGGAGCCTCCTTCTCATAGGTGATCGTCAGCTCACCATCAAGTATATATCCGTAAAGAGGAACGGGATGCATATGCTCTTTAACAACCTCTCCCGGTGCCAGCGTAATGATGAGAGACGTCACCTGAGCCTGCCGACCAGTCGGATAGAACAAAGGCTGCTTCGTAACTGTAGTCTCACTCTTATCCAGCAAAACCTCAGTGTTTGAGTAAGCCTCCCCACTCTCCTGGGCCAGAGCACTGACGACATATCCACCCAACACCAGACAGCAAGCACCAACCAAAACTACAGATTTCATTGGAAACGCCTTTCTGTTGTTTTCAGCTATTCTCTGCGCACTTTTTCGCCACTTCCGGCGATTATTCATAAGTGAACCAGAAGCATCCTACCGATAATCCCCTTCCGAGCCTTTAAAGCCACAAAGGACCAACTCACAGGCTGGACACATTGTATACTACTGTATATAATATGATTCATATAAACCCAAACCCGCTTGATCGGGCATCCCATTCCGGCCTAATCTCACCCTAGGTAAATTATTAGCCTTCCGCTGCGGTTCAGCTGGAACCTGCGTCAGAAAGACGCTATAGGGACGACAACTATAAGCTGATTGAATTTCAAGAAGCGCTTTTAATGCATTTGTTAAATGATCAAGCCAACGCCATGACGGCGAGCCACTAAACTCCGGGAGATATCGGAGAGGTTCGTCAGCTCAAAGCTCCGTTTCCTGTTCACGGCGGGAAACGAAATAAGGAGATCGCCGAATGACACAATCTCTAAACAGTTTTAATGCCAAACAAACGCTGCAAGTCGGCGGCAAGTCTTACACTTACTTTTCCATTCCTGAAGCAGAAAAAAACGGCCTGACTGGCGTTTCCAAACTGCCATTCTCGCTAAAGGTGGTTCTGGAGAACCTGCTGCGTTTTGAAGATGGCCGCTCTGTTACAGCGGACGACATCAAGGCCGTTGCTGAGTGGCTCACCACCCGTACCTCCACCCACGAAATCGCTTATCGCCCTGCCCGTGTGCTCATGCAGGACTTCACCGGCGTTCCAGCTGTTGTCGACCTTGCCGCCATGCGCGATGCTGCCGTCAGCCTTGGCGGTGACCCGAAAAAGGTGAACCCGCTGGTTCCTGTTGATCTCGTCATCGACCACTCCGTGATGGTGGATTACTTCGGCACCACTTCAGCTTTCGCGCTCAACGTGGAACGCGAGTATGAGCGCAACAACGAGCGCTATGAGTTCCTGCGTTGGGGCCAGTCCGCGTTTGATAACTTCCGCGCCGTGCCTCCAGGCACTGGCATCTGCCACCAGGTCAACCTTGAGTACCTCGCCCAGACCGTCTGGACGAAGGAAGAAAACGGCGAGACCATCGCTTACCCGGATACCCTCGTCGGCACTGACAGCCACACCACCATGGTCAACGGCCTTGCGGTCCTCGGCTGGGGCGTGGGCGGCATTGAGGCAGAAGCGGCCATGCTTGGTCAGCCGATCTCTATGCTGATCCCTGAAGTCGTCGGCTTCAAACTCACCGGCGAAATGGCAGAAGGCATCACCGCGACCGACCTCGTGCTCACCGTGGTTGAAATGCTGCGTAAGAAGGGCGTTGTCGGCAAGTTCGTAGAGTTCTACGGCCCCGGCCTCGACAACCTCTCGCTGGAAGACGCTGCCACCATCGCCAACATGGCACCGGAATACGGCGCCACCTGTGGCTTCTTCCCGGTGGACGGCGACACGCTAAAATACCTCAGGTCCACAGGCCGCGACGCCCACCGCATTGCGCTGGTGGAAGAATACGCCAAGGTGCAGGGCATGTACCGCGACACCCACGCGGAGCCAACCTTCACCGACACGCTGGAGCTGGACATCTCCACCGTTGTGCCATCCATCGCCGGACCAAAGCGCCCGCAGGATCGTATCTCCCTCGCTGACGCCTCAGAAGGCTTTGCCAAAACCATGGCGGAGGAATTCAAGAAGGCGGGCGAAGAGTTTAAACGCGCATCGGTGGAAGGCCGCGACCATGACCTTGGCAACGGCGACGTTGTCATCGCCGCGATCACAAGCTGCACCAACACCTCCAACCCGTCCGTTCTCATCGGCGCTGGTCTGGTGGCCCGCAAAGCCCGCGCCAAAGGCCTGCACGTGAAGCCATGGGTGAAAACCTCACTGGCGCCCGGCTCTCAGGTGGTGACGGATTATCTGGAGAAAGCTGGCGTTCAGGAAGACCTCGACGCCCTCGGCTTCAACCTCACCGGCTACGGCTGCACCACCTGTATTGGTAACTCAGGCCCGCTGCCGCCGGAAATCTCCAAGTCTGTCAATGACAACGACCTCGTGGCCTGCTCCGTGCTGTCAGGCAACCGCAACTTCGAAGGCCGCGTCAATCCGGATGTGCGCGCCAACTATCTGGCCTCTCCGCCACTGGTTGTCGCTTATGCCATCGCAGGCTCGCTCAACATCAACGTGGCCAAAGACCCGCTCGGCAAGGATCAGGACGGCAACCCCGTCTACCTGAAGGACCTGTGGCCAACCACGGAAGAAATCACAGACCTCATCCGCACCTCCATCACGGAAGAGATGTTTGAAGAGCGCTACGGCGATGTGTTCAAGGGCGACGAGCACTGGCAGAACATCAAAGTAGAAGGCGGCATGACCTACGGCTGGCCGCCAGCCTCCACCTACGTACAGAACCCGCCTTACTTTGAAGGCATGACCATGGAGCCAGCACCCCTCACCGATATTGAGGGCGCGGCAGTCATGGGTCTGTTCCTGGATTCCATCACCACCGACCACATCTCCCCAGCTGGGGCGATCAAGGCAGACAGCCCGGCAGGTCAGTACCTTGAATCCCATCAGATCTCGCCAAAAGACTTCAACTCCTACGGCTCCCGCCGTGGCAACCACGAAGTCATGATGCGCGGCACCTTCGGCAACATCCGCATCAAAAACCAAATGGTGCCGGGCGTGGAAGGTGGCTACACCACCAAGGATGGCAAACAGCGTTGGATCTACGACGCCTGCATGGAATACAAGGAAGCTGGCACCCCGCTTGTGGTGTTTGCAGGCAAGGAATACGGCACCGGCTCCTCCCGCGACTGGGCAGCAAAAGGCACCAAACTGCTCGGCGTACGCGCTGTGATCGCTCAATCCTTCGAGCGCATCCACCGATCCAACCTCGTCGGCATGGGCGTCCTGCCCTTCACGTTTAAAGAAGGCGAAAGCTGGCAGTCCCACGGCATCGATGGCACGGAGCGTGTAACCATCCTCGGCGTAGCAGACCTCAAGCCCCGCCAGATGGTCAACATTCAGGTCGAATTCGCAGACGGCTCAAAGAAAACCATCGAAGCCCTCTGCCGCATCGATACCGAAGACGAACTAGAATACATCAAAGCCGGCGGCATCCTCCACTACGTGCTGCGGAATCTGGTCTCTGGCTAAAACCGGCAGACACACCACAAACACAAAAACGGGCCCTCCAAGGCCCGTTTTTCATTGGCGACCCCACCTTCTGAGCCACCACCCCCACCGATGTCATCCCACACAAACAATCCCCCTCCGACGCCATCCCGCACAAGCGCAGCGCGATGCGGGACCCAGAGCCACACACTCAAACCTTAGCCACCCCCGCACTGGATCCCGGCTCGGTGTGTACATACCGGAGACATAGGTTACAGGTGTTCGGAGAGATGGTTGACACATTAACATGGCATTCAGGGAGGGACCGGGATGCCTTGGAAAGAGTGTTCAACAATGAAAC
>NZ_LMCF01000006.1 GCF_001623075.1 Pseudovibrio sp. Ad37
TTCAACGTATGTTTTGCAGCAAACACAGTCGCAAAAATCGACTTAACATCATAACATGACCGTCACCCATGTCCCCGAATAAACGTCAACCATCTCTCCGGGACAAACATCAAAGCCCGGGATGACACCGGTGGGACTGCAAAAAACTTATCCCCCTTGGCAAAAGATGCCGCCATACTAACTCCCATGCCTACGTAACGGGCTGCTGGCGGACCATCCGTCAGTTTGTCGTAGGCTGGGTGGGGCTTTTGAGAGAGGTAACGCATCTTTCAAAGGTCCGGTGGAACCGATTTTCAGACGTGACTGCATGGTCTGAGAGGAAGGGCCCAAGCTTGAGGGGCATCACGCAGTGGCATTTGCTGGTCAGAGCAGCTGATGTCAGGGATAGAGGACCTGTTTAGGCCGGGAAACTTGCCTGAGCAAAGCCACTGTCCTTCCAGGAAACTGGCTATCGTGTCTTTCAGGATAAGAGGCGATGTTGTCCATACCAAAATGCCCGGGCAAGGCGACAGCCAATGCCGAAGACTCACTACCAATAAAATGCGCAGGCACTGCCTGCTCGCCTTGCCCTCCCCATTTTGGGAGTTTCACGTGAAAACACCGCCGGTCATTTCCAGCGGTGCTAAAGCTGTTTGCATAACAGGAAGGCTCACGCTGCCGCCTTCTCCTTAAACATGTGAAGCCGGTCCGTATCTTCCCACTGCAATCTATAGCCAAGCTGCTCAATGAACACCTTCGCAGGGTGGGTCTTGATCGGGTTGAACGTCCACTGGCTAAAGCCCTTGCGCTGAATATCTTCCTCCGTGCGCTCAAGCAGATACTTCGCCAAACCATAGCGGCGAAAATCCGGATGCACATACACGTTGAAGATATGGGCACTGTCGTTCTGAAGCCCCCAATAGCAATAGCCTTTAATGTCATCTGCCATTTCAGCGGCAAAGGTGCGTAGCAAAGCCTCTTCCATCCGCTTGCGCTGCACAGCCTCACACGTCTTCCACCGCTCAAAATTCTGCGGTTCCAACTCCGCCATATAATGAGCCTCAAGCTCCAGTAAAGCCGGAAGATCCTTCGCTTCAGACACCCTGATTATGGGAACAACCATCTGCCAACCCTCTTATGTCACCATTGTAACTTTGCCCGTATCAAGGTCATACACCCCGCCAACCACCTTCAACGTCCCCGCCTTGAAGTGCTTGTCTAAAATGGGTGATGCCTGCTGCAAAGCCGTCACGCCCCACTGCACATTGGCTTTGATGGCATTGACAAGAACATCCCCCTTCTCACCCTGCGCCTGTTGCACAGGAGGTCGAAGAAGTTCAACAAGCGTCTGAATATGACCGGGAAACTGGTTGCCACTTTGTGTCGAAGAAATCGCCGCCTTAACAGCACCGCACTTCTCGTGCCCCAACACCATAATGAGCTGCGTACCCAGCACATCAACACAAAACTCAAGGCTCGCCAGCCCTTCCGGCGTCACAACATTGCCAGCAATACGAACCACAAAAAGATCCCCACGCCCGGTATCAAACGCCAGCTCCGGCGCCACACGGGAATCCGCACAGCCAAGGATCGCCGCAAACGGGTTTTGCCCAGCAGCCAGTGCAGCACGGGTACTCTGGAAATCAGCAGGAGTGATATCACCCTCAACATAGCGTTTGTTACCATCCATCAAACGCTTAAGAGCAGCCTCACCACCAATCTCATTCTTAGGAATAGGCGGCTCCTGCGCACTGACAGACGAAACAGCACCAACACCACCCGTTGCCAGAGCAGCACCAAACACACCAGCCGTTTTCAAAAACTTGCGGCGCGCTGGTGATCCAACCAAACCCGCTTTGTCATTACACATCCAACACATAGGCTTCTCCTGGCCAAACAACAAAAGTTGCAGCCAGCCTAAAAGCCCATTCTGGACATTCTGTTGTTGAATTGGATGAAACAGCCCTAAACAAAAAGAACTCACAATCGCACCTAAATTTCTCTTTCCAGCCGCGGACCAATTTCTCTGAATTCGTTATTAAGATAAAAACTCAGCGTCGTTTTCCAGGCCGGCTGATGCGGCGCTCCCACTTCCAAATACGGCCAGTCCATCTCCTGCCCCTTCAACACCGCCTGCTGCAGCAGTATCTTACCAACCCCGGCACACCGGCCAGACGGCACAACGTAAAACTCAACAATTTCACCAAACCGGCCACCAGCATAAATGGCCTTCTTTTCCGCCAGTGTAATGAGTCCGAGAAGCTCCCCCTGAGACCGCGCCAGATAAGCCCAATAGCGAGAGCCACCATCCGACAGAATATCCTCAGCCGTCATTTTGAACTGCCCAACATCAAGCTCATCTTCCGGCCAAAGTTCGCTTTCCATCGCAAAGACGAGTTCACCCAAACGATGCGCATCCGCTTCTCTGGCAGGTTCCACTGTAATCTCATCGAATATCACGGACCCATCTCCCTGATCTCAAGTCGCAATGACCAGCCTACCAATTTTTAGAGCGTCGACCCATTCTCAAAACTGGGAGAATTTAGCCGTATAACTCTAATACTGTGAGGCTGCCTAATTATTCCCCTCAACAATGATGAAGCTATACTCGAATGGGTATTCCGACCAATGATAGTAAGGCGCAGCTTCCTTATGGATTTCACTGTTAGGGATCGGCTTGCCTTTAAGCTGCTGATAAAGGGCAGACATGTTCTCAGGGACAGCCTTGGAGTGCCCTTTCCAAAGGATAGCAACCGGATAGGCGTAGTTGATATCGATACCGGAATACTCCGGAATGGTTACTGCCCAACCCGGTTTCAGGTCGCCAATGTTACCCGCAATGCTGTGAGACGTGGTCAGAACACTTCGCACACCATACTGCGCCAGCGTATCAACAATTGCCTGAGAAGGAAGCGCGTGCGCACTTGGCTTCTTAAAACTGCCAAAGGCAAAGTTGAAGGGAATGAGCACAACGATCAGCACTGCCAGCACACTAGCCGTGCCAAGAATGATCTTGGCCTGACGTATTGAGACCTCAGCAAACAGCCACAGCGAAGCAACCAGCGGAGCAAGAAACAGGATTGGTTGAAGCCACCGGTCTTTCACATTGGTCGCACCACTTGCAACAACAGACACAGCAGCAATAACCAGCCCAAAGATAACGACAAGCGTGAGAAGCTTGCGAATGGTCTCATTCACATATTGGTCGTGCTGCTCAGCATCCTTCCAATAAAAGCTCGTCGCCCATGCGCAAAAGAACAGGACCACGGCCACAATGACAAACTGCAAAGCTGCATTTATCAGAGAGATAAACCCGGTCAGAAAATGCCGTTCAACCTTTTCGATTCCGAACTTATGGACACGCGCGTAGATGAGGTCCTGGTTCTCAAACATCCAGAAAGCAGGAGGAAGCAAAAGCACGATAGCAACAGCAGCAGAACCAAGAATGTATTTTGAACGTAGAAACTTGCGACCGTCCTCAATGCAAAAAACTGCTGCGATCAAAGCAGCGAGCAAAAACATATAGTTGTATTTGGAAAGCGCACCTGCTGCGATCACAACACCAAACACAACAGCGCGCCACCAACTTGGCTTTTCGATGCAGGTCAGGAAGACATAAACCGTCCACGCAGAACACGCGAACATCAAAACTGAATGGCTCAACGCCCGCTGCGCCTCCCAGGAGATCTGCGGCAGAAAGATAAGTGAGGCCGTCCCGATAGCAGCCAACGTCGGATCAGAGGCCTTCCGCGCTGTGAGCCAAACACCTAGATAGCCAAGAAACAACAAGGTGTTTTTAAGAAGAGCAGTTGCAAAGAGCCCTTCTCCAAACACCCAGAAGAAAGCGATCGTCAGCCAAGTATAAAGTGGTGGCTGCGGGCCATATCCAAGCTGAAAACTCTGAGCTGCAATAATCTGCTCCGCTTCATCCAGGCCCAATACGGGAGACGCAAAATAACGAATAATGGTCTGGACGATGAAGTATCCAGCAAGAAGCCAGACAAAGTGTTTCGCGATGAACGTAGCCCAGTTATCCGAGACTATGGCGCGTTGAAGTTTGGGAAGGAAACCTTGATCTTGCAGCATCTGCACCATGCGCAGCTATCGACGCTTTTGCGCCTTGTTTTCGTTCCCTCCACCATAGCAATTACAACTAAGCATTGGCTTTCAGCTTTAATTAAAACCAGAGGCCAATAAAAAAGCCCTCGCAAGCATAACCTGCGAAGGCTCTGAATTTATAAGAGATGCCGCCCTTTAGTGACGGAAGTGGCGCATTCCAGTAACGACCATTGCCAAGCCAGCTTCATCAGCGGCTTTGATCACTTCATCATCACGCATGGAACCACCTGGCTGAATTACAGCAGTGGCACCAGCCTCAGCAGCAGAAAGCAAACCATCAGCGAACGGGAAGAACGCATCAGAAGCAACCACACAACCTTTAGTCAACGGCTCAGCAAGGCCGGCGGCCTCAGCGGCATCCTCAGCTTTGCGTGCTGCAATGCGAGCGCTGTCAACACGGCTCATTTGCCCTGCTCCGATGCCAACAGTCGCACCATCTTTGACGTAAACAATCGCATTGGATTTCACATGCTTGCCAACACGGAAGGCCATTTTCAGATCAGCCAGTTCCTGATCAGACGGAGTACGCTTTGTCACCACCTTCAGATCCAGATCATCAACAACACCGCTGTCGCGATCCTGAACCAGCAAGCCACCAGAAACAGTCTTCACAAACAGGCCCTTGGCGCGTGGATCAGAAAGACCATTAGTCAGAAGCAAACGCAGGTTCTTTTTCTTCGCAACCAGCTCAATCGCTTCTTCTGTCGCATCAGGAGCGATGATTACCTCAGTGAAGATCTTGGTAATCTCAGAAGCAGCATCCGCATCCAGAGTACCGTTGAGCGCAACAATGCCACCAAACGCAGAAACCGGATCACAAGCCAGCGCTTTCTCGTAGGCTTCCTTCAGCGTAGGCGCCTCTGCAACACCACATGGGTTCGCATGCTTGATGATAGCAACTGCTGCCGTACGAGCCGGATCAAACTCGGAAACAAGCTCAAACGCTGCATCTGTATCATTGATGTTGTTGTAAGAGAGCTGCTTACCCTGTACTTGACGAGCCGTCGCCACACCTGGGCGCTTCTCACCTGTCACGTAAAAGCCAGCTGCCTGATGAGGGTTCTCACCATAGCGCATCACTTCATTCAGCGTACCACCAATCGCGCGATAATCCGGAGCTGCCTCATCAATCTGCTCTGCCATCCAGTTGGAAACAGCAGCATCATAAGCAGCGGTACGAGCAAAAGCCTTCTGCGCCAGCTTCTTACGAAGAGCAATCGGAGACTGACCGTTATGCGTATCCAGCGCCACAACCACAGCAGCATAATCAGCTGGGTCAACAACAGTGGTTACATAGGCATGGTTTTTGGCAGCAGCGCGTGTCATCGCCGGACCACCAATGTCGATATTCTCGACACCGTTTGCGTAGTCAGCACCAGAAGTCACGGTGTCTTCAAATGGGTAAAGGTTCACACAAAGCAGGTCGATACCGATGATACCATGCTCATCCATCGCAGCAACATGCTCAGCATCATCACGAATGCTCAGCAATCCGCCATGCACCATAGGATGAAGCGTCTTAACACGGCCATCCATGATTTCAGGAAAACCAGTAACCTCGGAAATATCTTTAACTGGGAGGCCAGCCTCAGCAATCGTTTTGCGAGTTCCGCCTGTTGAGATCAGCTCAACTCCACGTTCGGAAAGCGCTTTCGCAAACTCAACAAGACCGGTTTTATCGGAGACAGAAAGAAGCGCACGCTTAACCGATACGATTTCAGGTATCGGAACGCCTTTGGAGACAACGGCCATGGGTAAAAGCCTACTCTCTTAGAGAAAATGGAAGGGTTTTGACGCCCGCCAAATAACACTTATTCACAGCTGTGGGAACCCATTTTATGGGGATTGAGAGCGGTTTGACGGGTAACCTTTAGGAGCAGTTTATATCCCCTAAAGGGCAAAGGCACAAATGACGTTAGGTCTTCCGCCGCGCCTTGGCAGAAGCTGTCTTTCTCAACATCCAGGTCACGCTCAACGCTTCTTTCACACCAACCGTAAGAACGATCTGCTGTGTCTGTCGATGACCGAATACGTCTGACAGATAAATTGATTCCTCAATGGAGAACTCAATCCCATCCGCAGAAAACTCCCAAGCTTCACCATCCGCACACCGCAAAACAGCAGCATCACCCAATGGCAACATGGTGCAACTCACTTGTGGATGTAGATGAAAACGGATCGTGACAATCTCTTCCTCTGCCTTGTCAGATGCTGGCTTGAACTGATCAATCCCATCCAGAACGGTTCCATCACGCGACAACGTCAGATCACGTTCATGAACAATACCATAGCGCTCTACATAACCGTCATGACTTGCAATCACACGGTCAGAAAGATCGGTATCCTGTCGCTCCGCTTCAACGTCTTTGGGACCAGACAGGACTGGGTTACCCAGCATCTTATCAAAACGGGAAGACGTCAGAAAACGACAAGAAGATGTATCGCCAATTCCTGCTGTCGAATGCGCAGCAGTTGAACGAGCCACCATCTTCCAGGCAACTTGCTCTCGTGTAGAAACGCCACAGTTCACAACAATACGGTTGCGCTTTGAGGAGAACTCAAAGGAGAGACAACCAGCATGCGTACTGCTGGAGAAACGCGTTGGCGGCGGTGCTCCCACATCGATCATCACAAGGCTATCACCACCAGTAAGACGCTGATAGCCGGAATGCGGTGCACTAACAGGCGGTGTTCCACGTGCATCATCATAAGCAAGGATGGTCGCGACCACATCACCCGGAGTAGAAGCCATGCCATTGAAGTGAGCAAAGGATCCATCACCATGACGGAAGAAGCGGATCATCGGCATCATGCGGTCAATGGATTCCATCATGACTGGAGACACCGTTTGTCCCTGCATCACGAGCGCCTGGCGGATTGGAAGCAGATCAACAAGGATCTCAATAATCGCACCGGGATGTCGGGAGATATGACCACCATCCGGCAGGATTTGACGCTTCAACTCCTGATCAAGGCGTTTCAGAGCTTGTTTGACGTGACGCCCCTGCCCATCCATGGAAACCGTTGCACAAGCATTCGCCATGGCAACTGTCAGACGCGGCAAGCCATCCGGCGCTTTGTTCATAGTCCGGCGTAGATAACGCACCTGTCGGTACAGCGACCGCATGAAGGCACGATAGAAATCCGCTTCACATCCAGTCAGCAGTAAGGGAGATTGAGCCATCCAGCTCAGCACACGGCGCGCAACAACTTCCTGCTTCCAGCCGCCATCATGCCAGCGACCGCAGGATCTGATCCAGTCCTCAACCAAAGCACGGGCATTTTGCTGTGCCATGTTGGTCTCAGCAGCACGCAAATGGCGAAGCCATGAAAACCCATGCAGCGCTTTTGACCATTGGAGATTCGGCGGCTCAACATCAAACGGAGATTGCCCGCCCACCTCAACCAGATGCCCAGCAAACAGGAACCGGCCTGCATAAATGTCAGCGGCGTTTGTTGCATCTGCAGTGCGCAGATCCTGAGGAGCGATAAGCAGACGCGATGGCGCACTTCCAAACGAGAACACGCGGAACATAGATCCCCCTCGCGCCCAGTTCAGACTGTTTTGAGCCATGTTTTGTGTCAAAAGACTAAGGATTCTAAGTCTTTCAGACACCGTTGCGCCCGTCATACCCCTTCAGCACTCCATTGGAGCGTATCCCCGAAAAGCAGTTTCGGTTTCAGATAAGGATACGCACAAAAACAAAGATTTAGAGCGTGAGCAAGAAAGCGATTTGCAACAACACGCTCTAAACAAACTTAACAAATGGTTTGCGCCCAAGCTCTTTAAATCTCGTTAACCATGCCCACTTTGCGCAAATCCTTGGTGACATTCCACCAGCTCTTTTTAAGAGAGACGCAAACGAGCTGCGAAAAAGCCATCCAAACCGCCAGATGTTTTACCTGAGGATGGGTTCTGGCCTGGCATCGCACGGAAGTCGCCTTGAGAATTAATCGCCTCAGCAACGCCGCCCAGCTCATCAGCTGTTACAGGCACACGCTGCACCTCAGGATGCTCCAGCAACAAGCGCTGAACTTGCAATTCACCCTCTTCCTGTTCCAGCGAACAGGTGCAGTAAACAAGAGTTCCACCCGGCTTCAGCCAACCCAGTGCTTTTTCAAGCAATTCGTACTGTAGGTCAGCAAGCTTGAGCACATCATCTTCACGCTTCAGCCATGCCACATCTGGGTGACGGCGAATGGTACCGGTTGCAGAGCAAGGTGCATCCAGCAGAATTGCGTCAAACAGATCAACCGGCACAAATTCACGAAGATCAGAAACTTCAGTCTCAGCTTCCAAACCAACGCGCTTCAGATTCTGTGTCAGGCGCTGCAAACGACGGGCTGAGATATCGACAGCTGTCACATCAGCACCAGCAGCAGCAAGCTGCATGGTCTTACCACCGGGGGCGGCACACAAATCTGCAACCACTTTGCCTTTGATATCACCCAGCAAGCGGGCTGGAACAGCAGCTGCAGCATCCTGAACCCACCATTTGCCATCTTCAAAGCCTTCCAGCTTTTCAATCGGCCCGTCTGGCTGCAAGCGTACGGAATAACCCAGCTGAACTTCACCACCCAGCTTTTCCGCCCAATCATCACGATCTGCTGGTACGCTCAGGTCCAGATGCGGCTCCTGCATATGCGCAGCGGACATCGCACGCGCAGCTTCTTCGCCATAAACTTCACACCAGCGCGCAAACATCCAATCAGGAGCATTCAGCTTCGCAGTATCTTGCTCAGCAATAATCGCTGCACCTTCACGTGTTGCACGGCGCAGAACGGCATTGACGAGGTTTTTATACGGCTTAGCACGTGCATCACGGCCTGCGAGCGTCACAGCCAGAGAAACCGCGGCGTGATCCGGCACGGACATAAAGAACAACTGCGCCATGGCAACATGGAGAATGTCCAGAACGCGACCGGTTTTCTCAGGAATAGGACGGTCAAGGAAGCGATCAACCACATCCTGAATCTGACCACGGCGACGCAGCGCGGTGCCAATAATTGCCCGAACAAGCGCCCGATCATTCGGCTCAAGGCGTTTATAGCCCGGATGACCATTGTTCAGGTCAAGCTCACCATCCAGTGGCATGCGCTTGCTCAAAACTTTACCAATCAGATCGGTGGCAGCCTTACGAGCTGCGTAGCCGGGATCTTTAAAGGTGCCCTCTACGCTCTCCGTTTCGGAAGCTCTGTCATTGTCTCTTGGAGTCTTCGGTGCTCCAGAACGCTTTCTCCCCTTGAACTTGGAGTTTCTGTCCTGAGAGGATGTATTCTTACGCTCTGCGCTCATCGTTGATCCATGTATTCCAGAATGTGTCGCCAGACCTTCGGCGCCATCTATTCTTTTAAAGATGCATTCTTGTGTGAAGAGCCTCACTCAGAGGCCAACCGGTTTCATCAGGTTCCACTAGAGTTTCGGCGGATTACTGCCAGTTGTAACCAAAGGAGAACTGTCAAATCCTGCTCGGCTAACCACAGAACCTTTAATATTGCAAAGACAATTTGGGAAGCGCGAATAGTTATTCAGGTAAACACGGTACAATCAACAAAGCAAATGCGAGAGACGGTTCGCATTCGCAGATTTCCCTTGCTTTTAGCCCCATGGCCCTTTGGGCTTCCGAGGTTCATCACGACTAGGTTGGTCATGACCACCACGCTGCCCTGATTGGCGGGATGCTCCCCATGGGCCACTTGGGCGAAGTGTTTCACGCCGCGGCTGAGCTTGTGACGTCTCGCGCACGTTAAAATGACCACCACCGCCAGAACTACGTGTTTCAGTAAAGCCAGCTTCAGAAGCCATCTGACGAAGCGCCGCAATCCGGTTATCTGTGTTCGGATGTGTCGAGAACAGGTTGTCCATGTTCTGACCGGAAAGCGGATTGATGATGAACATATGCGCCGTTGCAGGGTTATGTTCTGCATCTTCATTCACAACCCGCGCCGCGCCACCAGCAATCTTATGCAAAGCGGAAGCAAGCCAAAGCGGGTTACCACAAATCTGCGCACCCATACGGTCAGCTGCATATTCACGTGTTCTGGAAATCGCCATCTGAACCAAAGCCGCCGCCATTGGTGCAAGGATCATCATCAGGATAGACCCAATCAGACCAAGCGGATTGTTGCGGTTTCCGCCAAAGAAAAGCGCAAAGTTCGCCAGCATGGAGACCGCACCAGCGATCGTCGCAGTAATCGTCATGATCAGCGTGTCACGGTTTTTCACGTGGGCCAACTCGTGCGCCATCACGCCCGCAACTTCTTCTTTGGAAAGAGAGTTCAAAAGACCAGTCGTCGCTGCAACTGCTGCATTCTCAGGGTTTCGGCCTGTCGCAAACGCATTGGGCTGCGGGTTGTTGATCACATAAACCTTCGGCATCGGCAGCTCAGCACGCGCCGCCATAGTACGAACCATACCATAAAGCTCCGGGGCCTGTCGTTCATCCACTTCCTGCGCATGGTGCATGGCCAAAACCATGCGATCCGAATTCCAATAGGAGAAGATGTTCATACCACCGGCGATCAATAGAGCAATCAGCATGCCGGTTTGGCCGCCAAGCATGAAGCCAATACCCATAAACAAAGCGGTCATCGCCGCAAGCAGCATACCGGTCCGTACATAGTTCATGGTTTCAATGCTCCAATCTGTTCTCTTAGTTCGCCAATTCCGTCGGTCATCCACCAATGAACGCAGTGCCCATTGCAAAATACAGGCTCACGCGCCTATATCTAAGCCTACGCGATCATTGTGAAACTACCACTACCAGCTTAAGTGGTAGCTCCAAATGGCAAACGCAAGCTTACAACAGCGATAAGCAGCATCAGCCAACCGGGATTGAAATGGAAAAAGACAACAAATCAGCCGTCGAAAACTTTAAAACACAAGAAGTCGATACGACGGAGCAGATTGAAGAAGCGTCGAAAAAACGCCGGTTTGAAGAACTGCCCCCTGCCGCCCAACGCGCTTTAAAAGAAGCCGAAGAGCGCCGCGCAGAGATCGATGCTGCCCAAAAAGAAATGCCGAAAGAGCTCAATGGCCGCGGTGGCCTGGACCCTGCCCGCTACAGCGATTGGGAAGTCAAAGGCATTACCAGCGATTTTTAGAGCGCAATCGTCAATAATGGTTCCGGCTTTCAGATAAGAACACACACGTAGCCAGCTCCCTAGAAGATCTTAAACCATCGGACGACCGCAAACAGTCCCACACCGATAAAGATCAGAATCCCGCTAACAATACTAAACGCAACCGGATCATGGCTTCCCGGAATGCCGCCCACATTAACGCCGAGTAATCCAGTTACAAAGCTAAGCGGCAGAAACACAACGGCAATTGCCGCCATCATCAGCATATAGCGGTTGGTGTTCTCTGATCGTTTAAACATGATCTGGTCGTGAACTATTTCTGCTCGTTCACGGATAGCATCCATCTCCTCGGCAATTCGAAGGGCTCGGTCACCCGCTTCACGAACGCGGCGTTTGTTGATCCGATTGACCCATTCAAACTTCTCAATTTCAAAATTCCTTAAGATATCCAGATGCGCCAGCATGCTGCGTCTAACAATGGTTGCCAACCGACGAACCTGCGCGAGTTCGCTTTCCCAAGGATGATCTCCTGTCTCCAGCACCACATCTTCAAGATGATCGATCCTGCCCTGAAGCACCTCAACCATTTCTTCAGCACGTTCCGCTATCGCCAGCACCAATCGAGCCCAGAATTCTGCCGTACTTTCCGGTGGCACACGGGCCTTGAACCCCTCAACCAAACTTTGAAAAACATCCAGCGGATCGTGCCAGATGCAGATCATCCGCTTAGCATCCACCCAGATCTGGGCACATTCCATGTCGCCGCTTTCCTGTTTCGGCAACTCATTGAAAACGTTGATGGCAATAAACGCCCCTTTTGTACGTACATGGCAATGCGGACGTACCTCTCGGGCCAGAAGACCATCAATATCGTTGTGTTCCAGCCCAATTTCTTCAAGAAATTCGCGGTTCTGAGCGGCAACCCGTTGCAAATAAGCCCAATAAAATTCGTCGGGCTCCAGCTCATAGTCACGCAGCTGTTCTAGCGTGAGTCTGCGCATGCCTTTTGACTTGGAAAAGACAATGACAAATGAAGAATCCAAATGAATCTGGCTCGCTTCAATATTTTCTGTGGTTTGTGCCATTCCGACAAATCCCGGCCCAAGTTCGATCCTAACTCAACGCACACATCAAAACCCACACTTCTAAAAAATCAGATGACAAACCCCAGAAGAAACACCTATTCAGCTTAGCGCACAGTAAATTGGTTAACAGCCAATTTACCAAAAAACACTAGAGTTTTGGTGCTCCGAGCATTTGTTGTAAATCATTCCTGCGAGGATTCTTGTGTCCACGAAAGAAATTGAGAAAAAATCTAGCGGAGGAAACCCGTTTCAGCGGCTGAATCAGCAGCTCGCTGGAATCGAACCGGGTCTTGATCCAATTGTCATGACAATCGGTGAACCGCGTCATGAACCTCCAAGCTACGTCATTGAAGTACTTGAAGAAAATCAGAACGGTTTCCGCAAGTATCCTGCAATTCGTGGTACAGATGAATTCCGTGCAGCTGTTGGCAAATGGGTCAAAAACCGTTTTCAACTCTCTGATGCCTTCGATCCGGACAAAAGCGTTATTCCGCTCAACGGCTCTCGCGAAGGACTTGTCTTTGGCTGTGTTTGCGCTCGCGACTATCTGAAGAAAGACGGTAAGCCGGCTGTTATTTTGCCGAACCCGTTTTACCAATCCTATGGTGCAGGTGCTCATATTGCGGGTGCTGACGAAATTCTTTTGCCAGAACCAGCAGACGGAGTTTTGCCTGATCTGGATGCCATCGATCCAGCTTTGCTCGACCGCACCGTCGCATTCTATTTCGCGTCCCCCGCCAACCCACAAGGCACCGTTGCGCCTATGGAGTATTGGCAAAAGCTCATCAAGCTGGCACGCAAACACAACTTTCTGCTCTTCGCTGATGAGTGCTACTCTGAAATCTATCGCGACACGCCTCCAACAGGCATTTTGGAGGCCGCAGAAGCTCTTGATGGCACGCTGAAAAATGTCGTGACATTCAACTCATTGTCCAAACGCTCTAACCTCCCCGGCGCACGCTGTGGCTTTGCTGCCGGAGATCCGGAGTTCATTCAGTTCTTCGCCGATTTCCGCAATGTTGCAGCACCTCAAGTCCCAATGCCTGTGCAGGCGCTCGCCGTTCGTGCGTTCGGAGATGAAGGACACGTGATCGAAAACCGCCGCCTCTACAATAAAAAATACGACGCCGCAGAGGAAATGCTATCTCCTCTATTTGGCTCAGTACGTAAAGATGGCGGCTTTTTCCTCTGGCTGGATGTTTCCCGCTGGGGTTCTGGAACACAGGTCGCTGAAAAGCTCTGGCGTGAAGTGGGCGTAAAGTCCTTGCCAGGAGCTTACATCGCCTCTGATATGCCGGACGGCTCCAACCCCGGTGACAAATATATTCGCCTCGCCCTCGTTGAATCTTTGGAAGTCAGCAAGGAAGCTTTCCGAAGAATTTTGGACTCTCTGGAGTAATTGAATGCGTCAGGCTGCTGCAATGCAACGACCAAAAGCAAGCTCTGTTTCACTGGCTGACACAGAGAGCCCGATCAAGCGCTTTATCAAAAGCAACATAATCGTCATTGGTGGCGCGGTGATCCTCGTCATCGGTCTCTGTGTGGCGGCAGCCCTCGCAACATGGTCAACGGACGACCCAAGCTTGAATCACGCAACCAATGCGGAGATTCACAATGCACTGGGTCAGACTGGAGCCATTGTTGCAGACGTTTTGATGCAGACAATCGGGCTGGCAACAGCTGTCTTTCTGGTGCCCATCTTCATCTGGGGTTGGCGCCTGTCTCTCAAGTATACATCCGGCGTCACCCGTAAACGCTTTCTGACATGGCTTGTCGGAACCGTGCTGTTTGCAGGTGGTCTGGCGGCCATTCCAATTCCATCAAGCTGGCCATTGCCAACAGGACTTGGCGGTTTCCTTGGCGACTGGATCTTCTCAGTTCCAACTGCAATCCTGCCAGAGCTCTCGACCGGCATGAGAACCCTGACCGGTGCTGTCGGCCTTGGCCTGCCTTCGATTGTGCTATTAGCTTACGCAGCTGGTCTCATCGGCAAAGACCCAACCCCGGCAGAGTTCACCGAAGACGAAGCCGTTGAAGATGAATACACTCCTCACGAAGCATTGCCGTTCACGGAAGATTCTGAGGAAGACTATGACGGCGAAAATAACCGCTACTACGCAATTATTGGCGCACTAAGCCACTGGAAGCTCATGGCAACCAGCGCGATCCAGCGCACGGTCTTCAAGCGTAAGCTGGTCACTGAGCAAAATTGGCAGGAAGAAGATTATGCAACAGCTCCGCATGATCCAAACCAACCTCAGCAGCCTGAATACTACGAAGAAGAACAGCACGACCAACAGGCAGATCAGCAGTGGGAAGAGCACGGAGCTGATGAAGACGAGCCCGCTGAAAAAGACAACCTAGTCTCTCGTTTAAGACGCAAAGTAGCATCCAAACTCATGTCTGTCGAAGACGATGGCCTCAGCGATTATTATCAGCAGGAAGATCAGGCTGAGCGGTCAGATGTGCAGTTTGACCCGCAACACGACAACACCCAACATTATGCCGCACCAAACGAGCACTATCCTGAAGAACAGTGGGAGCCCGTTCCTGCAGGTGAACCTGTTTATGATGAACAGGGATATGTGCTCGGACCAGATGAATACCATGAGGGCGAAGACCTTCATCTCGGCCCTCAGCCAGATGCACCGATCGGCATTGCAAGTCCTGATGAGCAAGAACCACCAATGCAGACGGCGCCTCAACAACAGCCACCACGCCCTGCTCCGGGGCGCTCTGTACCGCGCCCGTTTGCTCAGGAAAAAAGATCTACCGCAATTATCAAACAACCACCGTTTGAATTGCCAAGCATCGAGCTGCTCGCTGAGCCTCAGGCAGACGGCAAACAGCGCCTGAGTAAAGACGCACTTGAGCAAAACGCCCGTATTCTGGAAGGCGTGCTGGGTGACTTTGGCGTCCGTGGTGAAATCATCGCAGTTCGCCCGGGACCTGTTGTCACGCTTTACGAACTGGAACCAGCTCCGGGTATCAAATCTTCCCGCGTTATTGGCCTGGCAGACGACATCGCCCGTTCCATGAGCGCGATCTCTGCACGTGTAGCCGTTATTCCGGGCAAAAACGCCATCGGTATCGAGCTGCCAAACGCCAAGCGCGAAACCGTATACCTTCGCGAACTTCTGGACTCTGAGGACTTTGACGCGTCCAAGGCAAAGCTGGCCATGGCCCTCGGCAAAACCATTAATGGTGAAGCCGTCATCGCCGACCTTGCCCGCATGCCTCACTTGCTCGTGGCGGGTACCACAGGCTCTGGTAAGTCCGTTTCCGTCAACACCATGATCCTCTCCCTGCTCTACAGACTCACCCCTGAGCAGTGTAAGATGATCATGATCGATCCGAAGATGCTGGAACTGTCCATTTATGACGGCATTCCGCACCTTCTCACCCCTGTTGTGACCGATCCGAACAAAGCCGTCGTGGCTTTGAAATGGACCGTTCGTGAGATGGAAGATCGCTACAAGAAAATGTCCAAGATGGGCGTGCGCAATATCGACGGGTACAATACCCGCATTGAGCAAGCCATGAAGAAGGGCGAAAGCTTCACCCGAACCGTTCAGACCGGTTTTGACAAAAACACTGGCGAGCCAATCTTCGAAGAAGAAGAACTGCCAATGGAGAAAATGCCGTACATCGTCGTCGTCGTTGATGAGATGGCTGATCTCATGATGGTGGCCGGTAAGGACATTGAAGGCGCAATCCAACGTCTGGCACAGATGGCCCGTGCAGCTGGTATCCACCTGATCATGGCAACCCAGCGTCCATCAGTGGACGTCATCACCGGCACTATTAAAGCCAACTTCCCAACCCGTATTTCGTTCCAGGTGACGTCTAAGATCGACAGTCGCACAATCCTTGGCGAAATGGGCGCAGAACAGCTGCTTGGCATGGGTGACATGCTTTACATGGCAGCAGGCGGTAGAACACAACGTGTTCACGGTCCATTCGTCGCTGATGATGAAGTGGAAGACATCGTTTCACACCTCAAAGAGCAAGGCACACCAACTTATCTCTCTGACGTGACTGAAGACGCCGAGTCTGAAGGCGGTTACGATGCCCTGACGCAAGGCTCCGGCAACGCAACCAACGACCTGTTCGATCAGGCCGTCGCAATCGTCGCCAGAGACCGCAAAGCATCGACCTCCTACATTCAGCGCCGCCTCTCAATCGGTTACAACCGTGCAGCTTCTCTTATTGAGCGCATGGAGCAGGAAGGCATGATCAGCCCAGCGAACCATGCCGGTAAGCGTGAAATCCTGCTTCCAGAAAACGGCGAACAGTTCTGATACCTCTCTTACAGCAGTCTGCCTACAGCCAATCACGAGGAGACTGCTGTAAAACACTCCCGAAAAGTTGATCAGTCATTTCGGAGATCTCTAGGCGAATTTATGGAATTTGAGGCATATGCCCCATCTTCGCCTTATGGTAACGATAGCCTATCAGAATGAGGGTTCACAAATAACCGCAAGCTGGATTTAGAGAAGAGTTAATCAACTCGCTTTACGGTTGTTCTACGAGTTTTGACAGCGGAGTTATATTTATGATTGCATCTCAGGCGATCTCTTTTGGTAGGATTGGCAAAAGCCTCGCAATTGCAGCAGCGCTTTTTATTGGTTCTGTCCCACTAACTGCGGAACACTCCGCCGCTCAAACAGCCCAGCAAGCGCAGCCAGTCGCGCTGACCAACGTGCAAGCCATTGACGCCGTTAGCAAGTATTTCAATTCCGTCCGCAATATGCACGGCAAGTTCGTGCAGTTTGGCCCAACCGGCGGGCGTGTAGAAGGCCAGTTCTTCATCAGCCGCCCGGGCAAAGTCCGCTTCTACTACAACAAGCCTTCTACACTCGACATCATTGCTGACGGCAGCATGGTTTCGGTGAAGGACCGTAAGTTGCAGACACAGGACATCTGGCCTCTTTCCCAGACACCGCTGCGCTTCCTGCTGGCTGATAAAATCGACCTCAAGACAGACGCCAATGTAACCAACGTGGTTGTTGAACCAGATCTCATCACAATCGCGATCGACGATAAAACCCGTTTCACATCTGGCCGCCTGACGCTGATTTTCGACGCAAGAAACTACAAGCTCAAACAATGGACTGTACGCGACGCACAGGGTTACGACACGTCTGTTGCCATTTATGACGTGACTGAGAACGGCGCGACTAACCCGGATCTGTTCAAGATTGATTACATCGCGAATTCCCGTCAGCGACGCGGCAACAACTAGAGCCTTAAGCAAAATTCTGATGTATGAAGAGGAGTGCTTCGGCGCTCCTTTTTTACTAGCTTGAGAACTTGAATGCAGTTTATCCCTGTTGCGCCTGACCTGCCGAACCTCCCTCTTGCCCCACGCTTGCTTGCAGAGCTGTGTCAGGAGAAAGGCATCAAACTCGCTCTCGACAGCGAGTTCTTCTATTTCGGCTATATCGAAACAGGCAGCGGCAAACGCTTTCCCATCAAGGGCGGAGCCTTCGCACTCAATAGCTATGCTGCTGGAGAGGCTGCGCGAGACAAGGATTTCTGCGGTCGCCTGCTACAGGACGCAGGTCTGCCCACCCCAAACTTCAAACTCATTCATTCAGACAAAGCCATCAGGCAACTCAGCATCGCCAACCCACATGTCGCCAAAAGCCTGAACACGCTCACAGATGCAGGCGAGATCGCTCAGTCACTGGGTTATCCGGTTTTCATAAAACCCAATGAGGGCACCCAAGGCGTTGGCGTTCAGAAGATTTCTGATGAGGCGGAACTCAACACCCATCTCACAAACGCTTTGCGATCCAACGACCGCATGCTGGTACAGGAAGCTGTCTCAGGCCGTGACTACCGCGTGATTGTACTTGATGGAACCATTCTGGCCATCATCGAACGGCGCCCTCTCTCCATCATCGGAGATGGCACCAACACCGTTGCAGAACTACTGGCTGCAAAAATCAAAACCCTCACCACCCGCAGCGGCGGCTATAAGGTTGAAAACGACGACCCGCGCATCCTCAAAGCCATTCAGGAAGCTGGCTACAATCTGGCAAGCACTCTCCATAACGGAGAATTCCTGCAGCTCCTCTCCAATGCCAACCTCTCAACCGGTGGTGAAGCAGTCGACGTCACCGACCTCGCGTCGCCAGGCTTCAAAGATCTGGCAGTAGAAGCAGCGCGCGTATGCGGCTTACGCTATGCGGGCGTCGACATCCTTTGCGATGATCTCAGCAAAGACGACGCACCAGCAAACGTCTTGGAACTGAATGCAGGCCCCGGCCTCACCAACTTCTGGCAAGCTTCCCCGAACCATCATCATCGCATTAGAGCGGTCTATCGGGGTGTTTTAGAGGCCATGCTGGAAACCGCTTAACGGTAGTCCAAAAGCAAAATGGCGGGAAATTCCCGCCACTTCCAACATCAATCAAAAACGTGTCTTACCAAGCGCCAAGCTTGGTCTCTGGCGTATACTTCTCACCATCAACATGCTTGACCACAGCCTGACCACAAATGGTAAGGCCCTGAGTTGCGTCATAAGTCATGGTTGGAGAGCCCTGCAGTTCCCAACCTTTGTTGAGCGCTTCAGTGACGCGGTGACAAAACTTTGCAGAATCCGGTTCGGTGATGAGGCGGTAAAGGCGCATGTTTATTCCTTTAAATTCTTCTGGTGTGGGCGGGAACCTACCAGCCACACCTATCTGATACCAGAGGTTAAAACGTGCACAGAGTTCAAATTTACGCGTTCACGTGCCGCTTGATAGCCTCAGCAATCGCAACCGTTTTGCGGCCAATATCTGCATGCAGACGCTCAACCATTTTGCCATCAACCTGCACGGCGCCTTTGCTCTGGTTTTCTGGCAGCTCAAACTCGGCAATCATCTTCTTCGCCCACTCAACATCCGCCTTACTCGGCGCAAAGGCAGTGTTGCAAGGCCCAAGCTGCTTCGGATGGATCAACGTTTTGCCATCCAGCCCCATCTCTGCCCCCTGCTTACATTCTTCTGCAAAGCCCTCAAGGTCAGAGAAGTTGTTATAAACGCCATCCAGAATATCCGCGCCACCAACACGCGCTATCGCCAGGAGGGTCATCAGCCAAGGCATCAAAACAGCACGTCCCGGTAGGATCTTTGCACCACTCTCCTTGCTCAGATCATTGGTGCCGATGATGAACACGTCCAGACGGTTATGTGGGTCCTTGGCAGCCTCAGCAATCTCGGAGGCATTGAGGATCGCACCCGGGGTCTCAAGCATCGCCCAGATGCGAACACTATCAGCACCCTGCTCAGTCAGATAATCCGCAACAGGCTGAATATCAGCAAGGCTCTCCACCTTCGGCAAAAGCACAGCATCCGGTTTGGCAGCAACAGCTGCTCTCAGGTCTTCCTGGCCCCAGAGGGTCTTCATCCCATTGATACGAATAACAAGCTCACGATGCCCGTAACCGCCACCAGCGACAGCCTCACACACTTGGGTGCGCGCCATCTCTTTGGCATCAGGCGCAACAGCGTCTTCAAGGTCCAGCAGCAGCACATCCACATCCAGCCCTTTGGCCTTTTCCAGTACCCGTGCGTTTGAGCCCGGCATGTAAAGCGCACTGCGACGCGGTCTGATACTGTGAACTTGCTCTGAGCTAGACATGACACTTCCTGTTGCGTTGCAAAATCAGGCTGAGTTTAGAGGCCTCAACCCGCCTTCACTACTCACCATTCGTGCTATTTACGAGTTTTGAACCGTCAAACACTAGGTCTTTGGCCGCAATAATAGCACCGATGAAAAACAAGCCAGCCTTAGGAATTAGGCATCCCACAAAATTCCAAGCCCTATGAGACTTTCACACCTTGATTTTAAGGGATTTTTGGGGTCACTCTATAACGCAAAATCAAACGAAGGAACGGGAAGAGGTATAATGGCTGATCTTTCTTTTAGAGCCTTAAAACCCGGTGACGCGCCAGACTTGGCCCCTCTCATTGCAGAGAATGCGCAAGCTCTTAAGCGCGGTGCTCCACGTCGCCCGGACGAAGTCTTTTCCGAGCGCCTGCTCGAAGACAAGTCCATCGAAATCATTGGTGCATTCGAAGGTGAGACACTGGTTGGCTTTGCCGCTTTCTTTGACATTCCAGACCTGATCTCTGGCCTGCGCATTGGCCAGTTGGATGATATCTACGTCGTACAGAACCATCGCCAAACCGGCATCGGTCGCACTCTCGTGGAAGAAATCTCCAGGATCGGCAAGGAACGTGATTGGCTTCATGTCCGCTGGCTGGTGCCAAACAAAAATAAGGTCGACAACAGCCTCTTTGAAAATCTGGCAGAACCAGACGACAAAGACAGCTTCATCGTCCCGATTGACCGTCTGGCTCTCGCATAAACCAAAAGCGGCTCTTACGAGCCGCTTTCTTTTATGATCAACTGAGGCACAGGCCCCAGATCAAAGAACGCAATACGAGCACGCCCATTCTCAATGGTCACTGGGATCTTGAGCGTCGGCACACCATTTACCGCACTTCCCTGCCCAATACTCATCGCAGTCTTTTGCAGCGTTTCAAGCATTTTGGAGCCTTGTGGGAACAGTGGCCGCAACACATCCTCCAACTGATGAATACCAGTGATCACCAGCGGCAGCGTTCCATTCAAACGCCCCTGACGGTCAATCACCAGATCACCACCCGTATTGACGGAAAACTCACCGCTTTTCAGCTGCAAGCTGGAGAGGTTGACCTTTAATTCTTCATCAACCATCAAATCAGCAATATTGCGAACTTTGCCGTCCAGAAGCTTCGAGCCCTCCGGCAACTGAATAACAAGGCTGATATCCAACGGCACATCATCAGACACTTTACCCGCTGTCAGGCCATTGACCTGCACAGCCAGATCAAGCGCGTCCTCATTGCCTTCAACGCGGCGCATATGCGCTTCTGTCCGCTCAGCATTCAACTCAACGGACTGCTCGCCAATGGTGTAAGTCAGCTTCGGCTCTTTAAAGACAGCGTCAATTTTGGCAGGCTTACTGTTTTCAGCCACCACGCTCGCCTGAGCAGTTTTCCAATGCGCTGAGTATGCAGGTCCCTGTTGACCAAAGTTCGCCTCGGCAGGACCGGTCGCCTCAAAGATCACATGGGTCGGGTTATAAGCCAGCGCTACACCACGTAACTCATTGATAAAATACCACTCTCCGTTCTTATCCATGCGGAACGGGGTACAGGTCAGTTCAAATCGGAACGGGTAACCACCAAGTTGCTGGTCACCACATTTAAGACCTCCGCCGTCTGCTTCCGCAACCTTTACACCATTGCGTAAAACATCAGAAACAATACCGCGCCCAACTGCCCAATAGGCGGACCACCCGCCAATGATCAAGGCGACAAGGATCGCCAAAACGAAATACGCAGACTTTCTTGGAGGCCGGGATACTTTTGGTTCAGTCATCTACTCTCCGTTACCCTCACACAGTGCTGTGAGTTGCATGCTGATTACGAGCCTGATAGGCGTGTCATTCAAAGAATTCTACGAGAAAATAGTTATGCGAGATTTATGGATATTTGGCTACGGCTCACTAATTTGGCGCCCTGGCTTTACTTTCGAGCAAGCAGTCCCCGCAATCTTGCATGGCGTTCATAGAACTCTTTGTGTGTATTCATGGGTTCATCGTGGGACTCAAGACAACCCTGGACTGGTATTTGGGCTGGATAAAGGCGGTGCTTGCATCGGCATGGCATTCAGGGTCTCACCAGAAAACTGGCAGCACACACTTGGGTACCTCCGCGAACGTGAACAGCAAACCATGGTGTATCTGGAAACACACCGCCGTGTCCGTTTGCTGGACGAGGAAGGCACCAAAGTTCGTGCAGTCACATTCGTTGCAGACCAGAAACACGAGCAATATGCAGGTGCGTTACCGCTAAAAGACCAATTGCAGATTGTAAAGGGGGCTGTGGGTCAGTCTGGCGCAAATCCGGAGTATGTACTCAACACTCACGCGCATATGAAGGAAATGGGTATTAAAGACCAGAACGTAGAATGGCTGGCACGACAACTCTCGATATAACTTCAGGTTTCGACTACTCGTCTTCCTGCTTGATATAAGAAAAGATCCCCGTACGCAGATCATTGTGAGCGCGATCCCTCTCCGCGCTGTCTTCTGCCAGAAGATGTACGTATGCACCCTGCGAAGGTTTCAGCGCAGGCATTGGGGTCTTTTCATTCGACATACCCAAAAACCCGAGCCAGACAACGGCTTCGCTCTTCTTGTCTGTGATCAGAACAAGGTTCTCCGCATAGTCAGAAACTTCTTCCGGAGAGATCCGGGTAAAGAGGTAACGATGCCCGGATGCACCAGACCAGTATTTGAACTGGCTACCAGCACCTAGCTCCTCTGACACACGTGGAGACCTGCCACTTGGCAAGCGATCATCAAACAATGAGTACTGCAACGCACTCTCCTGATTTCTCCTGCTATTTCCCATAGTACTTTATAGAACAAACTGCGAACATGTTACAAGTTAAGCCAGAGCATTGTCAAAAAAAGAAGCCGCCTTTAAGGCAAAGGCGACCTTCTTCCTTTGAAACATCTGATTTCCACGCAAAATCTTTATTTTTTCTTATATTCTGCCTGCAGTACACGAGCTTCTTTGATGATAATGTTATCCGGCGTATCTTTTTCCGCTTCATCAAGCAAACGTTCAGAGGCAGTCTCGATCCGCTCCTGCAAAAGCTTGAAGAATTCCTCCGGTGGCAAGCCCGGCTGAATAGGCTCAAGGATCTCTGCTTTGATCGTGCCAGGGAAACGGAAGAACCGGCGACGCGGCCAATAAACACCTGAGTTAAGAGCAATCGGAACAATAGGGCAGTTCAGCGTTTTATAAAGGTGCACGATACCATATTTGTATTGTGGCTCAGCACCAGCTGGACGGCGTGTTCCTTCTGGGTAGATGATGATATTGCGGTTTTCCGCAATAGCCTCAGCAGCTCTCTTACCCATGGCAGCAAGGGCCTTGCCCTTTTTACCGCGATCAACAGGGATCTGGCGGAACTTCATCAGATACCATCCGAAGAATGGCACCCAGCGCAACTCACGCTTCAGGATAAACGTTGGCTGACGATAATACTCAGCAAGCGCAAACGTTTCCCATGCAGACTGGTGCTTGGAAACGATGACACAGCCCGTATCTGGCAGGTTTTCGAGGCCTGTGATCTCGGATTTTACACCACCAACCCAACGCAACAAAAACTTCTCTACACGGCACCAGAATGGCAGCAACCACCAGCAATACCGGACAGGAAGAATAAACAAAAACATACACGCGATCATAATGATCAGGGTGCTGATGTAAAAAAGCACGTTAAAAAGAACGGAACGCAGGACGAGCATAGGACCTTCACAACCATTTCCACCCAGCACTATGCCAAGGTGAATTCAGATTTCATCTTACGAAATTAAGAGGAGTGTCTTACAGGGAATACAGCGTCCAGCTCAACTCGCAGCCGAACGAGGATATACTTCACATATTCGCGGAGGAGAAGCTTTGTTATCGAAGAACTTTCATACCAACGCTCTAAATCCAGCTCTTTATGGTAGACAGGGCTTGGGTAAAGCTCAGCATCCGGCAGGCGAACTTGCAATTCGGCCAACGCTCTAGGCATGTGATAGGCACTGGTAACGACCAACAGTGAGCTGAACTGATTTTTTCGCACCCAGTTCGCCGTTTCCTCGGCATTCCCGATGGTATTGAGCGCTTTTCGGTCCAGATCAACGCAGCAATCAAACAACCACATCCGTTTGGAATTAAGCCGCGCAATCTGCTTTGCACTGGTTGATGGGTGAACGCCAGAGATTAAAAGACGCTTCGCGCTTCCCACTTCCAGAAGATCCAGACTTTGCGAAATCCGGTCTCGACCACCAGTCAAAACAACAATGCCATCAGCATGTTTGGGTACAACAGCCTGCACAGCGGGCTGCAAAACTTCCACAAACCACAAGAAGCCAGCTGCAAAAACGACAGAGCAAATCAGAAACAACAAAAAGAAGAAACGGATACTGCACCGGACAAACGACTTCCGGCCAGAGCGTTTATCAACGCTGGCTGGTACCGGCTCTTGCTCACCGGGTGCTTTAAATTTAGCCGCTGTGTCGCGCGTATTCAAAGAATGCTCCATGATGCCGCTACAATGCTTATAGCCACAAACCTGAACGAATATTTTCCTGACTACATATCAGAACTGGCGAAAATGGGAAGAAAACGACACTTAATCCATATTTGCCAAATGTCTGTGGACAGCCAGACGAGACGTCAGAGCGGTTAAGACCGCAACAAGCACCACAACCGCAACAATTCCAACGTACCCGATCACACCCACCTGCACCGCCCCAAACAAGGCCTGAACCTGATTACCGCTGACGGAAGTAATGTCCGAACTGCCAAAGAAACCGATGACCAGAAAGCTCAGTGCGGCAATCGTACCGCCGATGACCCCGCCTTTAAGCCCTAACACCAGGAAGTGACGCTGAAACTCGGAGGCAATAAAGCTAACTTCCGCACCAACAAAGTGCAGCACTTCAACCACATCCTTGTTGCCGGACATAGCAGCCTGCGTCGCAAAAATGACGGAGAGCACCATGGAAAACAGAACAAGCACCAGGATACCAAAACCTACAAGCACAGCGGTATTCGCCATCGCAGAAAGCTGGCGATTCCAGACACGGTGATCATCTACTGAGGCTGCACGAATATCCTGCTCAATCTTTGCCTTCATATCTGCCAGATTAAGCAACTCAGGATCATCTATTTCCACCAGAACCAGACGCGGAACCGGAAGCTCTTCCAGTTCAAGCCCGGCCCCAAGCCAGGGCTGAAGCAATCCCTTGGTTTCCTCATCAGAGAGCGCACGCGCATCCCCGACACCGGGAAACTCGCGAACAAGAGCCAACGTGCGATCAATCTCCTGCAGCATGTTCACGCCATCCGCAGGACGGATCTGCACAGTGACCTCGCGCACCAGATCATTGGTCCAGTCATTCGCCGCATCATTGACGATGGCAACAAACCCAACGGTCAGGCAGGCCAGAAAACTCATGATCGCCACAACAAGCATCAAGGCCTGACCGGAGATCGCCTGCGGCGGTACAATCGGAGCAGGCCTCGCTTTGAGCTTGAATCGCAAACCAGAAGGTTTTGCACCCGCCGCTTTTTTGACCGGGCGACCACCCTTGCCTTTTGGCGGTCCTTTCCGCGGTCTGCTAGGCCTTTTTTGTCCAGCAGGCGCGCGTTTTGGCCCCGACTTCGGGCCAGACATTGGCGGTTCTCGTCTTTGCTGAGTATCAGTCATGAACAGCCAACCGCCCGTCGTTGAGGATAAGATGCCGAGCTTCCACTTGCTCCAGCAAATGGAAATCATGGGTTGCGATCACCACGGAAGTGCCAAGCCGGTTCAGCTCAATGAACAAACGCAACAAACGGCGGGCAAGCGGAGGATCCACGTTACCTGTCGGCTCATCCGCAAGCAAAACTTCAGGCCGCGTGATCAACGCCCGCGCAATAGCAGCGCGCTGCTTCTCACCACCGGAAAGAACAGGCGGCAGCACATGCATACGGTCACCAAGTCCCACCCACTTCAGCAAATCAATCACATCAGGACGGTACTCTGCCTCGGATTTCCCCGCAACACGGTGCGGCAGAGCCACATTCTCGTAGGTGGTCAGGTGATCCAGCAACCGGAAATCCTGAAACACCACACCAATCCGGCGGCGCATGGACGGCAGCTCAGCCTTTGCGATCTTGGTGGTGTCTTTGCCAAAAACAGAAATCAACCCGCGAGTGGGGCGCATAGAAAGGAATAACAGGCGCAGCAAACTGGTTTTGCCCGCACCTGAAGGACCAGTGAGAAACTGAAAAGATTGCGGCTCAATGGAAAAGGTCAAATCCCGAAGTACTTCAGTGCCCATGCCATACCGAAGTCCCACATTCTCAAAGCGTATCACCGAAAATTCCCCTAGCAGACGTGAGGTTTCGCCTTATCAGAAAAATGAGGCCAAACTCGTGCAAATCACTCTAAAAAATAATTTTCTCGCGTTCAATTTTTGACTGAACTTACCCCTGCAAATTTATGCGAGCCTGTTCCTTTGGATATCCCTCGAATAAATTAACACTTCATTAAGGATATAGAGGTCCTCATACTTCAGATAGAATAAATTCTAGTCACTCAACCTGACGTGAAGCACCTGTATTTAGGCTAGTCAAAGCCTACGCAGTTGAGTACTTGTGAGTATATTGCATATTTGGTGGCTCTGAGACGTGTTCCCGACAGCCTTCTTCGGCTCTCGAAGAGGAATACGCTAGAAAATGAAGGATTTAAGCGGCTTGTCCATTCCTTTTAAAGGCCAACCGCTTTTGGACCACGCTCGATGAAAATTATCTGCCCTCAATGTAATACTGCCTACGAGATCCCAACGGACAAAATTGGGGAGACTGGCCGCAAAGTAAAATGCGCCAGCTGCAATCATATCTGGCAGGTTACACCAGAGGTAGAGGACGATTGGGCCGCTGCACTCGATGCTAAGCCCGAAGTACACAACAATTCAACACCCGATGACGACCGCAAAGAGCCCTCGTTCTCTGAAAGTTTGGATGAAAACGATTGGGCTGGTCTCGGCGATAAAGCAGATCGTCACGAAGCATTTTCAGAAGAAGACCTTGTAGGAAAACCCAAGGAAGAACCTTCAGATTCAAGCGGTTCTATGGGCAAGGACACCGGCACTCAGTCCAGTGACAAGGCCAGCAACTCCTATGAGGCACCAGAAGAACCAACGGGTTCTGAAGAGGATAAACCCGACGATAAAATGAAATCTGAAGGCGCCTCTCAAAAGTCCAACCGAAGATCTAGAAAAAAAACCAAGTCATCCCGCAAATCAGGTGTTATAAGCGCGAAAGGCCTGCTGGGCGCAAGTCTTCTTGCTGCTTCACTCGCACTCTGTTTTTCAGCTGTGCACTACCGTGAATCAATCGTAAGAACCTTCCCCGATTTGGCTGGTCTTTACCAGTTGGCTGGTATGACCGTAAATCTGCGTGGTCTTGTATTTAAGGATCTGAGAACATTTCGTGAGGTGGACGACGGTTCCGTCGTGCTTGTGGTGGAAGGTTCTGTAGAAAATGTTACAAGAAGCGAGACGTATATTCCGGCGATTAAGCTGGCGTTGCGCTCACTGGACACGCAAGAGATACACTCCTGGATTGTTGAGCCAAGAGAAGACTGGCTTGCACCAGGTGATAAAACCCGGTTCAGAGCTCGGCTAAACAATCCGCCAGAGCGAGCCGCCGACATTCAATTGCGCTTTGTTGAGCGCCAAAAGAAAAGAGCGAGCATTAGATGACCGGTAACCCGGAAATCCGCGTGCTGTTTGATGAAGAAGCAATCGCGGCACGCGTAAAAGCCGTCGCAGAAGCTATCTCACAGGACAAGCCTCACAATCTCCTCGTAGTAGCGGTCTTGAAAGGAAGCTTCATTTTTGCAGCTGACCTTGCCCGTGCTTTGCACAGAGCAGGTTCCGTTCCGGAAATGGAATTTTTACACCTTTCAAGTTATGGAAGTGGAACGGTGTCGTCAGGAGAGGTAAAAGTCCTCCGCGATATCGAAAGCGACGTGACCGGAAGAGACGTCATCTTGGTCGATGATATTCTTGAATCCGGCCGCACTCTGAAGTTTGCACGCGACATGATCGCCGAACGTGGAGCCAAGTCTGTCCGGATTGCTGCACTCCTGGACAAACCGAACCACAGAAAAGCCGATGTTAAATCGGATTATACGGGCTTTGATTGTCCGGATAAATTCGTCGTCGGCTACGGCATGGACATGGGGCATGCATGGAGACAGTTGCCATTCATCGGCTACGTGCCGCAGGAAGGTGACGACTAACTAGGGGGGCTATAATGGCTCACATACTTCTGACGGAAGACGATGATGCAGTCCGCGCCTTTGTAAAACGTGCATTGGAGCTGGACGGGCACAAAGTGACCGCCGTAGAAGATGGCGCCGAAGCCGCTCTTGTACTGCTGCAACAGCAGGGCAGGTTTGACCTTCTGCTCTCCGACATCAGAATGCCGGAGATGGATGGTATCGAACTTGCGATGCAAAGTAGCGCTCGCTATCCGGGCCTGCCAATCCTTTTGATGACCGGTTACGCAGACCAGCGTGAACGCTCTGAAGAAGTCGGTAAATGCGTGAAGGACGTTCTGACAAAACCATTTTCACTGGTGGAAGTCAGAAAAGCTGTTACCACTGCCTTGGCAGAAGAAGAAGGCTCTCAGCAAACCGCGTTTGCTTAAAGCCCTTCCCCAATAAAGTTTCAAGAAACGCGATCCCTCCTCCGAGCGGTCGCGTTTTGTTTTTTCAGTCTCAAGCGCCAAACCTAAATCCAACACGCTGTACAAAATCAGGGTTTCCTGATCTTCTATGCGCATATTTCATTGTTGGTTTTGAGTGAGCTTTCCCATGGAACAAGAGACTTCTGCCCTTCAACAAGCAATGATGCGCTTGGAAGACCCGGCAGCGCCCCTTCCTCCTGTAGCAAAGTACTATGCAGCCAGCCGAATATATTCAGCGGTAGAAAGCTGTTTCGCGCATTGGGAAAACATCCCGGAAACCAGCAACGCAGATCTCTACTTTCGCTATCTAGGTGCATTGGAAGACGTCGAAGATCGCCGTGGCTTCCTGCTCGCAACGCAGAGCTATCTGGCTCGCCTTGAGAACGCGCATACTCACTTCATTGATTTCACACTCTTGCAAAACTCAGGCTTCGGGTTCTGGGCACGCCCCCTACCCGTATCAGCCTCAAAGCGCGCATGGACTGTTTGTGGCTCAACCCGCAAAGACATCAAAACCGGAGACATCATTGAGCAGGTCAACGACCTTCCTGCTGATGAGTTCTTTGCGAGGTACACAAAGCTTGTCAGCGCCTCAAGGCCAGAAGCGGCAGAACGCAACCTGCTGCTATTCAATAGCTTTCTTTTGCCAAACCAACTCAAGATCACTCTTCACGACGGGCAAAGCCTGCAGATCACCCGCGCAGGACACAAGCATCCGCTTTCATATCTCAAAGCATTTGAACTCGACACGTCGGGAAAGCATCCACGCCTGATCATCCGCAGCTTCTCAAAACCAGAGTACGAGGAACAAGCTCTCGCCTTCCTAAGCCAGATCGACAATCAGTGCCCACTTATCCTTGACTTACGTGGCAATGGCGGCGGCAACACACCCATGAAGCTCATGAAAAAACTCTGCCTGGAGCCGATCGCAATCTGGATGGAACGAACACCTCAGATCACCGGACTGGAGAAAGCTGAACAAGGCGTGGCTGCATGGCAAAACGGAGAACTCTCCGCACATCACACCCAGCCCAACGCTGAAACAACAGCAATGCATCTCCTCACAAATGGTGAAACTTTCCCCGCCAGTGCCACACCGTTTCGAGGAAAGCTGATTGTTCTGATTGATGTTGGCAGCGGCTCAGCAACCGAAGATCTCTTGATACCTCTAAAACATTCCGGACGCGCAACAATCGTAGGCGAAGCATCCGCAGGTTCAACCGGACAACCCTATTTTGAGGCACCTCTGCCCAAAACACAGCTCACAATCTCGGCAAAGCGTACTGATTTTCCAGATGGGACAAGGTTTGAAGGAGTTGGGATACATCCGGATTATCCGGTTATGCCAACGCCAGAAGACATCCGCCAAGGCAACGACCCCGCCCTCACACTTGCACAGCAACTGCTCAGGCAAGCCGTGACCAGCTAAGCCAATCTCTAACGCCCTCATCCAGCTTCGGTTTCGCAGCCGGTGCCTGCGGACCTTTAATCAGCCGCCTTATCAGACGGGCGCTTTTCATAAAATTCCAGCGTGTGCAGGCTCATATCCGCATATTCAAAAAGCATGTTGCGGGAGAATCCGCGACGGATCAGAACATAAAGCCCCTCAAGGATCATCACATAGAAGATCAGAAGCTTCTCAATATCATCAGGGTCTTTAAGTTCACTCTTCAGATCCATGAATTTCAGGCGAAAATGCTTCACACCCTCCTGATAATACATCGCAAACTTCGCCAGCAGCTCCTCGTCAAACAACGCCATATTGTCGAGCACACAAAACTTATCGCCGTGCTTGCTTTCACGATGACCGACACAGATATCGATGAACTCATATAGCACCGCTTCGATAGCCGAATGCAGATTGGAGTGCAGTGAAATGGTGCTTTTCAGCTCTGCAAAAATGCTGTTGAGCCACCACAGCAAAACCGCAGCGCAGAAGTCCTGCTTAGTCGTGAAGTGTTCTTCCACATACGCCCGATGCGGCCCACAGGCTTCATAGAAGTCTTCCATGGAACAGGCTTGCAGCCCTTTAAGCACAAACACTCTGATGCAGTCATCCATCACCTCTTCGATGATGTGTGACAGAACTTCAGGTTTGTTTGGATCTGTCTGGCTCATGGCGAAAGTATAGGAGCTAAAGCGGGCACGACAATGAAGGAGCCGCCAAATGGCAAAGAAAACTGGAAGGACCGACATCGCGATCAATCTAGTTTTCTAACTCTTCATTAAAGCATCCTGAATCCGCAAATCAGTAGCGCTTCATCAACCGTTCCAGATACTCCAGCTCAAGCTGCGGACGGTCGGGATCGGAAAGCCGGCGACGCAGCTCTTCTAGAATACGCCGCGCCCGCTGAACCTCAATCTCATCAGGCACTTTCACCTGACTGCCAAACTCCGGCCCCTCAACACGGCGCATACGGCCAAGCGGGTCCTCGTTCAGCGGAGAGTTGGTTGCTTGCCCTTGCCCACCAGCCTGTCCGGCCAATTGCTCTGCAAGCTGCTGAGCGCCTTTGCGCAAGGATTCCAAAGCCTGACTCTGCTCAGATACAGCCTCATCTGCTTGTTGCGCTCCAAGTGCGTCACCAGCATCCTCCATGGAGTTACCAGCACTATCCAAATCCTTGCTCGGCTTGGCTCCGTTGTTTGCCATGCTGTCGAGCAGCTTCTGCAGGTCATCAGAGAGATTGCGTTGCTGCTTCTGCAACTCGCGGAAGGCCTGCTGCGCCTCCTCATTGCTCATCTCCCCCCCCTGACCACGCTTATCCTGCGGGTCATTGCGCTGGCCGGGACGGCGCTGCTGGCTGTCCGGATCAAACTTATGCGTTTCATCCATCAGATTGCGTTGCTTCTGGATCATCTCGCCGAGATCTTCCAGAGCCTGCAACATCTCTTGCTGCTGCTGGCTTGGCGCTTGCTGTTGCTGCTGCGCGTTCTGCATGTTCTCCAGCATCTGCTGCATCTGCGCCAACAACTCACGCGCCGCCTCCAAAGAACCGGTTTTCGCCAACTCTTCCATGCGGCGCAGCATGTCATCCAGATCCCGTGGCGTGATCTGCTGAGAGTTCTCATCCATCGGCATCTGGCCAAGTTGCTGAGGGTTCTTGCGCATCTGCTGGGCCATGGATTTCAGATAATCATCCAGTGCCTTACGCAGATCGCTCATCAGCTCAGCAATCTCCTGCTCTGATGCGCCCTGCTCCAATGCCCTCCGCAACGCCTCCTGCGCCTCACGCAAGGCCCGCTCAGCAGCAGATAAACCACCATCTTCAATCGTCAGTGCCACGTTCCACAGCACGTCCAGCATGTCTGTTAGCTGCTCATCCGTATTGGCTGCAACCAACTCGGCATAAGCAAAGCGCAACGGCAGATAAGACCCGGCATCATCGATGAACCGCTCCGGCGCAATCATCAGCATATCCAGCGCATCCACCACCTGCGGATAGCTCTCAACGTTCATTGCGAGATTACGGCGCTGCTCAACAACAGCCCGCGCCAAAGGTTTATTGAACCGGCGCTCCGGAAGCTTGATATAAACGGGCTGCGAGCGCCCCTCTTGCTCAGCCTCATCACGAGCCACAAGCACAAGAGCCACCTCAGAACCTGCCCATGGATGGGCCGTCAAATCCTGAAAGGTCTGCGCGACAGCCATCTTGGAATCTTTGGGCGGCAAACTCAGGTTAAACCGTGGCGCCTCCACGAGAGATCGTCCCGTCCTACCCTCATCCCCGCGCTGAACCTGCTCCATAATAGCCTCAGCAGAAACCACGCGGTAATCATCCTGCACCAGATAAGTCAGCTTGAGACTGCCGGAAAGCTGCTCTTCTGGGTCATCAAACAAACGAATGCGGGGCGGCAAATCAGGGCGAATAGCAATCTTCCAGGAATATTTCGGAGAGTCATTTTGAAGAATTTGCAAGCGTCCGCTTGAGTTCAACGGAAAGCGCCATTCGGTGGTTTTCAGCTCTGCAGAGCTTTCACCAGCTCCTGGCTGAACACGTTCCGGTTCCAAAACCTCTTGTCCGCGGCGCGAAAAATAAACAACGGAGAATTCACCTGTGCCCTGCGCCCGCACCAGCACCTCACTGCCACTGGCAATCGAGAGCGCATCCCGGGAATCCCGCAGTTGATTGGCATCCCCGCTGAGGAAAACAGGAGCCTCACCCGTGTAAGCTGGTGGAGTAACCCACGCATCAATGCGAGCAGGTAAAACACTTCCCACACCCTGAGACTGGAACGGTGCCAAAAGGCTGGACCACCGGTTCGCATCCGAAACGGAATACCCCACCACAAGCAACATAACGGCGAAAACACGCAGGGCATAAGGATCTTTGGCAAACCCACGCGGATTAACGCCCCCAACACGCAGGTTTTTAAGCCGCTCTCGCAACCGCTTTTGGTGAGCAGACCAAAGCGCAAGCGCCTCTTCGTCATCCATCCCGGTCGCCTGCTCATCTTTGTAAGAGAGCAAAGGTCGGTGCGGCAGATCACTGGCAAGCTCCACCTTGCGCAGCCCCTCCGCTTCATCGGGAAGCTTCAGGCGTAAAAGCGGGTAACAACTCCAAATGAAAACAGCGAGAAACAGGATTGATCCCACCGCAGAGCCATAAAACCCAAGCAGCTGCCACAATCCTAAAAAGCTGACAGCTACATACAGGCAGGCCACAATAAGCGGCACCTGAATGGCGGGCCAAAATCGCTCCCAAAACAAATAAAGCTGCGCTTTAAAAGCCAGCCTTTTCAATCGGTAGGATAATCTTTGAGAAAACAGGGACTGCCACAGGTCAAATAGCCCTGCCCCTTCGCCATAACGCGTCTTATGCTCTCGCAATTCGCTTGCAGAAGCTATGGCATTCTTTAGGTTTTTATTGCCGCCATTCTCATTCTGATGGGTCACAAAGGCCTCGCTAATCGCCGCCTGCTTTTTCTTTTGAGCATACGGCGATTAACGTAGATCAGCAATCTGGCAAACCTAAGGGGCTTTCAAACAGAGTTAAGCCTTTTCAACCCAGTTCGGCACAACGTCTTGATTTAGTAACTCATCGTAGCTCGGACGCTGACGGATGATCGCAAACTTGTCGCCATCAACCAAAACTTCAGGCACCAGAAGACGCGTGTTGTAAGTGCCGGATTGGGTCGCGCCATAAGCACCAGCAGAGTAAACGGCCAGCAGGTCGCCTTCCTCAAATTTCGGCATTTCACGGTCGCGAGCCAGATAATCACCAGTCTCACAAACAGGGCCAACAATGTCCGCCATCATCTGCTCACCGTTCTGGCGTTCTTCACTTACTGCACCAATATCATGGTGCGCTTCGTAAAGGGTTGGGCGGATCAGATCGTTCATCGCGGCATCCACGATGACGAAGTTCTTCGCTTCACCTTCTTTACGGTAGATCGTTTCGGTAACGAGAATACCTGCATTACCAGCAATCAAACGACCAGGTTCGGTAATCAGCGTCACGCCAAGGCGCTCAATTTGTTTACGAACAACCTTCGCATATTCAGTAGGCAGAGGCGCTTCAATTCCGCTTCCGTAAGGAATGCCAAGACCACCACCCACATCAAGGTGGTCAATCTCAATGCCATCTTCCTTCAGCAGGCCAATCAGCACACCAAGGCGTTCCAAAGCATCATCAAAAGGCCCAAGCTCAGTGATCTGAGAGCCGATATGCATGTCCATACCGGTCACTTTCAGGCCCGGCAGCTGCGCAGCTTCGTTGTAAACAGCGCGTGCACGGTCCCAGGCAATACCAAACTTGTTCGCAGCCAAACCGGTAGAGATCTTGGCGTGGGTCTTTGCATCCACATCCGGGTTGATGCGCAGAGAAATCGGCGCAGTCTTACCCATCTCGGAAGCAACAGCAGAAAGTCGCTTCAGCTCAGGCTCGGATTCCACATTGAAGCACAGGATGCCAGCATTCAGCGCAAAACGCATTTCCTGACGGGTTTTACCAACACCGGAAAACACAATCTTGTTTGCAGGAATGCCCGCTTTCAGCGCACGACGCAGTTCCCCTTCAGAAACAACATCCGCACCAGCGCCAAGTTTGGCCAACACCGTCAAGATAGCGATGTTGGAGTTCGCCTTCATTGCATAACAGGTCAGATGATCTATTCCATCAAACGCACCATCAAAAACCTTGAAGTGACGTTCAAATGTTGCGCGGGAATAGCAGTAAAATGGGGTTCCAACTTCCGCTGCAATTTCAGTCAGCGCAACGTCTTCAGCGTGAAGCACGCCATCCTTGAACTCAAAGTAATGCAATGTAGGTCCTCTGCACTGGCCCTGCCCCGAAAGGGTTTAGCGAACCAGTCTAAAAATTGAAGTCGGGATCATCCTCATCTGCACCAATCAACGGATCCAGAAACAGACTTTCGTCCTTGTCTCTAGGAATCTCAGGTGCAGGAGCATCATTCAGGGGTGGCGGTGCACCATCTGCAGTCGCCCGAGCTTGGCTTGGCGTTTCCAAACTGCCTTTACGCCCACAAGCAGAAACACTCAGACCGAATGCAACAATTGTGAGGCCAATCAAAAGCTTGGAACTACGGCTTTTTGTAATGTCTTTCATGCCTTGCGAGCTCATGTTTTCTCTGCTCCAATCTGGATGATCTTACCAAACCAGAAATTCGACCTAAGGACTGACTCGGGCGAACCCGAGCCTACTCTCAGTTTTATTTCTGCACCGTAACAACGATGACTGCAAGATCATCCGAAGAACAGACTTACTTTTCCGTCTTCTGCTCACGCTCAAGCTGCTTCAGCCAACGGCGGGATTGCTTGCGCACATTCACCGGGCTGGTACCGCCATAAGAAACACGGCTGCGAACAGATTTATCAACGGAAAGAACGCTGTAGACATCATCCGTGATCTTCGGTTCAACGCTCTGCATCTCTTCCAAAGTCAGGCGATGCAGGTCTACACCCTTATCGACAGCCATCTTAACAAGTGCACCAGTCACATGGTGAGCATCACGGAATGGCATGCCAACCACACGCACACACCAGTCAGCCAGATCAGTTGCGGTAGAGTAACCAGAACCGGCAGCTTTCTTCAGCGTTTTCACGTTCGGCTCAAGGTCACGCATCATGCCAGTCATGGCTGCCAGAGCCAGAGACAAGTTCGGCAGAGCGTCAAACGCCTGCTCTTTGTCTTCCTGCATGTCCTTAGAGTAGGTCAGCGGCAAACCCTTCATCATCACGAGAAGAGAGTTCAAAGCGCCATAAATACGGCCAGTCTTCGCACGGATCAGCTCAGCTGCATCCGGGTTCTTCTTCTGCGGCATGATTGAAGAACCGGTCGAAAACTTGTCGGAAAGCTTGATGAAGCCGAACTGGGCAGAACACCAGATCACAATCTCTTCTGCCAGACGAGACAAGTGCATCGCACAGATGGACGCATCCGCCAGCGCTTCAATGGCAAAGTCACGGTCAGAAACACCATCAAGAGAGTTTGCAGTCGGACGATCAAAGCCCAGAGAAGCCGCAGTCATCTCACGGTCAATCGGGAAAGATGTACCAGCAAGCGCAGCACAGCCAAGAGGGCTCTCATTCATACGCGCACGCGCATCCTGAAGACGGGAGCGGTCACGAGAGAACATCTCGACATAAGCCATCAGGTGGTGGCCGAAAGTCACTGGCTGCGCGGACTGCAAGTGTGTAAAGCCCGGCATCACAACCGCTGCATGCTCTTCTGCTTTTTCAGCAAGCGCCTGCATCAGGCCGGTCACTTGTGCCTCAAGATCGTCCAAAGAGTCGCGTACCCAAAGACGGAAATCTGTGGCAACCTGGTCGTTACGTGAACGAGCTGTGTGAAGACGGCCAGCGGTCGGGCCAATCAATTCAGCCAGACGCGCTTCGATATTCATGTGAATGTCTTCAAGCGCACGTGAGAAGGTAAAGGTGCCCTCTTCGATCTCTGACAGAATTGTGTCTAGACCCTGAGCTATCTTTTCGGCATCTTCTGCGCTAACGATGCCCTGTGCAGCCAACATGCTAACATGAGCCTTGGACCCGGCTATGTCTTGTCGGTAGAGCTTGCGATCAAAATCAATGGAAGCATTGATCTCTTCCATGATTGCATCTGGCCCTTCCGCAAAACGGCCCCCCCACATGCGGTTGCTCATGTCTAGCCTCATTATGATTTGGGTTTAATATGAAGAAACTGACAGTTACCGGAAAGTTCGGCCTCGGAAAAGGGCTTATTGCAGCATTAGCTGGATTTGTCGTCGTAGGCGGAGCTGTATGGGCGCTTAATCAGCAAAAAAGTGAGGATCCACAAGCCCTCGCCTGCTCTTCTTCAATGAATACCGCAAAAAATCTCAAGGGTTTGACCACAGGCGAAGTGGCCGCTTTCCTGCCTGCGGAGAAGCCTTTGAATCTCTCACAGCTGAAATTCAACGATGCAGACGGCAACTTCATCACCATGGCAGACCTGAAAGGCACCAAACTGCTCAACCTTTGGGCCACATGGTGCGCCCCATGCCGCAAAGAGATGCCGCATCTGGACAAACTGCAGCGTGAAGCAGGCAGCGAAGAGTTCAACGTCATCGCCGTTAACATGGACCGTGGTGAAAACAATCCAAAGCCGCTGAAGTTCCTGAGCGATATCGGCGTGAAGGATCTGGCGTACTTCTCAGACCACACCATGGACACCTTCAACAACCTGCGCACCAAAGGCAAAGCCCCTGGCCTGCCAAGCACAATCATGATCGGTGAAGACGGCTGCGAAATCGGCACCATGTTCGGCCCCGCCGACTGGGCAGCCCCAGAAGCCTTCGCACTGGTCAACGCCGCGCTGGCTGGACAGAAAAAGGTTCAGTGAATTGAAATTCACGTAGCGGCTACTTAGATACATCTCAAAATCCATTTATCAATTTGAGATATTTATTATGCGCTACGCTGGAAATGTAATCTGGTTTGTCCTTGGAGGCTGGTACCTGGCCCTGATGTGGCTTGTGTACGGCCTCCTGTTCGCACTCACAATCATTGGCCTCCCTTACACACGAGCAGCCTGGGAAATGGCCAATTTATCGGCATGGCCCTTTGGCAAGGATATTGTGCACATAAGAGATCTGGATAACAAAGGCGCAACGCCAACCACTGTCTTAACAGGAATCCTGGGTTTCATCTTCAACATCCTATGGCTGCCGTTCGGCCTCTCGCTGTTCCTCGGCTATGTGATATCCGGCATTCTCACCTGCCTGACAATCATAGGCATTCCCTTTGGCCTTCAGTCCTTCAAACTCGCAGCAATTTCCTTCTGGCCCGTCGGACGCCGTGTTGTAACGACTCAAACAGCAGACTTGGCACGTCAATACAAAGCCAGAGAAACCCTAAACAGCTACAGATATTAGAAAACCCGAAACAACAAGCTCTAGTTCACATTTGTTGTATCTGTCGCGCACACTCTCAATCGATGCCCGTCAGGATCAGTGGCAACAAACGTGTAGCCAAAATCCAGATCAGTGGGCTCCAGAACGATCGGAATGCCCTTCTCTTGCCAGAGACTATAAACCTGATCCACCTCTTCGCGGCTAACATCACTCAGCGACAGCTCAAACCCGCCAAAGGACGGTTGAGGTTTCGGGTCGATCCCCTGCGCAGACTGCAAGCCCAGTGTGACGTCGTCTCCCAGAGAAAACAGCGAGAATTCCTGAAAACGCTCAACCGGACTGCTTTGCAGAACATCCGCATAAAACTTGGTGCTTTTCTCCACGTCTTCGACATAGAGAATAACGCTATTCGGTTTAAACATGCTCACACCCCGTTATCTTGCAAGTCAAAGAAACAAACAGATTGCTGCAATCTCAGAATAGCCCTCGCACCAAGCAATATCTTTGATCTTACCCCTTACCCGGCACAGGACGCTCTCGCATCCGCATGAGGCCTTCCTGGGCTGCAGAGGCGACCAGAACACCATCACGCGTATAAAGACTGCCACGGCTGAAGCCACGGCCACCAGCTGTGCGCGGACTATCCTGCGTGTAAAGCAACCACTCATCAAAGCGGAAGTCACTGTGGAACCACATCGCGTGGTCCAGGCTCGCCACCTGAAGGTTTGGCACAAACACATTGATGCCATGCGGGAACAGTGCTGTATCCAGAAGCGTCATGTCAGAGGCATAGGCCAGCACACACTGGTGAATACGTGGATCATCCGGCAACTTAGATGCCGCCCGTACCCACACATGCTGAACCGGCTCTTGCTTCTTCCGAGAAAAATATTGCCCTAAATCCAATGGACGCAACTCAATCGGGCGCTCCCGCTTCCAGTATTTCTGCACGGGCTCCGGAGCCTTTGAGATCAGCTCATCCGAAATTTCGGAGATCGGCATCAGATCTTCCGGCATCGGCACATCCGGCATATCAATCTGATGTTCCATCCCGCTTTCAACGCGTTGGAAAGAGGCAGACATAGCGAAGATTGCATGACCATGCTGAATCGCCACTACACGCCGTGTTGTAAAGCTACCACCATCACGAATACGATCCACCTCATAGATGATTGGCACCTTCGGATCGCCCGGACGCAGAAAATACCCATGCAGCGAATTGACCTGACGTTCTGCGCCAACCGTTCGGGAGGCAGCAACAAGAGCCTGACCAATCACCTGTCCACCAAAAACACGCTGCCACCCGCTTTGTGGGCTTGTGCCACGAAACAGATTTTCCTCTAATTTCTCCAGATCCAAAAGGTCCAGCAGATTTTCAACAGCCTTCGTCATTACAGACAAACCTATTTTTGTAGTGATTTCGATTGCATGTGAGTAGTGTGGCGCTATATCGATAGTGTCAACGATCAATTGGGCTAACCTAATGGTTATAGGGCAAACGATTACAGGAAAGAGTTCTATGAGCAAGAAACAGACCGCCACCGAAGACCTTTATGACGTCACCATTGGCGGCGGCGGGTATGTTGGCCTATCGCTCGCGCTTGCTTTGAAGCAGTCAGAACCTTCCATGAAAATCGCGCTTGTAGACCTGCGCCCACGCTCAGCCATCGAGAACGATCCGCGTTCCTCGGCCATCGCGGCAGGCGCCGTGCGCATGCTCGATCAACTCGGCATCTGGTACAAGCTTGAAGATGAATCCCAGCCTATCACTGAAATGATCGTCACAGACAGCAAGCTGCACGACAGCGTGCGCCCAATCTTCCTGACATTTGCAGGCAATGTTGATGACGGTGAACCATTTGCCCACATGGTTCAGAACAATCATATGGTCGGCGCATTGCATGATGCAGCCACAGATGCCGGCGTTCACATCTTCGCGCCCGACAGTGTCAAAGACTTTGCAGTAGAGCCAGCCCACGTCAACATCACACTCGGCAGCGGCAAAACCATCCAGTCACGCTTGATCGTGGCAGCTGATGGCGTGCGCTCCAAACTCCGCGATCTCGCAGGCATCCAATGCAATCGCTGGAGCTACAATCAAAGCGGCATCGTCACCACAATAGCACATGAACGCCCACACAATGGCCGCGCAGAAGAGCACTTCCTGCCCTCCGGTCCGTTCGCGATCCTGCCACTGAAAGGCAACCGCTCCTCCATCGTCTGGACTGAAAAGACGGCAGAAGCCAACCGCTTGGTCAATGGCGATGAGTTCACCTTTGAAATCGAACTGGAACGTCGCTTCGGTCATCATCTGGGCGAGCTCAAACTGGACGGACCCCGCGCTGCGTTTCCTCTGAACCTCGTGCTGGCGCGCTCTTTCGTCTCCAACCGTTTCGCACTGGCAGGCGATGCTGCACACGGCATCCACCCAATTGCTGGCCAGGGTCTCAACTTCGGCTTCAAGGATGTTGCAGCCCTCTCAGAGGTGCTTGTAGACGCCCACCGTCTCGGCCTCGATATCGGTGCAGCACACATTTTGGAGCGCTACCAGAGCTGGCGCCGTTTCGATACTTGGCAGATGGGCATGACCACCGATGTGCTGAACCGCCTGTTCTCCAACAACATCGATCCAGTCCGCGCCGTGCGCGACCTCGGCCTCGGTCTTGTTGAGCGCATGCCGTTCCTCAAAAAGCACTTCATAGGCGAAGCAGCAGGCATGGCCGGTCCTTCCCCCAAACTGCTTCTCGGCAATCCGCTTTAATCCCGTTCTAGGTCACACACGTGAAAGACAAACGCTCCATCCTCATCACCGGATGTTCCACCGGCATTGGTTACTCTGCTGCACACATTTTGAGAGAGAGAGGATGGCAGGTCTTTCCCACCTGTCGCAAGCCACAGGATACAGAACGCCTGTGCTCAGAAGGCTTTGACGCCTTCCATCTGGATTATTGCGAAACCGAATCTATTCAGGCCGCCGTTGAGTCAGTTCTGGCAATCACAGGTGGACGTCTCGATGCGCTCTTCAACAACGGCGCCTATGGCCTTCCTGGCGCCATAGAAGATCTACCCACTGGTGCCTTGCGCCGTCAGTTCGAAACCAACTTCTTCGGCTGGCACGAACTCACCCGCCTTGTCATTCCGACCATGCGTAAACAAGGCCATGGCCGCATCGTGCAATGCTCTTCCATTCTCGGCCTCGTCGCCATGGACTACCGCGGCGCCTACAACGCCACCAAGTTCGCACTGGAAGGCTACACCGACACCCTGCGGCTGGAATTGCATGGCTCAGGCATACAGGTGAGCTTAATCGAACCGGGTCCGATTCAATCTGAGTTCTCCAAAACTGCCGTCAAAATGTTCTATGAGGAAATCGGCGAGGAGACCAAGAACGCCTCCCACTTCCGCGAAAGCTACAACCGCCGCCTCTCCATGCTCGCCAAAGGCGGCACCACAAAATTCAAACTCCCACCTGACGCAGTCGTCAAAAAACTCACCCACGCCATTGAAGCCCCCAAGGCCAAGGCACGTTATTACGTAACCGTTCCAACCCACATCATGGGCACTCTACGGCGCATCCTGCCAACCTCAATGATCGATATGATCCTGAGAAGGTCTGCAAAGTCGGAAGAGTAAGAGAACGAGACCCTTCGGTTTTCTTCAAAGCAAACTCCCAGTGCCCCGTATTGCGCGCACTCTGGATTTATGCCCCCAGCAAAAGAGATTCCCCATGGCACTATTTCATCCTGACAATTGCACAATGAGTGAGCGACATAAGCAAATTTATGCGTATTGTGAACTCGCTTATACTGCTGTTGATTTCTCTGCAGCAGCCTTGTTCGTCGTTGGCAGCATTCTCTTTTTTAAAGAGGCAACCACTTATGTGGGAACTTGGCTGTTTCTGATCGGATCAATTTTATTCGGGTTCCGCCCAACAATTAAGCTCTTTCGGGAAATTGCATATATCCGCCTTGGAAAATATGAGGGCCTACCTGAAGGCACTGAGAATAATACGGGTTGGCTAAACCCCGATATGAAGTGAACCTAACCAACACGTTCGCCAACGATCAATCACAGGGCGAAATTTTAACGCAGCCGAGTTCAAATGACCTTCTTACTAGTTTTCCATGTTCTATTAGTTTTGACGTTTACAATCCGAATTCTGCTGCGAGATGATTTGTCACCACCGGTTCGCCTCGCCTGGTTCATTGTTCTGAACGTGCTGCCCTATGTCGGCATCGCCATTTACTTCCTCTTCGGAGAAACTGATCTTGGCCATCGCGCAGACAAACGTCACAAAGAGATTTTTGATGAGATCCATGAAAACGCTAAGCAATTCATGGGCACGCCAGCTGATGTCGATCAGCTAATTAACCCGGAATACCGCAACAGCTTCCATTATGCTGGTTCAATAAACGGCTTTTATCCAGTTGCTGGAAACAACGCCACACTCATGGAAGATGCCACGGCTACCCGCGACAGCTTGATAGCAGATATCGATGCCGCGCAGGATTATGTGCATGTTCTCTATTACATCTGGCTAAATGACCACACTGGCACAGCACTCGCCGACGCTTTGATCAGAGCAACCCAGCGAGGGGTCGTATGCCGCGCGATGGCAGATGGTCTCGGCTCACACCAGCTCATAAAATCACAGCTATGGGAAAAGATGAAAGAGGCAGGCGTTCAACTAGCTGTCGCCCTGCCGCTGGATAAACCAGTGCGAACGCTCCTGACCAGCAGATTGGACCTGCGCAACCACCGTAAAATCACGATTATCGACGGGAAAGTCACTTACTGCGGCAGTAGAAACTCAGCTGATCCGGAATTTCTGGTCAAAGCAAAATACGCTCCCTGGGTCGACATTATGCTTCGTCTGACAGGGCCCATTGTGACGCAAAATCAGCTTCTGTTCATAAGCGATTGGATGCAGGCAACAGGCGAAAAGCTAAATGACTTTGAGTTGAAGTCAGAACCGGCACAAGAAGGGTTCCCGGCACAGGTGATGGGCGATGGCCCAACGGAACGCAAAGGAGCAACGCCTCAGCTCTTTGCCTGCCTTATTGCAACCGCCCGCTTCGAACTCACACTATCGACGCCCTACTTTGTCCCCGATGAAACTGTTCTGGAAGCCCTGCGCGCTGCGGCTTATCGAGGCGTAAAAGTCACCTTAATTTTCCCGAAGGTCAACGACAGCTGGATCGTGGCAGCTGCAAGTCGCAGTCACTATTTCAAACTTCTGGAGGCCGGTTGTGATCTCTTTGAGTTCAAAGGCGGTCTGTTGCACGCCAAGACACTCACAATGGATAACAAGATCACTTTGATCGGCTCTTCCAATCTGGATCTGCGAAGCTTTGACCTAAACTACGAAAACAACATTCTGTTGCAGGACAAGGCAATAACGAACGCTGTTCTGGGCCGACAACAGCAATACCTCGACAGTTCAGATCAGGTCTTTTTTGAAACTGTTTCCAGTTGGTCATACCTCAAGCGAATAAAAAACAACATCATCGCAACAGTCAGCCCTATCTTGTAGTCCTGCAGCTAACCTCTACAAAGCTAAATGCAATCGCGATTTGGACTCACACCTTTTCAATAAGGTTGTTTGAGACGGAACTACGACTGTCCAATCCTAAAATTGTAATCTCTGCTATTGTTTGAAGCGTTGCAGATATCGGGGGAAAATATGCAAAGTCGAAGAAATGACTAAGTCATTCCCACACACTCAGACGATCAGTCTTTTTCTGAAAGACTGAAGCAAAGGACTGCGTTCGTGCTTGCAAAAGTGATAGTCGCCCCTCAGGGCTACGTGTGTAGATAAGTTGTGAAGGCCCGATATATCGCTCCCAGCGTTTAGCAAAGAACTCGGCATTCTTCTTTTTTTGACCAATAGAGTTTGGAACTGGGTGATAATCCACGCGAGATATACCGCCGAGCCTGGAAGAACGCACAAGCAAATATCGCGGATTTTCAGATGGGCCTAAAACTTCTCCCATTGCCTCCAAAAAGAGACGTCTCTCCGCAGGCGTAGCCCCATCCAACCGACAATAAACGACACCCATTTTGTTTTGCGTGGACTGAATACGAAGGTTTTGAGTGCTTGTTTTTATATGCTCCATGAACTGAAGAGTTTCTAAGACGCTCCATCCAACTTGCGTTATAGATTTCTCTAAAGAACTGTTTCGCAGATATAATCGAAAAATCTTGAAAGCTTTTGGTGCGATCATAACCGCAGCTACACCAGCACCGACCAGAATCCAAATTGCCAATGTCTCAACACCACGAACACCAGACAATATCTGCGCAATGGCAAGAGCGGCGGTTATAAGACCTGTCATAATTAAGTATTGGATGGTTTCAAAAAACACGAAACCTTGGGGCGCGTAGTTTGAACCAACGTTTTCACGCATTTCCGGTTTCGGGCTGGAACCATGCAATCCGTTGCTCCATGTGTGGCTCAGAGCGTTCCTCACTTTAGCCCGCGCTAACATGCTTTGATTAAGGCTCTCTACACCAGCACCCGTCCATTTCGTGCCAGCAAGAGCAAGCCGCTTGGAACCGTTTTCTATTGTGAAGGGCGCTTCATAAGAAACGCCTTCAAAAGCAAGAAACCGCCTTTGCAGCATCCTCACATCATCTCCAACATTCTGTTGAATGTCATCAAACGGGTCAAAGACTTCTGGCCTTAATATCTCTTTTGTAAAAACTGATTTCAGCTTTTCATCGAACCGCTCAATATCAACTGATGCGAGATGCCAGATATTGGCTGTTTTATTAGGTTTACTCGGATCAATACGAATAGCCCTGCCACGCATTTGATTGGAAAGCATGTAAGAACCAACATAACTGGCTAGAATGAGGGTATTGACGGAGGGCGCATCCCAACCTTCTCCAAGCAATGCCTGCGTTCCAACCAAGGCGGTAATTCCGCCAGCATTGAACACCTCAGTTATCAAGTGAACGATGCTTTGCTTTTGCTCTCCCTTGATATGAACACGGACGAAATTCTTGTCATGAGCCAGGTCTGAAAACCGAATATGGCTATTATCGATGTGATTATCTCTAACCACTTGATCAAAGATGCCAAGAGCATCTTTGGGAAGAATAATCAGAGATCCGGTCAGCACACCAAGTTTGACGCCGGCGATACTTTCGCGGCGGAGATGCTCAAAAATTGGGGCCACACCAATTTTATTAAGCGGGCCTATTTCATCCGTACCAGAAGGCAATTCGGCCTCTCGAATATAGTCCGCAAGAACCACCATGCGTAGATCATCACCAAGTTGCCTAGCTTCCATTCGAGTGATCGTAGCTATGCTCTTCAGCTTGCCAGTGCTGCTGGCTAGTATTTTTTTGATTTCCTTGGTGTCTTCAAGGTTTATTCTGCGCCGCTCAATAGCTCCTATTCGCTTAAGTTCGCGGCGAACAGCAACCAGAGTGTCATCAAATTCGGAGAAGTCATCAATATAGGAGTAAAGAACCCCACTCAGCAATACTTCAAGCCACTTGGGATCAACACCCGGAACCTCAGCCGCCCTGACACCTAAAATGTTTAGAGCGTAATCAGGCGGAGCAAAGCCAAGCGAGTTGAGAAATATAATTATCGAGGAGAAGAACTGCGGATCATCAAGAATGTCTTTAACGTGGCTCTGCGTATCACGAACCCAAGGATGCGCAGAAAGGGCATCTAGAAAGCGCTTATTCTCCGAAAGCTCCTTAAGAAATTCTGCAGTGTTTTTTTTGAATTCCCATAGTTTCTGGTGCTCATCCTTTGTCGGAAGAGAAAAATGAACATAATCTTGATGCGGACATAAATCACCGCGTTGCACCAACTCAGGCACCGAAATTTCAGCATCTATTGGGCCGCACAGCTCTTCGTACTTCTGCCACTCTTTAAAGTCGACATCATATGGAGGAGAAGCTGTCAATGCGACGGTTTTGGGCTTCACTAAGCCAGCTTTCAGCTTGATAAGCGCCTTCCACCATTCATTCCGTAAATGATGCGCTTCGTCCAGCACGAGCACATTCACATTTTGCTCAGCAAGCAGTGCAATTACATCAACCGATTTAGACCGGATTACCTTTGGCTGATCTTCTGCTTCATCTTCTGCGTCTTGAAGCTCCTCATCGATGTCCTCATTCGAGAATGCGGCATGAAGAGCTTGATAGGTGATCACAGTGAGAAACCTTGGGTTTCTGATATCCTTTGATATCCAATCAGGTCGCTCTTCACCCTCTGGTAAAAACAAGGACGTGAGGCGTTCGATCCATTGATTGCGGATCGTAATCGTAGGAGCAAGAATTACTGCGGGTTGACCTACCCGCCTTATGACCTCCAATCCAAGGATAGTCTTTCCTGATCCTGGAGCTGCAACAATATGCAAGTGGTCATCATCCAGATGGGTATCTAACTCAGCGAGAACGCGCTCTTGATACTCTCTCCAGGACGCTTGGAAACTTAATTTATCAAATGTCATTTAACTGGTTGATTTCTCGTCTGAAAATCGTCGATTGATGCTCTCTTCACCACAAAACTGCATATAAGAACTAAATAGTCTTCAGAGACAGTGGCACAATTTCAACACGTGCACGCACATAAGAAATCCCTGATTTTTCAAAAACTTCTCCTTCTGTGCTGAAACCGAGGCGCTGGTAGAAAGCAACAGCATCTTCTCTTGCGTCGCACCAGATGTAATCCGCTTTTTGCAAGTCAGGCTGGTTTGCTGCAAACCGTATGAGGTTGCTTCCGATGCCGCGCCCTTGCTTATCCGGCAACACCGCCAGTTTTCGCAGTCTCACAGAGGGCAGATCGAAGAAGAAAGACCCAACACCAATCAGGTTTTCTTCTTCAAATGCTCCAATATGAAGGGCCTGGTGATCTTCTGGAACCATGACCCGCTCTATCGGCGAGTCTGGCCAGAGCACTTGCTGACGTAGTTTGTATGTCAACGTTGCAGGAATGCTCCGAAAACTAATCTCTAGTTCTCTCATACTTCCCCTCACCGCTTAATCAAGGACCGGCTCATCAGCAAGCTCAGCACAAGTGCCGGTAACATCAGCATAAAGCCGCCCTGGATACCGAGGTGATCAGCGGCATAGCCGATGACGAGTGGACCGACAAGGAAACCGCCGAGAGCAATCTGCGTCATCAAGCCCACATTGACAGCAGCAGAGCGGCCCGGTTTTTCAGCAGCAGCCGTAACAGCCAGCGGAAAGCCACCAGAAACGCCCAGCCCGACCAGACCGAAACCAAGCAATGACACCGCATAGTTTGGCGAAATCACCAGAATTCCGACGCCAATGAGAGCAAGGATAACAATCCCAGCAGCTGCGATCTGAACGTCAACACGAGATCGCAACCAGTCTCCGGTTAAGCGCCCGAATGTCACCATCAGAGCAAAAGCGCTATAGGCAATACCTGCGTAACCAGCAGATAGATCAAACAGATCAGTCACATAAATCGCAGACCAATCAGCAATCGCACCCTCTGTCATTGTGATGCCAAACGCAAAGAAGCACACCGCAATCAGCGCCCCACTCGGCATCTGGAAACCACTCTCGGACTTCTCTGCAATATCTGGCTCTCGGCCTTCTGTCAGGCTGTAGGAGGTAAACAGCGCTGGTAATAGCGCCATACCACTTGCCATGAGAATGCTTTCAGATGGCCCGTAACCAACCCAGGAAAAGCCGGAGCTGATCAAACTTCCCACCAGCACACCAAGACTCCACAAGCCATGACAGCCCGACATAATGAGCTGCCCGCTCTTCCGCTCGGTCTTATCGGCAATCACGTTCATGCACAGTTCCACAAACGCCAGCGAACTGCCAACAACTGCCAAATAAACAAACAGCTGCAGAATGGATTCGGCATACGTCGGCAATGGCATCAGACAGATGAACGCAAACAAGCCCGCAATCAAAAGTTGGCGCGCACCAAACTTCTCCGTCAGCCGCCCGGCAAACATCAGCATGAACAGCAGCCCAACCGGCATGCCAACCAGCGCAAGGGCAAACTCCCCTTCACTCACCTGAAGTCTTTGCTGAATTTCTGCGATGCGTGGAAACCAGGCGCCAAGCGCGATGGGTTGAAGAAAGAAGACGCCGCGAATAAGATTCACATCGCGCGCACCAAGGACTGCTTGTTGTGTCATGGAAAAAGCTTTGAAGAGAGAAAAACGACCTATTAAATATCTAGCGTGATATTTTAGAAAAATGCAAGCTGTGTAGAGCACCTAATACAACACAACCTCGTTTGCTGACGTAACAACGCAAATCAACGCGGAACATGCGCAAAAAACGCATTTCTGCACAAAACCTTTCAAAAGGAATTTCCGTGCCCCTTAGCGACACCACCAAAGCCAAGTTAAAGAACAGAGTTGTCTGGAGTCGTCTCGTTGGATGGGGACTTTTGTGTTATGCAACAGCAGCTTACGGCGGCATCGTTACTGCACCGGCCATCCCCGAATGGTACGCCTCTCTCAACAAACCATCCTTCAATCCACCTGATTGGATTTTCGCGCCGGTTTGGTCTGTTCTCTACACACTTCTCGGCATCAGCATCTGGCTGGCCACCGAATTTCAACAAACTGGCACCAACGAGGCAACCAAACCACCTTCAAAAACCAGCATTCAGCTAACTTTTGTTATAGTATTGTTTTTAAACGGAATTTGGTCCTGGGCATTCTTCGGACAGCAAAACCCGACACTTGGCCTTGTTGTCCTTATCATCTTGCTCGCGCTAAGTTTTTTCACTTTCCGACTATTTTATAGAGCGCAAATCTTTGCAGCTTGGCTCTATCTGCCCTATCTCCTTTGGGTTAGCTTTGCAGCCGTCCTGAATGCCTCTATTGTGGTTCTGAATTAATCCAACACCTCAATCGAGACTTTTATTATTGGAGATTTTGATGAGCGGTATTGTTGCCACTCTAGTTCCTATTGCTCTTTTCGCCGTCGCTCTGGTCCTCGCCCTCGGCCTTTGGAACATGATGCGCGGAGGAGATCCAAACCGTTCGCAAAAGCTTATGAGATATCGCGTTCTGTTGCAGTTCGCAGCTATCATATTGATTATGCTTTCCGTTTACTTCGCAAGCACATCCTGATTTTGGTTTGAAATTGGTACACAATGGTCACCCTCAATAAGATCTATACAAAAACTGGCGACGACGGCACCACTGCTCTTGGCAGCGGAGAGCGCAGACAAAAGCATGATCTGCGCATCGAGGCCTACGGAACCGTTGATGAAACCAACTCAGTCGTTGGCATAGTCCGATTGCACGCATCCAAAGAAATGCCAGTGCTGGACGAACTGCTTGGCCGCATTCAGAACGATCTGTTCGATCTCGGCGCCGATCTGGCAACACCAGACACAGGCGAAGACCTCGGATACGAACCACTACGCATCACAGATAATCAGGTCAGCGCTCTGGAAGACGCAATCGACCAGATGAACGTTGAGCTTACCCCGCTGAAATCATTTGTATTACCGGGCGGCACACCACTAGCAACGCACTTGCATCAAGCCAGAACCGTCTCACGCCGCGCCGAGCGTCTCGTTGCAGCTCTCTCCCAAAAAGAGAAGGTCAACAAGCAAGCTCTGCAGTATCTCAACCGCCTCTCCGACCTCTTCTTTGTTGCATCACGCTATGCAAATCTGAAAGGCGAAGGCGACGTTTTGTGGGTAGCGGGCAAAAACAGATAGCAATTTTTTGATGAAGAAATTGGCCAAAGGCGCTTGACGAATAGGTAAACTATCAACACTTATGGATAACTATCTTCACCTTAAGGCCACTTGACCTTATACATTGGTTGAAACCCAATACCTATTTACCCTAGGCGATCGTTGACAGCCCCAAAATTGCTCAGTACGGTCGCCGCAAATGTAATGCAATTTGCATTCCCTTTTGGCTCTGGTAGCCCGGCGGAAGCTGTGTCTTATCAACTTGGTGGCGACGCATACTCCCCTGCATTTCTAGTGGAGGTTCTAGGAACATGAAAATTCTCGTGCCCGTAAAACGGGTCGTTGACTATAACGTAAAAGTTCGCGTGAAAGCGGATGGCTCCGGCGTTGAACTCGCAAACGTCAAAATGTCCATGAACCCTTTCGACGAAATCGCCGTTGAAGAGGCTCTTCGCCTGAAAGAAGCTGGTAAAGCAACTGAGATCATTGTTGTTTCCATCGGCCCTAAGCAGGCAACTGAAACGATCCGCACCGGCCTCGCAATGGGCGCTGACCGCGGTATCCTCGTTCAGACCGACGACGTTGCGGAGCCTCTCGCAGTAGCAAAGGTTCTCAAAGGCATCGTTGACGAAGAAGAACCAGGCCTCGTTATCCTCGGCAAACAGGCGATCGATGACGACTGCAACCAGACAGGTCAGATGCTTGCTGCACTTCTGGGTTGGGCACAGGGCACATTCGCTTCCAAGGTTGACCTTGGCGATAACACAGTAGACGTCACCCGCGAAATCGATGGTGGTCTGCAGACTGTTAAGCTGAACATGCCAGCGATTGTCACCACTGACCTGCGTTTGAACGAGCCTCGCTACGCTTCTCTGCCAAACATCATGAAGGCAAAGAAAAAGCCGATTGCTGAGAAAACACTGGCGGACTATGGCGTAGACGCTACACCTCGCCTCAAGGTTCTCAACACTGCTGAGCCTGATACACGCAAGGCAGGCGTTAAGGTCGCTTCCGTTTTTGAGCTGGTAGACAAGCTCAAAAACGAAGCTGGCGTTCTTTAAGATAGGTCAAGAGGAGTTAGCATTATGACCACGCTTCTTGTGGCTGAACATTCCAATTCTGCTTTGAACGAAGCAACGGCTAAGGCACTGACAGCAGCTATAGAAATGGGCGGCGACGTTCATATTCTCGTTGCTGGTAAAGACTGTAGCGCAGCAGCTGAAGCTGCTTCCAAACTGTCAGGCGTTGCTAAGGTTCTTGTTGCTGATGACGCAGCATATGAGCACCAGCTTGCTGAACCAGTTGGCGATCTGATCGTTGCACTTGCTGCTGATTACGACGCTGTTGTTGCTGCTGCGACAACCAATGGCAAAAACACTCTGCCACGCGTTGCTGCTAAGCTCGACGTAATGCAGATCTCTGAAATCATTGCCGTTGAATCTGCAGACACGTTCAAGCGTCCAATCTATGCAGGTAACGCAATCCAGACTGTACAGTCTGCTGATGCAAAGAAGGTTCTGACTGTTCGTACAGCATCCTTCGCTGCAACTGCCGAAGGCGGTTCTGCTCCAGTTGAAGCTGCTGCAGCTTCTGCTGATCCGGTAATTTCCTCCTTCGTGGGTGAAGAAATCGCAGCTTCTGATCGTCCGGAACTCGCAGGCGCTAAGATCATCATCTCCGGTGGTCGTGCTCTCGGTTCCGAAGAGAAGTTCAACGAAGTTATCATCCCTGTTGCTGACAAGCTGGGTGCAGCAATCGGTGCATCCCGTGCAGCTGTTGATGCTGGTTACGCACCAAACGATTGGCAGGTTGGTCAGACCGGTAAGGTTGTTGCACCTGATCTTTACATTGCTTGCGGCATTTCCGGTGCAATTCAGCACCTTGCAGGCATGAAAGATTCCAAGATCATCGTCGCGATTAACAAGGACGAAGAAGCACCAATCTTCCAGGTTGCTGATTACGGACTTGTCGCAGACCTGTTCGTAGCTCTTCCTGAACTGGAAAAAGCCCTCTAATCATATTTGATTAGCTTTTCAGGAACCCCGGGATGTTAATATTTCATTCTGGGGTTCTTGCTGTTTGAGGCAAGACTTGCGATGTATGTTGTTACGAGAACGTCAAAGCACGTTTAATCGATGCTTGTAAGAATTTGGATCTGACAATGGTGGTCGAAGTAAAGAAAGTCGGTGTTATTGGCGCCGGTCAAATGGGCAATGGCATCGCACACGTAAGTGCTTTGGCAGGATACGATGTCGTGCTTCACGATATCGATCAGGATCGTATCGACAGAGGCCTGGCCAGCATCAATGGCAATATGGCACGTCAGATCTCAAAAGGCACGATCACTGAAGAAGATCGCGACCTCGCTCTTACCCGTATCAAGACATCTGACGATGTTAAATCCCTAAGCGATGCAGACCTCGTTGTTGAAGCTGTGAGTGAAAACGAGCAGGTCAAACGCAAAGTTTATCAAAGTGTTTGCCCAATTCTGAAGCCTGATGCCATCCTTGGCACAAACACTTCGTCTATTTCCATCACGCGTCTGGCATCTGCTACAGACCGTCCGGAAAAATTCATCGGTATCCACTTCATGAATCCGGTTCCGCTTATGGAACTCGTTGAGCTTGTTCGTGGCATTGCAACCAGCGATGAAACCTTTGAACTTTCCAAGGGCTACACCCTTGGCTTGCATAAGACGATTGCAGTTTCAGAAGACTTCCCAGCCTTTATGGTGAACCGTATTCTGCTACCGATGATCAACGAAGCGATCTACACTCTTTATGAAGGTGTTGGCTCCGTTGAAGCAATCGACACAGCAATGCGCCTGGGTGCAAATCACCCGATGGGCCCGCTGCAACTGGCTGATTTCATTGGTCTGGATATCTGTCTGTCCATCATGCAAGTGCTGTACGAAGGCCTCGCAGACAGCAAATACCGCCCATGCCCACTACTCGTAAAGTACGTTGAGGCAGGCTGGCTTGGACGCAAAACCCAGCGCGGTTTCTATGACTACCGCGGTGAGGTTCCAGTCCCTACGCGCTAAAGTGTTTATAAGACACACAAAAGCCCGCCACTTGAGCGGGCTTTTTTATTGCTGCTGTTCAGCTGATTACTTAAACGTACCGCTGAATCCACCAATGGAAAGCGGATTATCCATCATCGCAGTGCGGTCAGGCGTGTCAGCAGCAACACCACCGGTGAATGCATCAAACATTTTCTTCACAAAGCCCTCAGACAGACCTTTGGTAATGAAGACCAGCCGCGTTCTATGATCCGCATCAGGCCACTCTGCAAGCCGTACAGGTGGGTGGAAGACATGCTGCACCCCATGGATCACCAAAGGCTGATCCGGGTGCTCTATGGTCTTTATAATCCCTTTAACGCGCAAAAGCTTAGGGCCATGTGCAGAGCGCAGCAGGTCCAGGAGCATCTCCAATGCAGCATTTGGGATTGCCCTGTCGGTCTCAAGCGTAAAGGCGCGAACATCTTTACCATGGCGGTTCGGGTCGTGATGGTGATCATGCCCGCCACCATGATGATGGTGCCCGTGATGATCATGTGAGGCGTGCTCATCCTTGTACGCCTCTTCCCTCAACCACTTTTGAACATCTGGGATTTTGCTCTCAGGGTTGTACAGTCCGCAGTTGATGAGTGCGGCAGCTGTTGCAGAACCATCTTGAGCGTTGAGCACAATTGCACCAGGGTTCAGATGCTTCAGCTCAGCCAGCAGATCATCAGAAGGCTCCTGCAAATCCGTCTTCGTCATCACGATCCGGTCGGCAACAGCGACTTGCTTGACCGCTTCCTCATGAGAATGGATCGTATCCAGACCATTGACGGAATCAACCAATGTCACCACACCATCAAGTCGATATCGCATGACCAAGTACGGATGCAGCATCACAGTATGCAACACCGGAGCTGGATCAGCCAAACCTGTTGTCTCAATTATCACGCGGTCGATCTTCTTCATGCGGCCATTGTCGATACGGCGCAGAATATCTTCCAGCGTATTAATGAGATCACCACGGATAGTGCAGCACAAACAACCAGATGAGAGCTCAATGATCCCATCATCAATGGTATCTACGAGCAAATGGTCCAAACCGATCTCACCAAATTCATTGATAATGACCGCTGTATTTTCCAACACTGGCTCTTTGAGAATTCGATTAAGAAGCGTTGTTTTACCAGCTCCCAGAAAGCCAGTAATGACGCTCATTGGGATCGGGGTTGGCGGACTCCGCCTCTCTTGGGTACTAGCCATAATTCTGCACTGCCTGTAGCTACGGTTACTGCGTTTTACCGAAGGCAGACGTATTAGCATAGAGCCCACCCGGGCTGCCAAACAAATCTCGTTTAGAAGTCGATTTCAAAGGCCGCAAAGAAGCCCCCTTGCCCACAGGCACATTAAGTTGCTGAATGCCTCCAATCGGTGCAGGCTCCAAACCCTTTCGCGAACCTGGTTTCGGCATTGGCAAAGGCACTGCATTTCCAAGCTTTTTAAGCGCGACAACAGGGTGCTCATTGCCAATACGCACAGTCACGGGTGCATATGACTTCAACTGTGGGCCCAGAATTTCTTCATAGACCAAACCCCAGTTCACTTTCTTCTTGGAAAGACGAATAGATTTGCCGCGTGGGCTCGGACTGGCCGCATCAGCATAAGCCATCATGCTGGCAGAGCCACGTTTTGTCCCAAAGCGATCAACGAGCTGTTGAGCCGTTGGCTTAGCATTGCGCTTACAGTAGTGGTCTTTTGGTGGGTTGATATTCCCACTCCCACGGAACGCCGTAATCTTGGTTCCTGCTGTCTTTTTGAAACCGCTATCAATGAGCTTCTTAGCAAAGGCTGAGCGTTCTAAACTGGAAGCTGCCCCCAAAACAACAGCAATAACTGTTCTTCCATTCCGCGTTGCAGAAGTCGCAACATTGAAACCAGAATTACAAATATATCCAGTTTTCAAGCCATTTGCGCCATCAGTACGCAGAAGGAAGTCTCGGTTTCCGGACCGAAATGTTCTTCGGCCAAATCTAATTCCCGGGTGACTCATGTAAGAGCGATACTGCGGAAATTGGTTCCACAGTGCACTCGCAAGCAGCGCCATATCCCGCGCAGATGAAACCTGACGGTTGTCTGGTAGCCCGTGAGGATTGACGAAACTGGTATGCGACATTCCTAGCCGACGCGCAGTAGCATTCATCTCGTTGATAAAGTCTTCTTCAGTGCCGCCTACCCGCTCAGCAACGGCCACTGCAATATCATTGGCCGATTTCACAAGGATCATCTTCAAGGCATTATCGAGCGTAATTGTCGTGCCGACCTTGAACCCCATCTTGCTTGGAGGCTGGTTGAGTGCGTTTTGAGAAACCATCACCATATCGCTCATGGCCATCTGACCCTGAGAGATACTCTTAAAGGCAATATAGGCGGTCATCATCTTCGTAAGCGAAGCAGGGTACCAGCGGTCGAAAGCACCGTTCTGCTCCAAAACACGACCATTATCAGCGTCTATCAACAACCATGCAGCGACATCTGCACGAGCATTTGTCAGCACAGAGGCCAAAGCTATTGCGAAAACCGCAAAAAATCGAAGTTTCTGAGCAATCCAATAAACCGAAAAATTCACGATCTTACCGCTCCACGCCTACCAGTTTTTGCAGCAAACAACCTTTGCATAGCTGTCTTCGATAGCTCAGTTGCTAGTTTAGTTTCATGAACAGCCCAAGCTACCGTTAGGTAATACAGTAGGGGTAAACAATAAAAACTATGTCACCAGACACCGGCAATAAAGATTGGTGTCTCTCCCGAAATATTGGGGTCACAATATCAGTAAAAGCGCGCCATTTCCAAACATTTCAGGACATTCTCTTCCAATTGTTATTTTGTGAAATCAAACTAACAAAGAGACACTGTCGCAATCACCCCTTCAGTTGTAAGGGGCTTTTCTTTTTACTCACCTCAGCGTCGATCAACTTTGCCTATTTAAAGCTGCGCACCTTGTAATCTGAAAGCTTATCCTCAAGTCGCAGTCATTCTTGCTTTTCTTTTTCACCTTCAACACAGATGATCGGATCTCAGAGGAGGATCTTATGTACAAAGTTATTGGCCACCCACAATCAAGAACCATGCGGGTACTCTGGTTATTGGAAGAACTGAATTTGCCTTATGAGGTCGTGCCCAGCAAACCTCATCAGGAAGATGTTTATGCCGTAAATCCATCAGGCAAGATTCCTGCCCTGATCGTTGACGGAGAAACCATTTACGATTCAACGGCAATCTGTACTTATTTAGCAGACAAACATTCCAGCCTGTCATTCCCATCAGGAACTTTAGATCGCGCCCGGCAGGATAGTTTTACAAACTTCGCCCTTGATGAAATGGACTCCATTCTCTGGATGGCTGCAAAACACTCATTTATTCACCCTGAAGACCAACGCGTACCAGACATTAAACCTGCTTGCCGATTTGAATGGAACAAATCGATGAAGCTGCTTGAGAAACGCCTTGGCGAAAACACTTGGGTGACGGGCGAAACTTTCACAATTGCTGATATCATCATCGGCCATTGTGCAGTCTGGGCTAAAATCTCCAAGTTTGAATGGCCAGAAGGACCTGTCAGCGAATATTTTTCAAGGGCTTTAAGTCGACCAGCTCTTGCAAAGGCTAATGAAAAAGCTACGGCAATGCAATAACCTGCTGAAGTAGGAGGGTGGCCCAGCCCACCCTCTCCCACCATTTCAGCGCGATTAGAAATTGAGTAGCACTTGAAGCTACCAAATAATTTCAATACATTTTTTGAATAATAAATACTCAAGTCATGTGCACACCATATCTTTTACAGGGTGTATTGATATGATTGAAGGAATTTACTTACCAGGTGTGCTTGCTGCGGGAATCGCTTCATATATTTTTGGTTCTATTTGGTACTATGTGCTTTCATATTCCTGGATGAATGCTATTGGCATATCAGAAGAAGACGTTCAAATGTCTCCTTTCACTTACGTCATTACTTTTCTCTGCGAAATGATCATGGCTTTCGTCCTTGCCGGAATTCTCGTCTACTCAGGCTCAGTCACCATTGCCAGTGGCGTGACTGCAGCAATCGTAATCTGGGGCGGCTTTGTACTCACAGGCCTGATCGTCAATCACAAATTCCAACGAGCCTCATGGATGCTTACGCTCATCGATGCAGGCCATTGGCTCGGTGTTTTGATGGTTCAAGGCATGGTTTATGCGCTGATATCTGGTTAATTCCGGATACCTAGACATCTCGTATCGCTGAATTTTCGTAGGCCAAACGAACCTAGAGACAAAGGGACCTACGAAAGTTCGAAGCATATTCGCTAGACGCCCCAACGGCAGCTGCCCATAATACGCCACAGGAGTTGGGTATGTGATTACCCGTGGAGGAAATGGGGAGATTGACCATGACTGGTGATGTATATCCAGTACCGGCTGAGATTGCCGAAAACGCCCTGCTCAACAACGAGCAGTACTTGGAAATGTACAAGAAGTCCGTTGAAGATCCCGACGGGTTCTGGGGAGAGCACGGAAAACGGATTGACTGGATTAAGCCTTATTCCAAGGTCAAAAACACGTCCTACGACTACCACAATGTTTCCATCAAATGGTTTGAAGACGGCACGCTGAACGTAGCAGCCAACTGCATTGACCGTCATCTGGCAGAGCGCGGCGATCAGCCAGCAATCATCTGGGAGGGTGATGAGCCGGATCAAAGCAAGACAATCACTTACAAGCAACTGTCTGAAGAAGTGAACCGTTTTGCAAACGTCATGCTTGCCAATGGCGTGCAAAAAGGCGATCGTGTCACTGTCTACATGCCAATGATCCCTGAAGCAGCCTACGCAATGCTCGCGTGTGCCCGTATTGGCGCAGTTCACTCTGTTGTGTTCGGCGGTTTCTCACCTGACAGCTTGGCCGGACGTATCGAAGACTGCAAATCACGCTTTGTCATCACAGCTGACGAAGGTGTCCGCGGTGGCAGAACAGTACCTTTGAAAGAAAACACTGACCGCGCAATCGAAAAATGCGGCAATGTCGACAAGGTCTTCGTTGTGAATCGCACCGGTGGCAACGTCAATATGATGGAAGGCCGCGATCTCTGGTATCACGAAGAAACCGAAAAAGCTTCTGCAGATTGCTCTCCAGCAGAGATGAACGCGGAAGATCCGCTCTTCATTCTCTACACCTCTGGCTCAACAGGCCAGCCAAAAGGTGTGATGCACACGTCTGGTGGTTACCTCGTTTATGCCTCCATGACGCATGAATACGTTTTTGACTACCACCCAGGCGAAGTCTATTGGTGTACGGCTGATGTTGGTTGGGTCACAGGCCACAGCTATATCCTCTACGGCCCACTCGCTAACGGTGCAACAACGCTGATGTTTGAGGGGGTTCCAACCTACCCGACAGCAGGTCGTTTCTGGGAAGTTTGTGACAAACACAACGTCAACATCTTCTACACCGCCCCAACCGCAATTCGCGCATTGATGGGCGCAGGTGATGAATATGTAACCAACACATCCCGCAAATCATTGCGCGTTCTAGGATCCGTAGGCGAACCAATTAATCCAGAAGCATGGTTATGGTACAACAACATTGTCGGCGAACAGCGCTGCCCAATCGTTGATACCTGGTGGCAAACCGAAACCGGCGGTATCTTGATCACACCACTACCAGGTGCAACAGATCTCAAGCCAGGCTCCGCAACACGCCCATTCTTCGGCATTCAACCAGCCATTGTTGACGCAGAAGGCAACTTCCAGGAAGGCGCAACTGAGGGCAACCTCGTCATAACGGACAGCTGGCCAGGCCAAATGCGAACCATCTATGGAGACCATGAGCGCTTCGTCCAAACATACTTCGCGACCTACAAAGGTTTCTACTTTACTGGCGATGGCTGTCGTCGTGACGAAGATGGCTACTACTGGATCACAGGCCGGGTTGATGACGTGATCAACGTATCTGGGCACCGTATGGGGACCGCTGAAGTTGAAAGCGCCCTCGTCGCCCATCCAGAGGTCTCAGAAGCTGCAGTAGTTGGTTATCCGCATGACGTGAAGGGACAAGGCATCTACGCCTATGTAACCCTCATGGAGGGCTTGGAGCCTTCTGAAGAACTGAAGAAGAAACTGGTCAAGCATGTCCGCGCTGAAATCGGCCCAATTGCCTCCCCAGATCTCATCCAGTTCGCCCCGGGCCTGCCAAAGACCCGCAGTGGTAAAATCATGCGCCGCATCCTCCGCAAAATCGCAGAGGACAGCTTCGACAACCTCGGCGACACTTCAACCCTAGCCGACCCAACCGTCGTAGGCGACCTAATCGACAACCGCCAAAACAAAGCTGAAACTGTATAAGTAAAGCTAATTGAGAGCAGCCCAGAACACAAAACCCCGCCGATATGGCGGGTTTTTTTATGATACCAAATTTTTATAAAATTACTGAGATAAGTAAATTTCCTTGATGTCATTAGCGATACTAGAAAACGCTTTGATCAGCTCACTTTGGCTTGTTGCATGATAAAAGGTGTCATCGCTACTTGCGCATTGCTGCATAATTTTTTTACCTTTATAAGAACTACCAAAGAAAACTGTATAAATAACAATTTCTTGCTCCTTCATACTTTCGCATAAATTCGAAGCAGTTTTAAAAGGTACACCGTTCAGGCTTGAGTCACCTGTATATTCCCACTTTACTTTTCTAGCGATTTCTTCATGATCTTTTCGTGTAAGCTTACCGCCCTCAGAGGGGTTATCTTGCGCACCTTTATCAATATTACTTTTTAATTTCTGTTTCCTCAGCTTCTCAGCTTCTTTGAAGTCGCCTTCATAATAAGCATTAAAAGAACCGTCAGTCATTAAGACTGCATATTTTCTTACGCCATTTTTTCCATATTCATCAGGCTTACTATCAGTAGGCCAAAAATCTCTCCACTCTGGAGACAAAGTATACCAGCCCCAAGCAATTCCAATCTGGCCAGCGGTTGCACTGCTTGCCTTTAAAGCACTAATTGAGCTTTCAATCTTACTTCTTTCAGAGGTTAGCGGCACCATCTCAGCACTTGGGCACCGACTATATTGCGTACCAACATAATCAACACGCTCCCCTTCACCCTCATAATCATGTGCCTTACCGCTGATATTTTCTTCTCCAACACGAGCATGTACACAGCCGTATTGATTTCGTTTGAAGGTTGCTTTTTCAGCAAGTTGCCAATTAAGCTTCACGCCAACATTATAAGGAACATACGAAATTCGCACCCTACTTTGAAGTTTTTGATCATTTTCAGGCAGCAACGTATTAAGCATATCTCTTGAAGCTTTTTTTAGACTACTAATGGATCCGGACATAGATCCTGTTACATCCACAACAACTGTAACCTCAACTTTTGTTTTGGGATATCTAGCTGTTGAGCTACTTTGTACTGTTAGTTCAGCGAACTCATCACCATCCGTATTCAATAAGTTTAATACCGGCAAAAAACTATTTTTTACAGTTGCAGTCGCCGTTGCAGAGATTGTATCACCATTAGGATCATAGGAAACAACTGGGTTCGTATATACTGCATCACTACCCAAAGAATTTTTGATGTTTTCTTTGAAGTATAATTCAACAAGTGTGTTTACCTGTTCCGTTTCCATCTGGGTGGTAGATAAACGGTTTGCGGCTGCAAGCACCGCCGCATCCAATGCTTGGTTCACTGCACGCCGAGTGTTGAAGCCCATGCCGAAATCAATTGCCATTCCAGCGAACACAATCATCAAAACCATAAGCACAGCGACAAGGACCGCAACCATCCCATCTTCAGAACGATTGAATTTTTTGAATAGTGTAGAGAATTGTCTGAAATAACCCATCGAGATGCCCACCATCGACGCCCACGTAATTATGCTCAGCATAATCTAAGGGTGGTATCTCGGGTATTAATCACTCAACTTTACCGAAAGTTTTCGGGCTAATGGCTAACAAAATATTAACCGCATTTCACGGCTCAAGCTCGCTGTCCCAGTAGAGGAAATCTAACCAGCTCTCGTGCAGGTAGTTGGGTGGGAACAGGCGGCCATTGTTATGCAGGTCATGCACACGTGGAATAAACGGCATTTGCTTGGGTCGCATGTTCATTTCTTGCCAGGATTTGTTTGCCTTATGTAGATTACAGGGAGAGCAAGCCGTGATGACGTTGTCCCAAGTGGTCAGGCCTCCTTTACTGCGCGGAATGAGGTGATCAAAAGTCAGATCGTTCAGAGATCCGCAATACTGGCATTGAAACCTGTCTCTCAAAAACACATTAAACCGTGTAAAGGCAGGGTTTCGCTCTGTCTCCACAAAGGACTTCAGCGCAACAACGCTGGGGAGTTGAAACTCAAGACTTGGGCTTCTCACAACCTGATCGTATTCAGAGACGATACTAACCCGATCCAAAAACACAGCCTTCACCGCTTCCTGCCACCCCCATAAAGACAAGGGGTAGTAAGACAGAGGCCGATAATCTGCATTTAACACAAGCGCCGGGAATGCGCCTTCTGAAACGACTGCGTTCACAACATGCTCCCGAGTCTCGCTCAGAACACAAGCGTCTGAGCGGAAATCATCTTGAGATGTTTTGATATTGTAGTCAGCAAATGACAGCTATGTGAAGTCTGACAATCATCCTTACCCTAAGGAAATCGAAATACAGACCAAGCACATCAGCACAAACCCGCGATAGATCAGACAATTAGATCCACACGACACACTTTGTCGCAATGTCGGTCCCAAAATAAAAAAAGCGGGAATAGTCACCTACTCCCGCTCATTTGCAAAATTTTATCTGCGATTACTTCCAGTGACGCACATCAACAAAGTGTCCGGCAATCGCAGCTGCAGCCGCCATTCCTGGAGAAACAAGGTGTGTACGACCCTTAAAGCCCTGACGACCCTCAAAGTTACGGTTGGAAGTTGAAGCACAACGCTCACCTGGCTTCAATTTGTCAGCATTCATCGCCAGACACATGGAGCATCCAGGCTCACGCCATTCAAAACCAGCATCTTTGAAGACTTCATCCAGACCTTCCGCCTCAGCCTGTGCTTTTACCAGACCAGAACCCGGAACGATCATCGCGCTAACGGTATCCGCAACCTTTTTGCCTTTAACAACGGCAGCAGCTTCGCGCAGATCTTCGATACGTCCGTTGGTGCATGAACCAACAAACACGCGGTCAACCTTGATGTCAGTGATCTTCTGACCCGCTTCAACGCCCATGTACTCAAGCGCACGTTCTTTGGAAGCACGGCGATTGTCGTCTTCGATCTCAGCTGGGTTAGGAACAACACCGGTAACGGAAACAACATCTTCAGGAGAAGAACCCCAGGTCACGATTGGAGGCAGGTTCGCTGCATCCAGAACGATTTCTGTATCAAACTCTGCATTGTCATCAGTAAACAGAGTTTCCCAGTAGGCTTGTGCCTGTTCCCATGCGGCGCCCTTAGGTGATTTAGGACGACCCTTCAGGTACTCAAAGGTTTTCTCATCCGGAGCAATCAGACCAGCACGTGCACCAGCTTCAATAGACATGTTACAGACGGTCATACGACCTTCCATAGACAGGTTACGGATCGCTTCACCAGCGTATTCAATGACGTAACCAGTGCCGCCAGCAGTACCTAGCTCTCCGATGATCGCCAGTACGATATCTTTCGCTGTCACACCTTCCGGCAGCTGACCATTCACAGTCACGCACAGGTTTTTCGCTTTCTTCTGAATCAGCGTCTGGGTTGCCAGAACGTGCTCAACTTCAGAAGTACCAATACCGTGTGCAAGAGAACCAAACGCACCATGAGTTGATGTATGGCTGTCACCGCAAACAATCGTCATGCCCGGCAGTGTAAAGCCCTGCTCAGGACCCACGATGTGCACCACGCCCTGACGCTGATCGAGCTCTGAATAGTATTCAACGCCAAACTCAGCAGCATTTTTCGCAAGCGTATCAACCTGCAACGCGCTTTCAGGATCATCAATACCTTTAGAGCGATCAGTGGTCGGCACATTATGGTCAACAACAGCTAGTGTACGCTTTGGGTGACGAACCTGACGGCCAGCCATACGCAGGCCTTCAAATGCCTGCGGGCTCGTCACTTCGTGTACCAAGTGGCGGTCAATGTAAAGCAGGCAAGTGCCGTCTTCTTGCGTGTTGACCACGTGGTGGTCCCAGATCTTATCGTAAAGAGTTTTGGCCTGCGACATTGCGCTTGTCTCCTGGAAACGAATGATCCTTGTTTCAAATCCGGCTCTGATCGCACCTACCAAGCGCTCAAGATCCGAGAAAACAGGACCACTCACTTATTACCTGCAGCTCTCTGCGGCCGCATAAATCTTGAAAATACGGAAGCAACAATAAACGAAGCTCCCGCTATACTGGCTCTATTAATCGGCCCAGATCACCAAAATATCAAGCTTCTTTGCCTTGAGATTCTCTCAAGACGGAAAGGTAATGAAAGCAAGTTAGACGCAATCAAACAATCCCTTTGATGCGATCAATACCCTGTAGCCTAAGCATATATTTCTATGAGCAAAAGTTCTGGCGGACACAGAAAACGGATTGGAAGTCCCGAGCATCCAAGCCCGCTGCCAACGATGAGAGTGCTTCCATTTTCCTCAAAAGCGCCCTTCGCATACTTCCGGTCAAGCTGCGATGGTATTGTCAATGCACCAATAAACGGCAAGCGAACCTGCCCACCATGAGTATGCCCGCTCACTGTCAAATCTACGGATTTATTGGCCTCAAGAAAGATGTCCGGCTCATGGGCAAGCAAAATCCGCGGGGCGCTGTCATCTTCAACCTGACTTAAGGCCACCTCAAGATCATCCCGGCGTCCCGTCCCGTGCAACTGGCAGGCCTCGCCATACTGATCATCCAATCCCAAAAGCCAGACATGAGAGTTGCCTCGTGTAGATACCCGCTGAGCTCTATTCTCGAGAACAGTCACTCCAGAAGCTTCCAATGCCTCTCTGGCGTCCTCACCACCTTCAAGCCAATCATGGTTACCCAGCACACCAAAAACACCCAGAGGCGCCTTCAAATGCTGCATAGGCTGCGCCCAAGCTGCAGCAGAGGCTAACGGCTTTGCAAAAGGCGGATGCATGGCTGTGTGGTAGTCGCCTAAAAGCGCAATAAGGTCAGGCTCCAGACTGTTCACGCGCTCTACGATGCGCGTAATCCGTTCAGGGCGCATCCATGGCCAGCACGCATGCAGGTCGGTCATAACAACAATCTGCAAAGGTTTTTGGCCAAGAGCTTCTGGAGAAACAACAACTTTATGCCGGGTAATTTTCGGAGGCAGCCAAGGTTCTACAAACACGGCATAAATACCGAGTAACACGATGAAAATGATGATGAATGCGATCACCATTTGCCTTCAAGCCCTCTACTCATTGCATCTTTCAGAACCAACCTAACCCACTTGGATTAATTGTATTCTGACAGCTCCCCGGAATATCCCCCTGAAAACTTGCGCAAAGGGTGCGCATCAGAACTTGTCACATTTACACTTCAAACACCAACACCACCACATGGCATCCCATGCAGTGTTGAACCAGAGTTCCCAGAAGTCGGGATGAGCAAGGCGGCAGGCAATACCTGCGCTATTTATTAGTAATGAGTCTTCGGCATCAGCTACACGCCTTGCCCGGGCTTTCTTTGAATGAACAACGTCGCCTCTTTTGCCTATAAGGCACGATAGCCGGTTTCCCGGAAAGAAAGTGGCTTATCCAGACACGTTTCCATGCCCAAACAGTTCCTCCGTCTTTGACAAACACATCTGCAAAAGCAGGTTTACTGCCGGTACATCTGCATCTATCACCGCGTGATACCCTATAGTCCTGGGCCCTTCCCCTCAAACCATGCGGTCACGTTTGAAGTTCGGTTCACCGGACCTCTGAAAGGTGCGTTACGTCTTCC
>NZ_LMCF01000007.1 GCF_001623075.1 Pseudovibrio sp. Ad37
CATGGATCAGGCGGACACCAAGATGAGCCAACCAGATCCGCAATGGTGTCCAACGCTGATCGGTAAGAGCAGTCCCCCATGGGGAACCGTTGTCAACCAGAAAGGCTCTCGGCAAGCCGTAGAGCTTAAAGCTCTCTTCTAAAGCCGTTTTAACTGTATTGGTGCGTTGGTCTGGGCAAGCCTTAAGGCAGGTCGCAAACCGGGAGTGGTCGTCGACAACCGTGAGAGGATGGCAACGAGTGTTATCTTCCAGCCTGATCCAACCTTTAAAATCCATTTGCCAGAGTTGATTAGGAAGAGGAGCTTCAAATCGCTGCCAATCCGGGGACCTTGGGGTTGATTTCGGTTCAATACGGTCATGGCGCTGTAAAATGGCGTGCACCGTGGAGCTTGCTGGAACTGTAATGCCTTTATGCTGCAGATAAGCGCGGATCTTTCGAGCACCCCAAGCCGGGTAAGTATCACGCACTGATAAAATCCTCTGCTCCACCTCCTGTGGTGAACGTCCAGGAGATGTTCTGGGCCGGCGGGAGAGATCATTCAAGTCTTCTCCCCCACGCCACCGCCTTAGCCATTTATAGCCTGTTTGTGGGCTGATACCGAACCGGCGACACAAGGCACGCCGATTAGCATTGTCCTGATCTGCAAGTCGGACAAACTCTTCTCGAAGTTTCATTGTTGAACACTCTTTCCAAGGCATCCCGGTCCCTCCCTGAATGCCATGTTAATGTGTCAACCATCTCTCCGAACACCTGTAACCTATGTCTCCGGTATGTACACACCGAGCCGGGATCCATAACCCCTTGCCTCAATCTTCCACTAAGGCACTCAATCAATCTCTAACACGGGGAGTATGGGTCCCGGGTCTCCGCTACGCTCTGCCCGGGATGACACCAATTAACTAAAGAGCAAGCCCACTTATCTGCGGGCAGATGATGAGCATCAGCCGAGAACTACGCCTACCACCTTCTCTTCACGTAATTCACTCATCGCCGTCCTCCCGGACAAGCAACGCGCAGATCCGGGACCCAGAGCCACACCCACAATCGCTTCTACTCAAACACACGAAGAGGCTGGCCTGCGGGCACACTTCGCCCGGCCGCAGACCAGCAGGACACTCATGAAGGGCTGTGCAAGGGTAGTTGAGGCAGCCCTTGGAGTGCCGTTCACAGTGATCTAATCAAGAGACACAATATTGGTTTCAACCGGTGGTGGAGAGGCGACGCTGCGTGTCGCGTGACTGGAAAATCCTTTAGGGAAGGACGTGCCAGACAACGCATCAGTTAAAATTCCGCAGGTCTTATCAAGTGCCTCTAGGCGGTCAGATAATGCATGGTGCAAAGTGAAGAGAACGTCACGCTCACTGCTGTTCTTCATCCGCTCGCTCAGCACCAGATGCTGCATATAAGCAAGGTTCTGAAGATCAGAAACAGCAAAGTTCACGTCATCAATTTCATTCTGAAGAGTATTTGTGGCGCCACAGGCGCATGCAGTGTCGTCCATATTCAAAGCCTTCTTTTCTGGCTGTTGAAGTTCCGCACGACAGATGAGCTTGTGACGGCCCGCTGGCGAGCGGGAGGTTCACAACCTGGAAAAGACAGGCGAGTTTATTCCCTCCCGAAAGAGGTGTTGTATTCACCGCCCTCCCGCTCATAGCAAAGGGTTTGCGCCCTCAGAAAAAAGGCACAAAAAATCCGCTAGTTGACGGGAGCGGTTACCGCTTTTCAGAGGTTGTGAAGCCTCACATATGAATGTGGAATGGAACGCACCACCTGTCAACGAAAAGTTGCAGGATGATAAGAAGGTGTTGCCGCAGGGATACGCTGGTGAGACCCCACCACCGTCATCCAGCACAAGCGTAGCGCGATGCGGCCACCATCAACTGTTCAGGTTTGGTAAGACATGCGAGGCGGGATCTGACCGCGTCACGATCTAAAGCCGTGCTGGGCTCTGATCTGGGACCCAACGACCTCCGCCTCGCTACCATTCAAGCACAAAACAAACACACAGGGATCCAGTTGAATGGCAAAAGCAAAAAGACAAGCAAGCAGCTATAAATTCGGGATCTTCGCTTAGGATGACACCGAGGGCGCTGCTATGCCTGAAGCCAACCAAACCGCAGAACCTGCAAAAAACCCGACCATGAACACAAAAAACCCCGCTGATTTCTCAGCGGGGTTTTAGAAACCATAGAGGCCGAAGAGTAAATCTTACTCTGCAGAACCTTTAGCTTCAGCAGCTTTTTCAGCAGCTTTTGCAGCTTTTGCAGCATTAGCAGCCGCACGAGCTTCTTCGTTAAGACGCTTTGCGCGTACGTTGGTAGCTTCAACGATACGTGCGGACTTACCGCGACGCTCACGCAGGTAGTAAAGCTTCGCACGACGGACTTTACCGCGGCGAATGATTTCCACGCCTTCAAGCATTGGGCTGAAGATTGGGAATACACGCTCTACACCTTCGCCGTAAGAAATCTTACGAACGGTGAAGCTTTCGTTGATGCCGCCGCCGGAGCGTGCGATGCATACGCCTTCGTAGGCCTGCACACGAGTACGAGTACCTTCGGTAACGCGTACGAGAACACGTAGCGTATCACCTGGAGAGAACTCAGGAAGCGTACGCTTCTCTTCGATGCGAGCCATTTCTTCGGCGTCGAGCTGCTCAATGATATTCATGGCAGTTTCTTCCATTTTAAATATTGGTCAGAGCGTCCCTCAATGGTCGAGCCACCGGGACGTGTTCACCAAACCTTGGCATTATGCCGGGAAGTGAAGTGGAACTAGGACCCTAGCGGCAAACGCCAGACAGAATCCACTCCAGTCGGCGCGGGTTTAGCCGATTTTTGTAGGTTTGTCATGAAAAAAGTGTAGAAAACCCGCTATCCACGGCTATTTTCAAGGTAATCCTTCCAAAGATCTGGCCGTCTTTCTTGAGTAATCTTTTCAGACATCTCAAGGCGCCACTGATCAATCAGTTTATGATTACCACTTTTAAGAATAGATGGGACTTCCTGCCCTTCAAATTCGACAGGCCGCGTATAATGTGGGTGCTCAAGTAAGCCATTCTCAAAGCTTTCAGATTCGCCGCTCTCTTTATTTCCCATAACACCGGGAAGAAGGCGGACAATGCTGTCCAAAACCACGTGAGCAGCAACTTCTCCTCCTGAGAGAATGTAGTCGCCAATAGACACTTCCTCGAGCTGGCGCCCTTCTATGACGCGCTCATCAACACCTTCAAAACGACCGCAGACGATAATCACACCCGGTCCATCAGCCAGTTCACGAGTTTTTGCCTGCGTAAACGGCTTTCCGCGCGGGCTCATAAGCAACCGTGGACGCGTATCCTCGTCCTCAGTCACATCATCAATCGCCTTGCCCAGAATATCAGGCCGCAAAACCATACCAGCGCCACCGCCAGCAGGCGTGTCATCAACCGAGCGATGCTTATCAGTCGCGTAATCGCGAATGTTGTTCGCTGTAAGAGACCAAGCTCCACGCTCCATCGCACGCCCAGACATGCTCATTGCCAGATTTCCCGGAAACATCTCAGGGTACAGCGTCAAGATGGATGCACGAAAGGTCATAGGATACCCGTTGCTCAAGTAAGGTCAGTCTCTGGAATGTATTTTGATGCACAAACTGCAAAAATCACACTGATGATCTCAGCAATGTCTGCATCTGATAATGCGAAAAATCAGCCTGCTTCTGGCTTAGAGCCATCTTCGGGTTCTTTTTCACCTTCATCATAAAAGCCTTCGGGAGCATGGACCTCCACATATCCCTCTTTGAGGTCAATGGTAGGAACAACAGCTTTTGTGAATGGGAACATAAGAGAATTGCCGCTCTTCGGGGCAACTTCAATCAAATCACCTGCGCCAAAGTTCAAAAGAGCCAACACAGTTCCAATTGCCTCACCCTTCTCATCAATGGCTTTCAGGCCAATGAGATCAGTGTGATAGAACTCGTCTTCGTCTTCTGTTTCAGGTAATTTTTCGCGAGCGATATAAAGCTTCATCCCGTTGAGGACTTCTGCTTCATTGCGAGTATTCACGCCTTCAAACTTGGTAACCACCACAGTTTTTTGAATGCGAGCCTTCTTAACTTTAAATTTGCGGCTACCGTCAGCACTTTCGAGCTTACCGTAATCGCCAAAAGAAAGCGGGTCATCACCAAATGGTTTGACCCGCACTTCTCCACGTATGCCGTGAGCAGCCCCGATCTGAGCCATTAGAATGCGGTCTTCAGGCTTGTTTGCCATTGCCGGCGTCTCCTTCTCAGATCGGGTATGCTTATATTATTCGGAAGCTGGTGCTTCAGCAGCTGCTTCTTCAGCAGCAGCTTTTGCTTCAGCTTCTGCAGCCAGCTTCTCGTCAAGACGCTCTTGAGCTTTCTTGCCGAGTTTCGCTTTGATTGGGTTGTTGCGTGGCTCACGCTTCATCAGGCCAGCTGCATCGAGGAAACGCAGTACGCGGTCGGATGGCTGTGCGCCGTGACCAAGCCAATGCTTGATGCGCTCTTCGTTCAGCTCAACGCGGTTGTCAGCATCTTTAGGAAGCATTGGGTTGTAACGACCAACGATTTCGATGAAACGACCGTCGCGTGGGGAGCGAACGTCTGCAATTACGATACGGTAGAAAGGACGCTTTTTAGTGCCACCGCGTGCGAGGCGAATTTTAGTAGCCATTGTTTATTTACTCCTAGGTATTCAGTCTGTGCTGTGTTCAGCAGCAATAGCTTCATGATGCCGAATGACTTCCTTCACGATGAAGTTCAGGAACTTTTCAGCAAAGTCAGGATCAAGATTGGCCTCGGCCGCGAGGCGGCGCAGACGCTCAATCTGAAGTTTTTCACGGGCCGGGTCAGCCGGTGGAAGACCATGGGTAGCTTTCAGCTCCCCAACAGCCTGTGTGCAACGAAATCGTTCAGCCAACATATGCACCAGAGCAGCGTCAATGTTGTCGATGCTGGAGCGAAGTCCACCAAGGATCGCCTTGGCTTCTTCAGTTTTGTCGATCTCGCCCAATTACTTTTTCCCCTTGCCGAGCCCTGGCAAACCAGATGCTCCACCAAGACCGGGCAATTTAGGGCCGCCAGCTCCTGGCAATCCCCCGGGAAGCCCACCACCCGGTAATCCTTTAGGCATTTCCATGCCGCCCGGCAGCTGACCGGATTTAGCCATCTGCTCAAGCGCTTTAGGGTCGATGTTCGGCATTCCGCCGCCCATGCCTGGCATACCGCCACCCATAGCGCCCATCATCTTGCCGAGCATGCCCTTGCCTTTGCCCTTACCCATGGCCTTCATCATATCGGCCATCTGGCGGTGCATTTTCAAAAGCTTGTTAACTTCAGCGACCTGCACACCAGAACCTGCAGCAATACGCTTTTTGCGGCTTGCTTTAAGCAGTTCAGGCTTGGCACGCTCTTTCTTGGTCATAGAGGAGATGATCGCCATCTGGCGTTTGAACATGTTCTCATCAAGGTTGGCGGAAGCAAGCTGCTTCTTCATTTTGCCAACACCAGGAAGCATGCCCATCATGCCGGACATTCCGCCCATCTTTTCCATCTGCTTCAGCTGTTCAGAAAGATCGTTCAGGTCAAAGTGACCCTTCTGCATCTTCCGAGCCATCTCTGCGGCTTTTTCCGCATCAATCGCTTCAGCAGCCTTTTCAACGAGCGAAACAATGTCGCCCATTCCAAGGATGCGATCAGCAATACGCTTTGGATGGAAATCTTCGAGCTCATCAGATTTTTCACCGGTACCAATCAGCTTGATCGGCTTGCCGGTAACAGCACGCATGGAAAGCGCCGCACCACCGCGGCCATCACCATCCATACGGGTGAGCATGATACCTGTGATCGCGCAACGCTCATCAAAGCTCTTCGCCAGATTAACAGCGTCCTGACCAGTCAGAGCATCAGCAACGAGCAGAACTTCATGCGGGTTGGACGCAGCTTTAATCTGCTCCATCTCAATCATGAGAGGCTCGTCAATGTGACCACGACCCGCTGTATCGAGCATGACCACGTCATAACCGCCAAGCTTCGCTGCATTCAGCGCACGCTTTGCGATATCAACTGGCTGCTGCCCTTCAATGATAGGAAGCGTGTCAATCTCGTTCTGCTCACCCAGAACTTTCAGCTGCTCTTGCGCTGCCGGACGGCGCGTATCAAGAGAAGCCATCAAAACTTTGCGCTTATCGCGCTGTGTCAGGCGACGTGCAATCTTGCCGGTTGCGGTGGTTTTACCCGCACCCTGCAGACCAACCATCATGATGCAAACCGGAGCCGGAGCATTCAGGTCGATCGGATGAGATTCCTCACCGAGCATCTCAATAAGCTGGTCATGCACGATCTTAACGACCATCTGACCCGGCTTAATGGACTTAACAACCTCTGCGCCAACAGCGCGGTGTTTCACCTTGTCGACAAAAGAACGCACGATCGGCAGCGCCACATCAGCCTCAATGAGCGCGCGGCGAACTTCACGCAGCGCTTCATTAACATCGGATTCAGAAAGCGCACCGCGTTTTGTGAGCTTATCTAGAATGCCGCCTAGGCGATCTGACAGATTATCGAACATGTCGTTCCTTTAAAATCTCGTTTCTGCACAAACACCTGAAGAAAACCAACTGGTGCCGTACACTCGTTCCTAGTGAATTTGGTGTCACCAAGCCAAAATTGCCACGGCAAATCGATTGCACATAGCAAAAAATCACCCGAGGGCGCAACGCGCTGTCGGGTGTTGACTTCTGGGATCTCTTTACACCTTTTCGGGTCCCAGTCAGTGGCTCCGGTCTTCACATAGAAGGAGTTAGGTCGGGTATCTACGAGAATACAGGTGCCGAGTCAAGCAAAACCGCCATTTGTTGGAGATTGTATAAGCTTGGATAAAAAGGAAAACTCAAAGATGCACCAGGTTTCCTGCCAAGCTGACTCACTATCAGCAAAAAAAGAGGCGATTTAACGATGCTGTTCCGAAAGAACTATCTGTTTTTGCTGTCTCTTATCGTCCTGATCATCGGCTTCCTGCTCTACTGGGCCAACACCTATGTGTCTCCTTCTATCACATTCAACCCAAGTGACATTGGCGAAGACCCTGAAGAATACATCGCACGGGTAGAAAGCCGCTTTACAGACATTAAGCCCGGTCTCGAAAAGCAAATCATCTGGCAAAACCCCGACACCAAGGTCAAAACCGAATTTGCCGTCGTCTACATGCACGGCTTTTCTGCCAGTAAAGATGAAATCAGGCCCGTTCCCGATCTCGTCGCCAGCTCCATTCAGGCCAACCTCTATTACACACGGCTTCCCGGTCACGCCCGTACACCTGCTGCTATGGGAGAACCGAATGTCGATGACTACTTCAATGCTTTGGCAGAAGCGCTCACAATCGGGAAAGCCATCGGCAACAAAGTCATCGTTATCAGCACCTCATTCGGAGGCTCTCTAACAGCATGGATGGATCTGACTGATCATTCTCTAAAAGAGGACATAGAAGCAATCGTCCTTATCTCTCCCGTTTTTGAACTGGCCGCAGCAGGAACCTCCCTGCTCACATATCCGCTTGCAGAGTACTATACCCCAATCATCGTAGGCCGTTATCGGGTTGCTGATCCGAATGCCAACTTTGAGGAGATCTACGCCTGGACCAACGCCTATCCGGCAACCGCCCTGCTTCCTCTTGCTGAAACCGTCAAACTCGTGGGCAGTCTGGATGCAGCAAACGCGACCATTCCAACCATGTTCATCTACGATATCCGCGACGAAACCTCAGATGAGCACACCACAGCGAAGTTCTTCGAAAACTGGGGCGCACCAAAGCACCGCCTCCTCATAACCGAGTCCGCAGGCAACCATCACGTCATCGCAGGCGACATCATCAATCCGGAAAACAACCTCCTCGTTTCCAACGGTATCATCGAGTGGCTTGGCTCCAGAGGCGTACCCACTGTCTACTCTCAATAAAACTTCCTGATGCTCTGATTTGATATTTCAACCCAAGCTGGAATAAGCTGGTGCCGCTAAGGAATAAAGGCCCCCCATATGCTCTTTCGATATTTTATCTTTGTAGTACTGATTTTACTCGTAGGAGGCACAATTGCCTTCATGACAGGCCCAAGAGAACCACGCGATACAGAGATCACCTTCAAACCCGAAATTATGGGTGATGACCTCGAAGTGTATCTTTCAGAGAGTGAGGCCAGGTTTCAGGATATTCGTTCTGACACGGCCAAAGAGATCATCTGGTTCAATGGTGAGAAGAACAGCAAAACACCTCTTTCTATAATTTACGTCCACGGTTTCTCCGCCAGCAAACACGAGATCCGCCCTGTACCGGACCGCGTTGCCAGTGAGATGGGCGCCAATCTTTTCTTCACCCGCCTGACTGGCCATGGTCGCTCGGGTGAAGCGATGGCAGAAGCCTCATTGAACGACTGGGTCAACGATCTCGCTGAAGCGGTCGAAATTGGCCGGCGTATTGGTGAGAAGACAATCATCATGTCCACCTCAACCGGTGGCTCACTTGCAGCTTGGCTCGCGATGCAGGACCACTCGCTGAAAGATGATGTGGCCGCGATGGTGTTTGTCTCACCAAACTTCGGTGTCAAAGCAGCAGGCGGCTTCCTGCTCGATATGCCGTTCGCAAGACACTATGTTCCTCTGATCATTGGCAAAACCCGCTCATCTTCTAAAGCACCATCTAAAGAAGAGCAAATGGGCTGGACCATCAGCTATCCAAGTGTAGCCCTCCTCCCAATGGCAACCACAATCTCAGTTTTGCAGGAACAAGACCCCGCAAAAGCAAGCGTACCTGCCCTCTTCATCTACAGCGAAAAAGATGAAACCATCGACGCAGCACTCACCAATGTCGCCTATGACAAATGGGGCGCACCAAAACAGCGCCTGCTTATCGAAAGCTCAGGTGACGATAACAACCACGTCATCGCAGGCGACATCATCAGCCCGCAAAACAACGATCTAGTGGTCTCCACCACAGTCCAATGGCTGAGCGATCAACTACTTTAATACAAACGAAAAACGGGCGAGAAGTTCCTCGCCCGTTCAAAACTCAACATTTTCAGTGATGCTTACTGCGAATAATCGCGCGCACCGAACACAGCAGAACCAACGCGAACGTGCGTTGCACCATGTTGAACGGCAATTGGGTAATCAGAAGACATTCCCATGGAGAGCTTTTCCAGACCGTTCCGCTTTGCGATTTTCTCAAGCAACGCGAAATGCATGCCCGGCGCTTCGTCAACTGGCGGAATGCACATCAGGCCTTCAATCTCCAGCCCATACTCATCACGGCACTTCGCGATAAACGCATCTGCTTCCTTTGGAGGAATACCAGCCTTCTGGTCTTCTTCCCCGGTATTAACCTGAATGAACAGCTTTGGCGCCTTGCCTTGCTTATCCATTTCAACTTTCAGCGCTTTAGCAATCTTATCCCGATCCACAGTGTGGATCACGTCAAAGGTCTGGATAGCCTCTTTCGCTTTGTTAGACTGAAGCGGGCCGATCAGATGTAACTCAACACCTTCAAACTCCTCACGAAGCCCAGGCCATTTGCCCATTGCTTCCTGAACCCGGTTTTCACCAAACACACGCTGTCCAGCTTCTAAAACCGGCTTAATCTCTGAAGCTTCGAATGTTTTTGAGACTGCAATCAACGTTACAGAGCCGTTCGGACGTTCAACATCCGCCTCAGCTTTTCCGATGTTTTCCTTAACCTCTTTAAGGCGAAGTGCAGCAGCGTCACTCATTCCTAACTCCAGCGAAAAATCCATATTGGAGACATGAAATGCGCTCCCTAAGGTCTAAATGCAAGAGTAGTTGCACTTCATTGAGAGATTTCTGACAAATCTTCTTGGTTTTTCCTCTGTCTACCGCTTGACCAAGCTGGCAATTTCTGGTGACAGTCCGAGCAAACCTAATTTGCTTGATCAGGGCAAAAATCAAACACACGGCGGAATAAATGGCTACGGATAGGTATAATGCACGCGCAACGGAAGCGCGCTGGCAAAAAGTATGGGACGAAAAGAACGTCTTCGAGACGGACAACGATGATCCGCGCGAAAAATACTACGTACTAGAGATGTTCCCTTACCCATCCGGTCGTCTACATATGGGGCACGTGCGCAACTACTCCATGGGTGACGTGGTTGCACGCTTCAAACGTGCACGCGGCTACAATGTTTTGCACCCGATGGGTTGGGATGCATTCGGCATGCCTGCAGAAAACGCGGCAGCTGAAAAAAAGGTACACCCAAAGGGTTGGACCTACGACAACATTGCAGCAATGCGCGGCCAGCTGAAAACAATCGGCCTGTCGTTTGACTGGAGTCGCGAATTCGCAACCTGCGATGAAAGTTATTACGCACAGCAGCAGGCCCTGTTCCTGGACTTCCTGGAAGCTGGCTTGGTTTACCGCAAAAACGCGAAGGTAAACTGGGATCCGGTCGACATGACCGTTCTGGCAAACGAACAGGTGATCGACGGCAAAGGCTGGCGCTCTGGCGCAGTTGTTGAGCAGAAAGACCTGACCCAGTGGTTCTTCAAGATCTCTGATCATTCCGAAGAGCTGTTGGAAGCAATAGACACTCTGACCGAATGGCCTGAAAAAGTTCGTCTCATGCAGAAGAACTGGATCGGCAAATCTGTTGGTCTGAAGGTCAATTTCGAGTTCACCGAAACCGCTCCAACCGGTGATGAGACTCTGGAAATCTTCACCACCCGTCCAGATACGCTGTACGGCGCGTCCTTCATGGGCCTGTCACCAGATCATCCGATCACGCAGAAACTGGCTGAAGACAACGCAGAACTGCAGGAGTTCATTGCTGAATGTCGCCGTATCGGCACGACAGCTGAAGCAATCGAAACCGCAGAAAAGCTTGGCTTCGACACTGGCCTGCGCGTCAAACACCCGCTGAACCCATCCTGGGAACTGCCAGTCTATGTGGCAAACTTCATCCTGATGGATTACGGCACAGGCGCTATTTTCGCATGTCCTGCACACGACCAGCGCGATCTGGACTTCGCTCACAAGTACAAACTGCCAGTCAAAGCAGTTGTGCTGCCAGAAGGTGAAGACCCGGCCACATTCGACGTTGGCACCGAAGCTTACACCGGCGAAGGCTCCATCTTTAATTCCGAGTTCATGGACGGCATGTCCATCGAGGATGCGAAGAATGCTGTTTCTGACAAGCTGGAAGCGCAAGAAGCCAAAGGCAAACAGCAGGCGCACCGCGAGACCAACTATCGTCTGCGCGACTGGGGTATCTCCCGTCAGCGCTACTGGGGTTGTCCGATCCCTGTCATCCACTGTGATGATTGTGGTGTTCAGCCAGCGCCAAAAGAAAGCCTGCCAATTGTTCTGCCGGAAGATGTCACTTTCGACCGTCCGGGCAACCCGCTGGATCGTCATCCAACATGGCGCAACGTGAAATGCCCATGCTGTGGCAAGGATGCTCAGCGTGAAACCGATACCATGGACACCTTCGTGGATTCTTCTTGGTACTTCGCGCGCTTCACTGATCCGAAGAACAGCAATCCGACCGATCCAAAGGTTGCTTCTGAGTGGCTGCCGGTTGATCAGTACATCGGCGGCATCGAACACGCGATCCTGCACCTGCTCTACTCCCGCTTCTTTGCACGCGCCATGCAGATCACCAAACATCTGGATGTGAAAGAGCCATTCAAAGGCCTCTTCACACAGGGCATGGTGAACCATGAGACCTACAAAGACCCTGATGGAAAATGGGTAACACCAGCTGAGATCAACATCATCAGCACCGAAGGCGACAGAAAAGCGGTTCACGCAGAAACCGGCGCTCCAGTTACCATTGGTTCCATCGAGAAGATGTCCAAGTCGAAGAAGAACGTTGTTGACCCAACCGACATCATCGACACCTACGGCGCTGATACAGCACGTCTCTTCGTTCTGTCTGACAGCCCGCCAGAGCGCGACATCATCTGGGCAGAAGATGGCGTAATCGGTGCATGGCGTCACGTACAGCGCGTATGGCGTATCATCGGTGAAGTCTCAGAAAAGACCGAAGCCAACATCACAAGACCTGCTGAGTTCAGTGATGAAGCAACAGCCCTGCGCCGTGCTTCTCATAAAACTCTGGCTGCCATCACAAAAGACTTTGATGGCCTTGGCTTCAACCGTGCTGTTGCCCGTCTTTATGAGTTCACCAACGCAATCAGCAAGGCGCTTCAATCAGACCTGTCCAAACCGGACATGGCATATGCTCTGCGCGAAGCAACTAGCTTCCTCCTGCAGCTCATGGAACCAATCACACCTCACCTTTCTGAGGAATGCTGGTCCATACTTGGCAATGAAGGACTGGTATCCACATCAAACTGGCCAGTTGTCCAAGAGGATCTGCTGGTAGAAAACACCATTACGCTTCCGATTCAAATCAATGGGAAGAAAAAAGGTGAGCTTTCTGTAGCAAGAGACTCTTCCAAAGAGCAGGTAGAAGAAGCTACTCTGGCACATGAGGCTGTTCAGAAAGCTCTGGATGGCAAGGCCCCACGTAAAATCATCGTGGTACCTCAGAGGATTGTAAATGTCGTTGTTTGATCGCCCTGCTAAATCAGGTCGCCCTTCCCGCCGGGTTCTACTCGGCGGGGCAACAATTGTTGCGGGTGCCCTTCTTCTTTCTGGCTGCCAGTTCCGTCCGCTCTATGGCGTTAGCCCAACGCTGTTAGGCGATGGCTCGGAGCAGACTCAGACCGTCCAGGCTCAAATGGCGGCAATTTCCATGAAGTTCCCAAGCTATGGGGATTCAGGGTCTATCAAGCGCATCAATCAGGTCCTGCGCAATCAGCTGATTTTCGCGTTCACCCGTGGTGGTGATGCTCTGCCGCCAAAGTATCGTTTGGAAATCCTGACAGACAAGCGCCGTGCTGAAGTGGGCGTTGAGCAGCTGGCCGACGTGCCAACCGCTTACAACATCACCGTCAACACCAGCTTTGTACTGGCAGATATCCAGACAGATCGTACGCTCTACACTGGCCGCTCCTTTGCCTCTGCATCCTTTGACTTTTCCAGTCAGCGCTTTGCAAACCTGAGAGCAGAACGAGATGCAGAAGACCGTGCTACCAAGGTTGTCGCTGCCGACATCAACACCCGCATAGCAAGCTTCTTTGCAACTCATCCTGTAGAGCCTGTAGAATAGGACCACTATGGTAGCCCTCAAAGCTGCTGAAATTGACCGGTACATCGCCAACCCGCCAGACTCTGTAAACCTCATTCTTGTTTATGGACCAGACGCCGGGTTGGTGAATGAGCGAGCGCAAGCACTCATCTCCAAAGCAGCCTCCGAGAATGATGATCCATTCTGCCAGGTCAAACTGGACGCTGCTGATATCGCTGCAGACCCAAGCAGATTGATTGATGAGGCACTGACTATTCCCCTATTTGGTGGCCGTCGCACAATCTGGGTCCGCGAAAACGGCACCAAGAGCGTGCTGCCTGCCGTCGAACCGCTTCTCAAAAACAACGACTTTTCTGCCTTCATCGTGATTGAAGCCGGAGACCTGAAAAAGACTGCAGGCCTGCGCAAAAAGATCGAAGCCAGCAAAACCGCTGTCGCCATCCCTTGCTTTGCAGACACAGCACGCGATGTAGATCGTCTGATTGATGAAGAAACCCAGTCAGCAAACCTGCAAATCAGCAAAGAAGCCCGTATGGCGCTTCACACTCTGCTTGGCGCTGACCGCATTGCTAGCCGCGGAGAACTCAAGAAGCTGTGCCTCTACGCGATGAATGACAACCGTATTGAGGTCCATCATGTCGAAGAGATCATCGGCGATGCTTCTGCATTCGCCATGGATGAACTAATCGATGCTGCAGCTTTGGGTGACACGATCACATTGGACCACGGCCTGGAGCGCCTCTCAGCCTCAGGGACGGACGTTGGCGTGATAGCCTCTCAAGCCCTCAGACACTTCCAAATGCTTCACCTGTGCCGTTTAAAAGCCAATCAACGCATTGCTGTAGAAGATGTTATTGGCGGCGTGCGCCCTCCGATCTTCTGGAAGCGCCGCTCGAAGATTGTCAGGCAGGTTGAGATCTGGAATGAAGACTTTCTGGAACGCGCTCTGACCCGTCTCAACGACGCTGTAAAAGAGGCGCGCTTCAACGCCAATCTCTCAACTGCGATTGTGTCTCATACCCTTCTGGCAATTGCTCAGGTAGCTAAAGCCTCAAACAGACGACGATAAACACGCGGAAGGTGGGTCGCCACCTTCCTCACAAACAACAACAATATTCGCATAAAGCGAAATCACAGGACTCCTATGTCTCACTCACTCATCCAATGGATCAGGCTGAAGTTCGCTCAACACGAACTTTGGGCAATCAACTTCGCGCTCCTGCGCCCTCAATTATCGCTTTTTGGAGCAGCATCATTGTGGGCCTGGATTTTCCCGCCATTGCTCAGCTTTGGTGTCTTGATCGGCTACCTCATGCAGAACTACGCGGTACTGGGATCAGTCATAAATCTGATCATAGGCCTACCCGCACTAATCCTCTTGGCTTATTGGGTTTTCCGTTGGTACTTCATTTGCCTGGGCTTGATGTTCGGCCGTCGCAATTTGGCTGAGAAGAAGAGAGCAGAAATCAGTGCACGCATTGAAAGACTGCTTCCAGTCATAAGCTAAATTCCAACTAAGAAATTCGTTTCTTTTCCGAATCTAAAAAGGCCGCGCCTCAGTTAAGAGACGCGGCCTTTTCTAAATTTCCGAAAGCAGAAACAATCAGTTCTGAATGCCCAGCAAGCGGCAGACTTCGTCCAGTTGCTCTACATTCTTGTACTTGATCTTAAGCTCACCGGTGCCCTTATCAGTCTTGTGAGCAATAGCCACCTTAAGACCCAGGCCATCGGCCAGACGCTTCTCTAAAGCGCGTGTATCCGCATCCTTTTCAGGCTTCGGAGCGGCCTCTTTCTTCTGGAACAAATCCGGGTTCTGAGCCAGACGCTCTGCATCACGAACTGTAAGCCCCTTCTCCACGATCAGCTCAGCCAAAGCCGCAGGATCTTCTGCAGTGATCAATGCACGTGCATGACCAGCAGTGAGAAGCCCTTCTGCAAGATAGTCCTTCACTGAGTTCGGCAGTTTCAGCAAACGCAGTGTGTTGGCCACATGGCTCCGGCTCTTACCGATAACCTTGGAGAGTTCAACCTGGCTGTAAGAAAACTCTTCGATCAGCTGATCATAACCCAACGCTTCTTCGATAGGATTCAGGTCTGCACGCTGAACATTCTCGATGATCGCAAGTTCCAGCGCTTCCTGATCAGTCACCTCACGGATGACAACAGGCGCATCATGCAAACCAGCCTTTTGAGCTGCACGCCAACGACGCTCACCAGCAATGATCTCGAAATGACCCGGCTTATTCGGACGAGGACGCACCAGAATTGGCTGCACAATCCCCTTCTGACGAACGGATTCGGTCAGGTTGTTCAGATCATCTTCTACAAATGATTTGCGTGGGTTACGTGGGTTCGGCTGAAGGTACTCAATCGGCACCTTCCGCACATCACGGTTACGTTCTGGAGTGGAGACAGCTGGCTCTGAGTTTACGTCACCCAACAGCGTTGCAAGGCCGCGCCCTAGTCGCTTATTGGTACGCCCTGCTTCCTCAGTTTTCGCCATTTCAATTCCACCTATCTACATTCTAGGAGCTCGGGAGTCAGCAGCCCCTTCCCGCACGCTCTGCGGGTCAAATAACAAATCTCTTTAAAGTAGAAGCGGCAACCAGATCAGGCAGCCGCCATCCGCATGTCACGCTCTCGCTGAATAATTTCGGAAGCGAGTCGTAAATAAGCCTGCGAACCGGAACACTTCAAATCATAAAGCAAAGCAGGCTTGCCATAAGATGGAGCCTCGGAAACACGTACGTTCCGTGGAATCACAGTCTCATAGACTGCATCACCCATCGTCTCACGCACATCCTGTACAACCTGACTGGAGAGATTGTTACGGCTGTCATACATGGTCAACACAATGCCATGGATGCTCAGCTCTGAATTGAGAGACTGCTTCACCTGCTCAACAGTGCTAAGCAGCTGGCTTAGACCTTCCAGAGCAAAAAACTCGCACTGCAACGGTACAAGAATACTATGAGATGCCGATAAGGCATTGATAGTCAAGAGATTTAACGACGGCGGACAGTCCACTAGAATATATGAATACCCTTGCGCCCTACCCATCTCAGCTGCCTGCGCCATACCTGAAATTGCATTCCGTAATCGGAATGTCCGGTCAGGTGCAGAAGAAATCTCCAACTCAACACCCAGCAAATCCATCGTTGATGGAGCAATCCATAAACGCGGAACAGCGGTTTCCAGAACAGTTTGCTCTAGCGTCGAATCTCCGCTCAAAACATCATAGGTAGAATATTCACGATCGACGCGATCAATCCCTAACCCCGTCGACGCATTGCCTTGCGGATCCAGATCAATAATCAGGACGCGTTCGCCAATTGCGGCAAGCGCTGTGCCAAGATTAATGGCTGTTGTCGTCTTGCCTACGCCACCCTTCTGGTTGGCGATAGTCAAGACACGTGGAGATTGCGGCAGTAAGCTCATCCGACAGCACCCTAGTTAGCGGTTTTCGGGTCGATTTTAGATAGAACCAAAACGCGACTTAGCGGATCTACTAGACTTACTTTTTCTACCAGATCAATTGACCAATCGGCAGATGCTTCTTCAATTTCGCGGCGAAAATCTTGACCTTTGTGGAAAACAGCAGTCGCGCCACGCTGTACAAATTGCGAAGAAAACCCGCAGAGAACCTGTAAAGAAGCTAGTGCACGCGCCGAAACACCCTCAATCGGAGCCTGCCAGTCTTTCGTAACGGCTTCGATTCTACCCGCATGAACTTTGACGTTACAGCCAGTCTCTCGGGCCACAGTCCGAAGGAAAGCAACTTTGCGCTGGTTACTTTCAACCATGTGCACAATGCCCTCTTCCCCTTCCTGCCTCAGCAACATCGCAGTCACGAGTCCAGGGAAACCTGCACCGCTTCCGAAATCAATCCAGGAGCGAGCATCCGGCAAATTACGCTGAATCTGAATAGAATCGGCCACATGCCGCATCCAGATATCGCTCATCGTAGATGGTGCGATTAGATTCTGTGCAGGCTGCCACTTGAGGACCAGGTCTACATAGATACTTAGACGCTCAAACGTTTCACGTGAAACATCTTCATACATACGCATGATAGGTGTAATCTGGCTGTAATCAGCCCTTGTTTCGAATGACATACTAAACAGCACCAGCAATCTTTTTGCCTGAGCGGCGAATATACGCAAGCAGCAAAGTCAGCGCCGCTGGGGTAATCCCATCCATGCGCGATGCTTGCCCGATGGTTGAAGGGCGCAAAGCTTCAAGCTTCTGGCGCACCTCGTTGGAAAGTCCGGTCAGTGAGGCATAGTCAATCCGCTCAGGAATAACCAAGTCCTCATCTCGTTTCAAAGCGGCGATATCAGCAGCCTGACGTTCCAGATAGACGGCATACATCGCATCTATAGAAACCTGTTCAGCACATTTGATATCGACATCTTTCATCTCATCAAAGATCTCAATGAGGTCTTCAAGAGTGATATTTGGATAGGCCAACAAATCAAAGACAGAGCGCTTCACACCATCCTGATTGATCGGCAAGCCATGCTTACGCCCTTCGTTGGGTGTAATTTTGACCGACTGCATCAAATCCTTGGTTTTCCGCAGTTTTTCCATCTTCGTTTCGAAAGCGACTCGACGCGTATCACCAATACATCCCCACTCAAGACCAAGTGGTGTGAGACGCTGGTCCGCATTGTCTGCACGTAGTGTGAGACGATACTCAGCGCGGGATGTGAACATGCGATACGGCTCAGAAACGCCCCGTGTGATGAGATCATCCACCATCACACCAATATACCCGTCAGCACGTCCAACAGTCACTGCAGCACCGTCCTGAGACGTTCTGGCTGCATTCAAACCAGCCAACAGCCCTTGAGCACCAGCTTCTTCATAGCCGGTCGTACCGTTGATCTGACCCGCGAGGTAAAGGCCCTTCTGCTTCTTCACCTCAAGCGTGTTTGTCAGTTCAGTTGGATCGATGTGATCATACTCAATCGCATAAGCCGGCTTAAAGTACTCAACCTTCTCCAAACCCGGAATGGTGCGCAGAAACTGGATCTGAACATCCTCAGGCAGAGAGGTAGAAATACCGTTCGGATAGACCGTCGGATCATCCAGCCCTTCAGGCTCAAGAAAGATCTGATGACCATCACGATCACCAAAGCGAACGATCTTATCTTCAATAGACGGACAGTATCGAGGACCCCTGCCCTGGATTTCGCCAGAATACATCGCTGAACGCTTAATGTTGTCGCGAATGATCTGATGCGTCTCTGGTGTCGTCCGTGTGATGTAACACGGCACCTGACGGATCTGGATTTTGTCGGTCAGTGTAGAAAATGGAATAGGCTCTTCATCACCTGGCTGCTGCTGAAGGATTTCCCAATTGATCGTGCGCCCATCCAGACGTGCCGGGGTACCTGTCTTCAAACGACCAAGACGCAGACTAATCTCTTCCAAAGATACAGACAAACCAAGTGCTGGCGCTTCACCATCACGACCCGCAGGAATCTGCTTATCGCCGATATGGATCAGACCACGCAGGAACGTGCCGGTCGTGATCACGACTGCCTTGGCCGAAACCTGACGACCATCACCAAGCACGACGCCTTTGAGGATATCGCCCTCACGAATCAGCGTGTCAGCTTCGCCTTCCACCACCTCGAGATTATCAATCGCTCTAATCTCAGCTTGCATCGCTTCGCGATAAAGCTTGCGGTCAGCCTGAGAACGCGGCCCTTGCACAGCAGGCCCTTTGCGGCGATTGAGCATACGGAACTGAATGCCAGAAGCATCTGCCACCCGGCCCATCAATCCATCCAGCGCATCGATTTCTCGAACCAGATGCCCCTTCCCCAAACCGCCAATAGCTGGGTTACATGACATCACACCAATGGTGTCAAAGCGATGAGTTATAAGCGCTGTATGGGCACCCATGCGCGCAGCTGCAGCCGCGGCTTCACAGCCTGCATGGCCGCCGCCAATCACGACAACGTCAAACTCAAGATCAAAATTATCAGACATTTCGGTCCTGCATTTCGCCCATCTAAAAACAGAGAAAGGACAAGCCACACTCTCTGCGAGCCTCTGGACCATATGAAGGCCGCAGATAAAACTTGGGGGAACTAGAAGGGCAACTACCTATTTTCTTGAAGACTTGATACAACAGGTCACGCGCTGGGTCAAAGAAAACAGCGCAGTGAGTCGCCAATGCCGCAGCATTAGTTATCCACGAGACTCACCAGCTTTTCCCCACTGACTCACGATTCCCAAAAAATGTTTCACGTGAAACATGGCACTTCTACATCTTTTATTTACCGACGCAGAAGTCACGGAAGATGACATCGAGCAAATCTTCAACGTCGATTCGACCTGTGATGCGCCCAAGCTGATCAGCCGCCTGTCGCAAATCCTCACCTCTCAATTCAATCGGAAAACCCTCCGCTTGAATACCGTGGTTCAGATCTTCGACACATTGGGTCAGATGAGAACGGTGACGCTCACGAGTGATAAGCGGGTTTTCAATCAACCCTATATTTCGTTCCGCAAACGACTCGAGGCTTGATAGCAGCGCATTCATGCCACCTTCTTCACGAACAGAAACATTGATCTCTTCTGTCGTTTCGAAGGAGTCATGATCAGCATCAGAGCCCAAATCACTCTTGGTATTAAGACGCCAGATCTCTGCACCATTCTTCAGCAAGCTCTCCGGCAACTCCTCAGCAGCCACATTAGGCGCATGTGTCCAGAGAATGAGATCAGCTTTTTCAGCATGGACGAGAGCACGGCGAATGCCCTCTTTCTCAATCATGCCAGCACTCTCACGGATACCTGCTGTATCGATCAACGTGACCGGATAACCACCAAGGTCCAGATGCACCTCAAGCACATCACGGGTTGTTCCAGCTTCAGGCGTCACGATCGCCACATCGCGCTGAGCCAACTTGTTCATCAAGCTGGACTTACCCGCATTAGGAGGGCCAAGCAGAACAACCTGCAGACCAGAGCGCAGACGCTCCCCTCTCCGCGCATCAGAAAGGTGGGCAACAATCTGGTCACGAAGCTTCGCCAACTCCACCCAGATTTCGTCAGCCACAGAATCTGGAATATCGTCTTCATCAGAAAAATCGAGCTCAGCCTCAATCATCGCACGGCTGCGGATCAACGTTTCGCGCCACTGCGAATAGAGGTCTCCGAGTGCGCCATCCATCTGTCGCTGAGCCTGCCGACGCTGCGCATCGGTCTCTGCATCAATCAGATCAGCAAGCCCCTCAACCTCAGTCAGGTCAAGTTTGTTGTTATGAAATGCCCGGCGTGTGAACTCACCCTGCTCAGCTGGCCGTGTCTTTTCAAAGCTGGAAAGCGCACGCAGCACCGCCGCAACAACAGCACGGCCACCATGGCAATGCAGCTCAACAGTGTCCTCGCCAGTAAAGCTTCCCGGGCCTTCGAACCACAAAATCAACGCATGATCCAGAACAGAACCATCTACAGGGTCCCATAATTTCTTAAGGCATGATTCACGTGAAACGGGGAATTTACCCTTAATCAGCTTTCTCAGGATTGGCCCGGACTGTGGACCTGATAAACGGATAACAGCAACGCCTGAAGGAAGTGCGCCGCTAGAAACTGCGTAGATGGTTTCCTGTTGTGTATTCATTCCACCCCCGGTTCTTTAACTGTATGATCTCGTATGAACTGCGTTAAACCTAGCCTTTACGCCAAGCAATACCTTGAACTCAGGATCACCTCTTTATGAGCAGAAATCGCTTAACGAACGCTTCAAGCCCTTACCTTCTTCAACACCAAAATAACCCTGTCCACTGGTGGGAGTGGAGTAAGGAAGCACTGGAAGAAGCGCAAAAAACAAACAAGCCAATTCTGCTGTCTGTTGGCTACTCCGCCTGTCATTGGTGCCACGTTATGGCCCATGAAAGTTTTGAGGATGAAGCAACAGCCGCTCTCATGAATGAGCATTTCGTCAACATCAAGGTAGACCGCGAAGAGCGCCCGGACATTGACCAGATCTATATGCAGGCTCTCCATATGCTTGGTCAACAGGGCGGCTGGCCACTGACCATGTTCCTCACGCCAGAGGGTGATCCATTCTGGGGTGGTACATATTTCCCAAATGAAGCACGACATGGCTCCCCTGCCTTCACGGATATCCTAACTGCAATTTCACAAAGCTTCATCGCTGATCGCGACACTATCGAAGAGAACCGGCAAGCCATCAGCCAGGCTCTCAACAAGCCACCATCTGAGTCCTCCCCACTTTCTGGCTTCCTGATCACCGCTGCCGGCAAGCAACTCTTCAACATGCAAGACGAGGAAGAAGGTGGCATGAAGGGCGCGCCAAAGTTCCCTCAGGCCTCCGTTCAGGAACTCATCTTCAGAACTGCCAAGGCGCAAAAAAACACCTTCATGCGTGAGCAGTTTTTGAAAACCACGCGAGCGATTTCGCAAGGTGGAATCTATGATCATGTGGGAGGTGGCCTGGCTCGTTACGCAGTCGACTCTATTTGGCTGGTCCCACATTTTGAAAAGATGCTCTACGACAACGCGCAGTTTATCGAGCACCTGTGCTGGGCTTATCAGGAAACGGGTGATGAACTGTTTCATATCCGAATCCAAGAAATCGTCGATTGGCTAGAGCGTGACATGAAGCTTCCCGAAGGTGGCTTCGCATCTTCCATGGATGCAGACAGTGAAGGAGTTGAAGGCAAGTTCTATGTCTGGACTTATGATGAGTTGAAGAATCTCGTTCCGGCAGAACACTTCGAACTGTTCTCTAATGTCTACGACGTCACCCCAGATGGAAACTGGGAAGGCAACATCATCCTCAACCGACGTCACTCCCCTGCTCTTCTGGAAGCAGCTGAAGAGGAAGCCCTGGCAACCTGCAGAGCAATCCTGCTGGAGCACAGAGCGACACGCGTTCCACCACACAAAGACGACAAGGTGTTAGCAGACTGGAACAGCATGCTCGTCTGTGCACTCGTAAAAGCAAGCTCTCTTGTTTCACGTGAATCTATGCGCACTTCCGCCAAGCAGGCATTTGCCTTCATCAAACAGCAAATGTTCCAAGATGGAAAGCTCAGCCATTCCTGGCGACAGGGTCAGCGACTGGAAGTCGGCTTTGCTTCTGACTACGCATGGTGTGCAAGAGCAGCTCTCGCTTTGTACAGATCGGAACCAAATCCACTTGAGAAGCAGCGCTACCTAGAACAGGCAAAAGAGTTCCTGAAGATTCTGAAGGAGCGTTTTGCACACTCTAATGGCGCTTTTTACATGACGGATAAGGATGCCGACGACCTCATCCTCCGCCCCTATCACGCCTATGATGAAGCAACACCAAACTACAACGCCGTAGCCGCTCTCGCCTTTTCAGAGCACTGGATCCTGACAGGTGACACATCTTCCCGTGACGTTGCAGATGGAACTCTGAATGCATTTGCAGCCGACGTTCCAAACAACATCTTCGGCACGGCATCATTGCTCACTGCACTCGATACTCGCACCCGCTTCAAGAAAGCTCTTGTCGTTCTGGGGACTGGTTCGGACGCGAATCTAATAACGCAGGCTCTGCATTCTCAAGCTGATCCTGCCCTCTATGTAGATGTTATTCCTGCTGGTGAAGCTAAGCCGATAGAGTTGGAAAACTCATCCTGGAACACGGATGAAACCACTGTCTTCATCTGCTCAGAAAAAGGATGCTCTCTGCCAGCGACAACACCTGAACAGGTGAAAGAGCAGATCTGATCTGCAAATAAATTAAACGCTGACTCACAGTTTCACGTGGGTCAGCGCTCATAAATATACTTTTGAAAACATAGGTGATTCACGTGAAACATCACATAATTCACAGATCACCCATGTTCGAGTAATCAATTAAGTTCAGCTCTTGGATACGCTTTCAAAACGATCCTTCGTCAAACGGTAAAGCACATGACGCACCAACGGGTGGTCATCTTCCAACATTTGATGATTGAAATCATCAGCTGGGTTCCTCGTCATCCCCAGCCGTTGCATCAGCTTTTGCGAACGCAAGTTTGTCTCCGTCGTGAAGCTGACGATCTCATCAACCTCAAGAGTTTCGAAACCGAATCCAAGCCAGATACGAGCTGCTTCCTGCGCTATCCCCTTCCCCCATGCATCTGGGATAAACCGCCAACCAATCTCCACACACGGATCAAACGGAAGTGGTTTTGGATAGGTCGGAATGTTCAAACCACAAAAACCCAGAAACCTACCAGAAGCCCGATCCTCAACAACAGGACATGCAAAACCCAGATCAGTCTGCTTAGCCATCATACGCTCAAGCATATGGGCACTCTCATCGCGAGACATCACATCTGGGAAAAACTCCATGACGCGCGGATCTGAGTTCATCGCATCCATACCGTCCAGATCACGCTCTTCCCACTTCCGCAACACGAGACGCTCGGTCTCAATACGTGGGCACTTATCAATTAATGTCTCAACCATTTTTCCGTTCCAAATACATCTTTTTTGAAAGCCTATACAAAACGTGTCGGCATAAAGGATGCTCAACAGGCACCCCAGGAAAATCAAAATTCTCAGCAGGGTCAAAGCTCATACCAAGCTTCTCCATCACCCGCCGTGAGTTGTGATTTTGAATAACGGTAAACGCAACAACTTCATCAAGTCCAAGAGTTTCGAATCCGAATCCAAGCCAGAATTTTGCTGCTTCTACCGCAATGCCCCTTCCCCACGCCTCGGGAATTAACTGCCAGCCTATCTCGACACAAGGCTCACATGGCAACGATTCACCATATGAAGGAACATTAAGACCACAGAACCCAAGGAAGTCCCCATTCTCTTTATCTTCGACGACAGGTAAGCAAAATCCATTTTCGTCCTGCCGTTGGATTGCTCGCTTTAAAGCCTCTTCACTTTCCTCAGCATTAGGCCTTTTACGGAAAAATTCCAAAACTCTGGGATCGGTGTTTAACTTGATCAGCCCATCCAGATCCCGCATCTCCCACTTACGAAGAACAAGGCGCTCAGTCTCAACACGTGGGCATCTATCAATCAATGTCTCAACCATGCACTTGCTCCCGAAAGCTTTCCCTTCAGAGACGATACAAAACATGCCGGCTCAATGCATGTCCCTCTTCGATCAAAGACCTCTGAAGCATCTCTGGTCATTCCCAGCTTCTGCATTACTCTTTCAGAACGCCAGTTAACGCGTGCGGTAAAACTCACGACCTCATCAAGACGAAGAGTTTCGAATCCGAATCTAAGCCAGATCCGCGAGGCTTCCTGAGCAATCCCCTTCCCCCCATACATCACCTATCAAACGCCATCCGATCTCCACACACGGGTCGAAAGGCAGCGGTTCTGGATAGGTCGGCACACCGAGCCCACAAAGCCCTAAGAACCTCCCTGACGCTCGTTCTTCAACAACTGGAGTACCAAACCCATACTTCACCTGCTTTGCCATGAGCCGCTCAAACATCCGCTCACTGTCCTGCCGGGACATCACTGCCGGAAAGAATTCCATCACCTATGGGTCTGCATTCATCTGAACAAGCCCCTCCAAATCACGCTCTTCCCACTTCCTCAAAATAAGCCGGTCAGTCTCAATACGCGGACACTTGTCGATGACCTCTTCAATCATAGCTCTGCCTCAATTACTTTTGTCGCGTCATTTTGTAGAGCACTTGGCGTTTAAGCCTGTGCCCATCCTCAAGCAGGGGATGCTCAAACTCTTCAACACGAACCATACCAAGACGCTGCATCACCTTCTCGGAGCGAGAGTTTTGCACGGGTGTAAAGCTGACAATCTCATTGAGTTGTAGAGTTTCGAGTCCGAATCCAAGCCACATTTGTGCGGTTTCCGTAGCAAAGCCCTTTCCCCACTCACTGCGTAGGAGCCGCCAGCCTATCTCAACGCAGGGACCAAATGAAAGATGATCCTGATATCCCGGAACCTTCAGCCCACAATATCCAAGAAACCGCCCACTCCGTTTTTTAGCGATAACCGAATAGCAAAAACCTTCCCGCTGTTGCGCCTCCATGTAACGCACCAACATCTTCTCACTCTCAGCACGAGACAGCACCGATGGATAGAACTCCATCACCCGCGGATCAGCATTCATTTCCGCAAGACCATCCAGATCAGTAAGCTCCCACTTCCGCAGCACCAATCGCTCAGTCTCAATACGCGAACACCGATCAATCGCGATATCAACCATTAGCTTGCTCACGGAACTGAGCTGCAGAGAGCCTGTACAAAACATGCCGGCACAAAGGATGGTCAACCGAAACATTCGGAAAATCAAAGTCCTCAGCAGGATCATGTGTCATGCCAAGCTTCTCCATCACTCTCCGGGACTTGTGATTTTGCACGACCGTGATGGCAACAATTTCATCAAGCTGAAGCGTTTCGAATCCGAATCCAAGCCAGAACCTAGCCGCTTCAACAGCAATGCCCTTTCCCCATGTCTCAGGGGTAAGCCGCCAACCAATCTCAACACAGGGCTCACATGGCAAAGGCCCACTGTACGCAGGAACATTGAGCCCACAAAAACCGAGAAAGAAACCAGTCTTTTTGTCTTCCACCACGGGAAAACAGAAACCATGCTTTTCTTCCTGCCTCATCATAATATCAAGAAACTGCCGCGCTTCATCTGGCGTATTCAAGGAGCGGAAAAACTCCATCACTCTCGGGTCACCATTCATGCGAATGACACCATCCAGATCCCGGTCTTCCCACCGACGAAGAACAAGCCTTTCGGTTTCAACACGCGGGCATTTATCCAGCAGCACCTCTTCCATATTCCCCTCCCCTCATTTCGTAATAGAATCCAACTATTAAAAGCGCCAAAAATTGGCTTAAAAAATAAAAAAAGCCCCGCTCACCGAATTGGCGAGCGGGGCCGAAAAATTCGGTAGGCAGTAAACCTAGGTATTCATAGAGTCGAAGAAGTCATCATTGGACTTGGTCTGACGCAGCTTGTCGAGCAGGAACTCAACAGCATCAACAGTACCCATCTGGCTGAGAATACGGCGCAAAACGAAAGTCTTCTTGAGCTTATCAGCAGGAACAAGAAGTTCTTCCTTACGAGTACCAGAGCGTTGAATATCAACTGCTGGGAAGACGCGCTTATCAGAGATCTTACGATCAAGGATGATTTCAGAGTTACCAGTACCTTTGAATTCTTCGAAGATAACTTCATCCATACGGCTGCCGGTATCAATCAGCGCCGTTGCGATGATGGTCAAAGAACCACCCTCTTCAATGTTACGCGCAGCACCAAAGAAGCGCTTAGGGCGCTGCAGGGCGTTCGCATCAACACCACCGGTCAGAACCTTACCGGAGGAAGGAACAACTGTGTTGTAAGCACGGCCAAGGCGAGTAATGGAATCCAAAAGAATAACAACGTCGCGACCATGTTCGGTCAAACGCTTTGCCTTCTCAATAACCATCTCAGCAACCTGAACGTGACGAGTAGCTGGTTCATCAAAGGTTGAAGATACAACTTCACCATCAACTGTACGTTGCATGTCCGTTACTTCTTCCGGACGTTCATCGATCAACAGAACGATGAGGTAACATTCAGGATGATTGGTGGTAATAGATTTCGCAATATTCTGAAGGAATACTGTTTTACCTGTCCGAGGGGGCGCAGTGATCAAAGCACGCTGGCCTTTGCCGAGCGGAGCTACAAGATCAATAATGCGAGAAGAAATATCCTTGGAGGTAGAATTCTCGATTTCAAGATTGAAGCGCTCATCTGGATAAAGCGGTGTCAGGTTATCAAAGTGAACCTTATGTCTCGCTTTTTCAGGGTCTTCAAAGTTGATTTTGTTGACTTTTAGAAGGGCGAAATAACGCTCACCTTCTTTAGGACTCCGGATCTGGCCTTCAACAGTATCACCGGTGCGCAGAGAAAAGCGACGGATCTGTGAAGGTGAAACGTAAATATCGTCTGGGCCTGGCAAGTAGTTCGCATCAGGAGAGCGGAGGAATCCAAATCCATCTTGGAGGACCTCTACGACACCTTCGCCGATGATCTCAATATCTTGCTCTGCAAGTCTCTTCAAAATCGCAAACATAAGTTCCTGTTTGCGCATGGTGCTTGCATTTTCAACGTCATGTTCCTCAGCAAAAGCAAGGAGTTCAGTTGCGCTCTTAGTTTTCAGGTCTCTGAGTTTCATTTCCCGCATCAATAGGGATCGTCTTTACTATGGGTTCTGGACTTGATTTAGCTTTAGAAGGATCAAGAACTTTCGAACACAAAACGTTAGGGGGGAATAGCAGCTCATCTAGATACGATATTTATCGACCTTCGAAAATCGCTAGGAGATCAGCGATCACATAAGCTACATCGTGAAGTTGCGGGGACAATAACTAATCGAATTGAATTCGGCAAGTGCTTATTGCCCACTAATTCTCCTAATTTTCCAATATTAAAATTCGAATGTTCGGATCACCTAGGGTTTAAAGATCACTAGGAACACAATTGCAACCATTAATAGTGTCGGTAGTTCATTAATAATTCTAAAGTAGCGCTCACTATTCTTATTTTGATCCTGCGCAAACTTAGTGACATGACGTGAAAGCATCACGTGATATATCGTCATCAGTATAACCAGTGAAAACTTCAGCATAAACCAAAGATCAAAATAAGCATCAAGCAGATAAACCAGCCACAAGCCAAAAATCCAGGTGGCCATCATAGATGGAGCCATAATCGCCTTAAGCAATCGGCGCTCCATGATCTTGAAGGTCTCGCTCTTATCAGAACCGATTTCAGCGTTCGTGTGATAAACGAAAAGGCGCGGCAAGTAGAACAATCCCGCCATCCAGGCAATCACAGAGATTATGTGGAGGGACTTCGCCCAGGAATATGCATCATCCATGATCCGCGCCTTATCTAATTCGCAGTGTCTGCTTACAGGCCTTTAACCCGCTTCACCATCTCAGCAACATGTTCTGGCGGAGTTTGCGGAACAACGCCATGACCAAGGTTAAAGATGTGCGGACCATTACCCAAAACTTCGAGAGCGTGATCTATTCCAGTTTCCAGCGCACGTCCACCAGCAACAAGGCGCATTGGATCCATATTGCCCTGTACAGGAACAATTTTCTGAATTTCCTGCGCCACTTCTGCCGGAACAGTCCAGTCCAGACCAACTGCATCAACACCAGTAGCTTCAACATAGCGCTTCAAGCGAGCAGCTGATGCTTTCGGGAAACCGATGATCTTTGCGTTTGGACGCTGAGCTTTCACACCATCAACGATCTTGCGGGTCGGACCAACAGACCACTGCTCAAAACCGATGTCATCCAGAACACCTGCCCAGGTGTCAAAGATCTGCAGTGCATCTGCACCACCATCAAACTGAGCCACCAGGTACGTGATCGAAGCTTCAACCAGCTGATCAATGAAAGCAGTCAGAAGCTCAGGATCCTGATAGGAGCCGATACGAGCGGCAAACTGGTCCTGGGTGGTATGACCAGCCACAGAATAGCAAGCGACCGTCCACGGGGCTCCGCAGAAGCCCAGAAGGGTGGTTTCAGTCGGTAACTCCGCTCTCAAACGCTCGACTGTGGCGATAACAGGAGCCAAATGCTCCATCGTCCTGGCTTGATCAAGCTTATCAACGAGTTCTGTCGAAAGTGGTTCGAGAACTGGTCCTCGACCCTCCTCAAAATTTACAGGGTAGCCAAGCGCATCTGGAATAACGAAGATGTCAGAAAATAGGATGGCAGCATCAAAGCCATACCGGCGAATGGGTTGGAGAGTAACTTCTGTCGCAAGATCGGTATTGTAGCAAAAGTCGAGAAAATTCGGTGCTTGAGTTCGTACAGCTCTGTACTCAGGCAAATACCGTCCTGCCTGGCGCATCATCCAGATTGGTGGGCGCTCTAGTTTCTCGCCTGCCAAAACGCGCATTACCGCTCTTTCATGAGATTCCATAAATCGCCTCTTTTTCCCAAGCCTGCTTAAAAAGAATCTTCTTATTTGGAAGTTTCTATTTCTATTAGTGAGTGAATAGCAGGGATCAATTTAATTCCACAATTCCTAACTGAGAAAACCCTAATAGGAAAAGTCACAGATCAAAAACAAGCAAGACTCTCAACAGGAGTCGAAAACAAATTGTTTTTTCTAAAGATTCAATAGGTTACAATCTGGAAAATAACCAAAGATCACAGTTTATCCCGTATGCTGTGCTGTGAATCTTTTGCGTGGGCAATGTGCAATCCCGTTTATCCAAGTCGTTTCGAAATCAGTATTCTCAAAATATGGAATTGTTGACGGATTAGGGTCAGCGGGCATTAATTTGAAAGCACAGTGAGATTTGGCTAGTTTTTCCAAGTCTCTTAGGAATGTTGAGGATGATACCTTGGGTAACCACTCTAACTACTTCCATTTACACATGGTTTCGGACTCAACAGGCGAAACTTTGATGACAATTGTGCGTGCTGCGACCGCGCAATATGAGAATATTCAGCCCATCGAGCATGTGTACCCGCTGATCCGGCATGACAAACAGTTGAGTAGAGTCCTGGAAGAGATTGAATCTGCACCAGGAATTGTTCTCTACACCCTTGTGGAACAATCCTATGCCCGCCGTCTGGAGCGTAAATGCCAGGATTTGGGGCTGCCATGCGTTAATGTTCTCAAGCCTGTCTATCAGGTCTTCCATAGCTATCTGAACGTCACAGAAACGTGGCGTGTGGGCGGACAGCACGTGATGGATGAGGAATACTTCCAGCGCATGGAAGCGATGAACTACACCATGCTGCATGATGACGGCCAAATCGCAGGGGCTTTGGACGAAGCAGACGTTATTCTTGTTGGCATCAGCCGAACCTCTAAGACGCCAACCTCTATCTATCTGGCAAATAGAGGTATTAAGGCGGCTAACATCCCGCTCATTCCCAATATGCGCCCTCCCCGTCAGCTCCTGAAAGCCAAAAGACCTCTCGTGGTCGGTCTGATGGCCACGGCCGAACGTATTCGGGATATCCGCCAGAACCGCATTTTGTCGCTGGATGCCAAAACAGACAACGACACTTATGTTGATCGAAAATCAATTGCTCAGGAGATTGCGATGTCGAAACGGTTGTGTGCTGAAAATGGTTGGCCGCTCATCGATGTAACGCGTCGCTCTATCGAAGAAACAGCAGCCGAGATCATGGATTTGCTCCGAAAACATAAAAATGAGCAAAAAGAGACAGAAGAATATTGAGAAGCATCGCGCTTTATCCCAATAAATAACACAAGAAATCCTCAGATTGAGAAAGCAGAGTATGACTCGACTGATTTTAGCGAGCGGAAGTAAAATTCGCGCGACACTCCTAGAAAATGCAGGCTTAATTTTTGATCGTATTCCAGCAAATGTTGATGAACGACAGATAGAAGAGCCATTGCTTTCCACTGGTGTGGATCCAGAAGTGATTGCAGCTAAATTATCCGTTGCGAAAGCGAAAGAAGTTTCCGCCCGAAATCATGGTGCTTATGTCGTTGGCGCTGATCAGATCCTGGCATTCGAAGGAAAGCGTCTCGTTAAGCCAGAAGATCTGAACGCAGCCCGCAAGCAACTCATGAGCTTTTCCGGCAAAAGTCACGCGCTTCATTCTGCGGCATGTGTTGTTAAAGATGGTGAAGTTGTCTGGGAAGGTATTTCGACGGCAATTCTGAATGTGCGTGAACTATCAGAAGATTTTTTGGATTGGTACATTGAGCGAACCGGATCCGAAATTCTCTCCAGCGTCGGTGCGTATCAATTGGAAGCTGAAGGCGTGCAGCTCTTTGATAAGATTGAGGGCGATTACTTCACAGTGTTGGGCTTGCCTCTCCTGAGCCTCCTCTCTTTCTTGCGCGAGATTGAGGTTTTGAAGAAATGAGGAACGCAGCTGTCACAGGACATCCGATTGGCCATTCAAAATCCCCTCTGATACATGGCTATTGGCTCAAACAGCACGGCATAGAAGGCAGCTACATTGCACAGGATGTACCTCCTGAGACTGCCGAAAGCTTTTACAGCGCATTGGCTGAGCATGGGCTTGTTGGCTGTAACGTGACAATTCCAAACAAAGAGCATGCGTATAAATCTGCTGAGAAGTTGGATGATGCAGCCAAAATGATTGGGGCTGTGAACACGCTTTGGTTGGATGACGCAGGTGTTTTGAATGGCTCAAACACCGACGGTCTTGGCTTTCTGGGAAATCTCGACCAAATGCTGCCCAACTGGGATAACAACGGGAATAAAGCCGTTGTTCTGGGTGCTGGTGGTGCCTCCCGGGCGATTATCTGGGCCTTACTGTCCAGAGGATACACAGAAGTGTATATCGCCAACAGAACACTAGAAAAAGCGCAGAAACTTGCAGATCATTTTGGCTCAAATACCATCGCAATTAAATGGGATAGTTTGGGGGAAAAGCTTGGAGAAGCAGATTTTCTGGTCAATACGACCTCTCTTGGTATGACTGGACAACCAGAATTAAACATTGATCTTGATAACCTGTCGAAATCGGCAGTTGTGACGGATATAGTTTACTCTCCGTTACGAACCAAACTGCTTCGTGATGCTGAGCAGCGTGGTAATGCGACAGTGGATGGTCTGGGAATGCTTCTTCATCAAGCTGTACCGGGTTTTGAAAAATGGTTTGGAGTTCGCCCGGAAGTCACCGACGAGCTTCGTGAGATGATCCTGAGAGAAATGGGACTTACCTGAATGGTTATTCTCGGTCTGACTGGCTCGATTGGAATGGGGAAATCAACCACCTCAAAGCTCTTCGCAGAGGCTGGAGCCGCTGTTTATGATGCAGATGCTGCGGTCCATGCGCTTTATACCGGCAAAGCTGTTGAACCCGTTGGCAGCGCCTTTCCCGGCACTGCTAAAGATGGCTGCATCGACCGCGAAGCCCTCGGTAAAATCGTCCTCCACGACAAAGCAAAGATGATGCTTTTAGAAAGCCTCATCCATCCGCTCGTTCAGGAAGTTGAAACTGAGTTTCTGCATCAAGCAAAATTAGACCGCCGTAAGGTTGTTGTTCTCGACGTCCCTCTCCTCTTCGAGGTCGGCAAACACAAGGCCGTTGATGCGGTCGTCGTGGTTTCTGCACCATATGATGTGCAGCGTCAGCGTGTTCTTGAAAGACCAGGCATGACAGAAGAGAAATTTGAGGCTATCTACGCAAAACAGTTAAACGACGCAGAAAAACGCAAAAAAGCGCATTTTATTGTCGACACTGGCCGAGGCGTTGAGCCGGCCCGTCGTGCAGTGGGTGCCATTATGCGCGCTGTGTCTTCTATCGCTTCTAGAACGGTGTAATTATGCGCGAAATCTCCTTCGATACTGAAACCACAGGCCTGAATCCGCTTGATGGGGATAGGCTGGTTGAAATCGGCGGAGTGGAACTCATAAATTTCATTCCAACGGGCCGCACCTGCCATCTTTACGTCAACCCGCAACGGGATATGCCAGAAGAAGCGTTCCGTATTCACGGCCTCTCTGCTGAGTTCCTCTCCGACAAACCGCTGTTTGTCGATGTAGCTGACGAATTTCTTGATTTTGTTGGAGATTCACGTCTGGTTATTCACAACGCTCCATTCGATATGGGCTTCATCAACATGGAGCTTGGGCGTTGTAATAAACCAAAAATCCCAAATACGCAGGTGCTGGATACTCTAAAGCTCGCCCGCAGAAAGTTCCCGACCGGATCGGTGTCTCTGGATGCTTTGTGTTCGCGCTACAGCGTGGATAACACAAAGCGCGTATACCACGGCGCGTTGCTCGATGCGGAACTGCTGGCTGAAGTTTATCTGGAGATGAACGGCGGTAAGCAGAAAAATCTTGGTCTGGTGCCAGACGATGAAGCGATCGATCTGGATAAACTCAATGATGAGCCCAAAAAGCGCGTCGCAGCCAAGCAACGCCCAAACTCTCTCTCCCCTTCCCTGTCAGAGGAAGAAATTGAGGCACACGCTAAGTTCCTTGCTGGAATGAAATCTGACCCTGCCTGGAACAAGTATCTGAAGTAGGTTCCAAACAAAAAGCGCTCCAGATTTCTGAAGCGCTTCAAACTGTTATCAGAGCATAGATGGCAAAACGCGATCCGGTGGACGATGCCCGTCCATAAAGGCTTTGATATTGATGATGACCTTCTCACCCATATCAATACGCCCTTCGATTGTTGCGGAACCCATGTGAGGCAACACAACCACCTTGTCGGATGCCACAAGCTTCGGGTTGATCGCAGGCTCGTGCTCAAACACGTCCAGCGCCGCCCCTGCAAGTTCACCTGACTCAATCTGACGGATCAGCGCGTTTTCATCCACGATCTCACCGCGAGCGGTGTTCACGATGTACGCATCAGGCTTCATCAGCTTCAAACGGCGTGCGGAAAGCAAGTGGTAGGTACCCGGCGTATGCGGACAATGGATGGAGACGACATCCATGCGCGCAAGCATCTGATCCAGACTCTCCCAGAAAGTAGCCTCCAGCTGCTCTTCAAGCTCCAGAGGCTCGCGAATTCGATTGTGGTAATGGATAGACATACCAAATGCTTTTGCGCGTCTGGCGACCGCCTGACCGATACGGCCCATGCCGATGATACCGAGACGTTTGCCCCAGATACGGCGACCAAGCATCCAGGTTGGAGACCAGCCGTCCCATTCCTTGTTCTCAATCTTCTTCATGCCTTCAGAAAGACGACGCGGAACAGCGAGAATGAGCGCCATGGTCATATCTGCGGTGTCTTCAGTCATCACACCAGCAGTATTAGTAACTGCAATACCGCGATTGTTGGCAGAGATAACGTCGATATTGTCGACGCCGTTACCGAAGTTGGCGATCATTTTCAGATTAGGGCCAGCCTGAGCCAAAACTGAAGCATCAATGCGGTCTGTAACAGTGGGGACAAGAACATCAGCAATTTTGACAGCTTCCACAAGCTCTGCCTGAGTGAACGGCTTGTCTTGCTCATTCAACCGTGTGTCGAAAAGCTCGCGCATGCGTGTTTCAACAACATCCGGCAGTTTCCGTGTCACAACCACAATAGGCTTCTTTTTTGGCATCGTCCCCGCCTTCTGTCAAAAATTCGAAGTTTTTTAACCCTGCCCTAATCACCATATGAGTCAATGACTCAAAGGTCTTACAGGTTGTCAAAGTTTCATTACCAAATGTTCCGGTGAAAACAAGACTTGTCAAACACGTCTACATCTAATAGCAGCCACTATCGGAAATCGCGAGATCTAAGGTATGATACTTGTGTCTCGATTTTAGTGAAAATTACGGATTAGCCTACGGGAAGTTTTGGTATCACTATGAAAAATAAAAGCTTTCGTACTCTTAGTGCCCTTGCAGCTGCTTTTCTATTATTCCTTTTTGTTTCCCCATTCGTAATCACCGCTCAGGCCCAATCTGCGGGTTCTGGTGTATCAGGTCTCCCAGTTCCACGTTTTGTCAGCCTTAAATCTGATAGAGTGAACGTTCGCAAAGGTCCAAGCAGAAACCACGACATTGGTTGGACTTTCGTTCGCAGCAGGCTGCCGGTTGAAGTCATTCAGGAATATGACGACTGGCGCCGCATTCGCGATTGGGAAGGCAAAGACGGCTGGGTTTTCAAAACCTTGCTGACTGGCTACCGCTCTGCACTGGTAACGCCTTGGCTGGGAAATACCGTTGAAACCACCCCTCTCCGCAAGCGGCCTGGCCCGAATGAAGAGATCATCGCGTTTCTTGAGCCTTTGGTTCTTGCTGGTGTTGTTGAGTGCACGGATGGTTACTGCCGCGTTTCCGGCAAAGATTTTGAAGGTTGGATTGATCAGAGCAGATTGTTTGGCGTTTATAAAAACGAGACAATCAATAATTGATCTCAGTTCCAACAACAGTTTAACGAAAAGCCTCTGAGGAAACTTGGAGGCTTTTTGCTATTCACCTGAACAATCAAAGAAATCTAGACAGTTTCCTTTTCTCGCATCAACTTGTCGGCAGTCTTCAACTCTTTCATGCGTGGCATAGAAACGATGTTGTAACCAGAATCCACAAAGTGAACCTCACCTGTCACTCCACCAGATAACTCTGAGAGAAGGTAGAGACCAGAACCACCAAGCTGTTCGGTTGTAACAGTCTGCTTCAGCGGAGAGTTTGCCTGCTGGAAGTTGAACATCAAGCGAGCGTCAGAGATACCTGCGCCAGCCAGTGTGCGAACAGGCCCTGCAGATATCGCGTTCACGCGGATACCCTGCTCGCCAAAGTCCATAGCTAGATAGCGCACAGATGCCTCCAGTGCGGCCTTGGCAACGCCCATGACGTTATAGTTTGGCATCACGCTGGTCGCGCCACCATAGGTCAACGTCAGAATGGAACCACCGTTCGGCATCAAGTCAGCCGCTCGCTTTGCAATCTCTGTGAAGGAGAAACAGGAGATCTGCATGGTGCGGGCAAAATTATCGCGGGTAGTGTCTGCATAACGGCCACGCAGCTCAGATTTGTCTGAAAACGCGATCGCGTGCACGAGGAAATCGATGGAGCCCCATTTTTCCTGGAGCTGAGAGAAAGCCTTGTCCACACTATCAATGTCTTCCACATCGCATGGAAGAAGCATGTCGCAGCCAACACTGTCTGCCAGTGGTTTTACGCGTCGGGCGAAGGCGTCACCTTGATAGGTAAACGCCATTTCTGCACCCTGTTCAGCAAGAGTTTTGGCTATGCTCCAGGCAATGCTGTGGTCATTGGCAACGCCCATAATCAGACCACGCTTGCCTTGCATAAGCTTGCTCATAGAGAACTCCTTTAATCAAAAAGCTAAAGGAGCTGAGCAAGCTCAGGACCTCAAACTCAGTCTTTGTATCGCTTAAACACGACGGTCGCGTTGGTGCCGCCAAATCCAAAGCCGTTTGAAAGAACGCAATTCAATTCTGCATTATCTACGCGTTCTCTTACGATTGGCATATCCTCAAAATCCGGATCTAATTCTTCAATATGAGCAGAAGCCGCAATGAAATTGCCTTCCATCATAAGCAAAGAGTAGATCGCTTCATGAACGCCGGCAGCACCCAAAGAGTGACCAGAAAGCGCTTTAGTCGCAGAAATTGGCGGAACCTTGTCACCGAACACGGCGCGGATCGCTTCAATCTCTTTGATGTCACCAACAGGCGTAGAGGTTGCATGTGGATTGATGTAGTCAATGTCACAATCAACGTCTTTAAGCGCAATCTTCATGCAGCGAGCTGCGCCTTCACCACTTGGTGCAACCATGTCGTGACCATCAGAAGTCTGACCGTAACCCACGATTTCTGCGTAGATTTTTGCGCCACGTGCTTTTGCATGCTCAAGTTCTTCAAGAACCAGCACACCGCCGCCGCCAGCAATAACAAAGCCATCACGGTTCTTGTCATATGGACGAGAAGCCGTAGAAGGAGTGTCATTGTACTTGGAAGACATTGCGCCCATAGCATCGAACAGGTTGGAGAGTGTCCAGTCCAGTTCTTCGCCACCGCCCGCAAATACCACGTCTTGTTTACCCCATTGGATCAGCTCATAGGCATTACCAATACAGATATTGGTTGTCGCACAAGCTGCGGAAATGGAGTAGTTGACGCCGTGAATTTTAAATGGTGTTGCAAGCGTTGCTGAGTTCGTAGAGCTCATTGCTTTCGGAACAGCGGTCGGCCCGATGCGGCGTGGGCCTTTTTCACGGGTGATATCCGCAGCTTCAACGATCGCTTTGGTGGATGGTCCACCAGAACCCATGATCAGGCCAGTGCGGTCATTGGTAACCAGATCTTCGGAAAGGCCAGCATCTTCAATGGCCTGCTCCATGGCAATGTAGTTCCATGCAGCACCTTCACCCATAAAGCGAGAAGTACGACGGCCAAGTTTTTCCAATGGATCCAGGGTAGGTGCGCCATGAACCTGACAACGGAAGCCGAGCTTCTCGTAGTCTTCAGCTGCAACAATACCGGATTTACCTTCGTAAAGGCTTGCTTTCACTTCCTCAGCATTGTTGCCAAGAGGTGAAACAATACCCATACCAGTAACAACCACACGCCTCATCTAAGGTCTCCCGTGGGTTAAGTGGTCCGTTCGGACCAAATTCTAAAAAAGGGTTCATCATTCCACATGACAAACCCTCGCATAATTTGATTACTTATTTTGCTTCGTCTTGAAACAGACCAACACGCAGGTCTTTCGCAACAAAAATAGTCTCGCCGTCAGCTTTTACCCAGCCATCAGCAATTGCCAGTTTCAGGCGGGAGCGCATAACGCGCTTCATATCAACACCGAATTCCAGCATTTTTACGTCAGGAGTAACCTGACCTGTGAATTTAACTTCACCGGTAGAAAGTGCACGACCACGACCTGGCTCGCCGAGCCAGCCAAGATAGAAGCCAGTCATCTGCCACAGAGCGTCCAAACCGAGACAGCCAGGCATAACAGGATCGCCCTGGAAGTGACATTCGAAGAACCAGAGATCTGGATTAATGTCGAATTCAGAACGAATTACGCCTTTGCCGTACTCGCCGCCTTCCTCAGAAATTTCGGTGACGCGATCAAACATCAGCATAGGAGGAAGTGGCAGCTGTGCATTGCCTTGGCCAAACAGCTCACCGCGACCACAGGCCAGCAGAGCTTCTTTATCGTAGCTTGAACGCTTCTCGTGCATTCTATTCCCGCATAATTTGTCGTTTGTTTGAGGCCAGAAAAACGTAGGGTTCACCTTACCTAAACGTAACGATGGTTCTAAGTATTAACTGTTCGGGCCTTCCTAGCACACGAGCCCGAATATCGAAAGAGCGATGTATGTGAGTTTGCGTGTGCTCAATGTACGCAGTTGTGTTAAACTTATACTATTCTTATTATTGTTATAAGCAGTCCGGTTAATCCTGCTTGGTTTTAGCTTGATGTATCAAGGGTTATGCTCCCTTATATTGAGAGGGCTTGGGTGCAGGTCAATAGGTTGCTTTTAATCTAATGCTGGTAGAATTGGTGCGTAGGTGTTAAAACATCAGCACCCTAAAGAACTAAAGTAGGAAAAAATGAGCTCGCAGATTGCTAACGAACATCAAGATGTAACAGGGATGCTAAGAGACGCAGGTCTGCGCCCTACACGTCAGCGCGTAGCACTGGCTGAGCTTCTTTATTCTCAGGGTAATCGCCACATCTCGGCGGAAGTCCTTCACGAAGAAGCTATCCTTGCGAATGTGCCCGTCTCTCTGGCGACAGTTTACAACACACTTCATCAGTTCACTGAAGTTGGTTTGCTGCGTGAAGTTGCTGTTGAAGGAACAAAGACTTACTTCGACACCAACACTTCTGAGCATCACCATTTCTTCCTGGAAGATGAGAACCGTGTAATCGATATTCCAGACAGTGGCCTGACATTAGACAACTTGCCAGTCCCACCTGAAGGAATGGAAATTTCCCGCGTGGAAGTGGTTGTTCGTCTCCGTAAAAAGCAGATGCATTAAGAGCCTCTGCTTTTTCTCAGGCAACTTCTTTCAAGACTTTCTCTTTGCTTTTGCAAAGATCATAGATGATGCAGCGATCGCACGCGGGCTTGCGCGCCTTACAGATGTAACGGCCATGTAGGATCAGCCAGTGGTGTGCGTGTTGCATAAAGTCTTGCGGAATTATCTTTTCCAGTTTCAACTCAACATCCAGCGGTGTTTTGCCGGGGGCAAGCCCTAACCTGTTTGCAATCCTGAAGAGATGCGTGTCTACCGCAATCGTAGGCTGCCCAAAAGCAATATTCAGTACCACATTTGCTGTTTTACGGCCAACACCCGGCAAAGCTTCCAATTCTTCACGGGTTTGCGGAACCTGCCCACCATGATGCTCAATCAGCATTTGTGAGAGCAAAAACGTGTTCTTTGCTTTGTTTTTATAGAGCCCGATTGTGCGGATCTCTTCACGGATCTTATCTTCTCCAAGAGCAACCATCTTCTCTGGCGTATCTGCAATCTGGAAGAGATGTTTCGTTGCTTTGTTCACCCCGGCATCTGTTGCTTGAGCGGAAAGCACAACAGCAACCAGCAGCGTGAACTCGTTGGAATGATTAAGTTCCCCTTCCGGTTCTGGATTGTCTTTTTCAAATGCCGCAAAGATTTCGTAGATCTCGGCTTTAGAATACCTTGATCTGGAAACCGGCTTTTTGCGTGTACTTGAAGAAGATGCAACCTTCTTTGTTTTGGTAGCGTCAACCATAGGACTCTCGAAGGAAATAAGTGACTTTGCGTAGGCTATGAAAGCTCTATACTCTTAAGCGATAAAGAGTAGCAATGAAACAGAGTGCGAAATAGCACCAATGCCCCATGATCTTCAAAAGCGGGAGCCTTATCCCCCTTTCTTTCAGGCTGTTCTAACCCCGCATCGCTCACTGTCCCGCCGAGGCGTGAACATCGTTCTTTGGTGCGCTGGCTTGATTGCTGGCTTTTATTCGCTCGTGCTTGTTCTGATGGGATTATGGCCCGCACCTATCCTGCTATCATTACCTGTTCTCTTTCTCTGGCTCGCGTTCAGGCACAACTTTGCGACGGCCGAAACCTATGAGGAAATCAGCGTTTCCCCGCTTGAGGTTAGATTGAAACACGTCACGTACAAAGGCGACGTACAGGAGTATGTGCTCAATCCGTTTCACATGAAACTCCAAATCGAACGGGATGATGATGTTGGAGTTACGCGCATTTTGGTGCGTTCTGATCAACTTTTCCTCATTGTTGGTGCGTTTTTGAACCCGGATGACCGGACAAGTTTCGCCTCTGCGTTTTCTCAGGCAATCCACTCCGCACGCAATCGTGGGTTTGATCACGCCTAAGCCTGAGATACTCTGTTCCCATGTACTCGCGTTTCGGGTGGCTCTCAGGCTGAGGATCATTTAGATTCCACTCAATGAGTAACGAAATCTAAGAGCCGTGAATCAAGATGTTTAATGCAGCCAATCTCGCAAATGGCACGTTTGTAGAAGACAGTTCTGCTCTTGAGGACTATCGCGTTGTCCAGAAAACTCTTCAAGGCATCTCCGAGAATTGGAGGGAACAACCCTCCCTTGAAGAGCTTGCCTACAGCGTCGGCCTTCAGCCAATTCAGCTTCAACGGGTGTTTTCAAGATGGGCAGGCATTACACCCAAGCAATTCTTGCAAGCCATCACCATCGATCACGCACGCGCTCTTTTGCAAGATTCTGCCAGTATTCTGGAAGCCTCGCTCGAAGTTGGCCTCTCAGGCCCTGCCCGTTTGCATGACTTGTTTGTGACCCATGAGGCGATGACGCCTGGCGACTACAAACGGCGTGGTGCAGGCGTAAAAATCAGTTGGGGCTTTCATCCCTGCCCGTTTGGGATCGTCCTGCTGATGGTAACAGAGCGTGGTCTGGCAGGTCTTGCTTTTGCCGATGCCGGCGAAGAGGCAAAAGCACTTACTGACATGAGCGAACGCTGGCCAGCTGCTGAGTTTGAAGAGAACCAGCAACTCACCGCTCCTTACGTCTCCCGCATCTTCGAACCAAATAAGTGGAAGGAAGATCAGCCGCTTCGTGTTGTCTTCATTGGTACGGACTTTGAAATCCGCGTGTGGCAAACACTTCTGAAAATTCCTTTAGGCAAGGCTACCACATATTCGGAGATCGCGAATAACCTCGGCAATCCCAAAGCCTCACGTGCTGTTGGAACAGCCGTTGGAAAGAACCCGCTGTCCTTCGTCGTTCCGTGTCACCGCGTCCTCGGGGCAAAGGGTAATATGTGTGGTTACCATTGGGGCATCACTCGTAAACGCGCCATTTTGGGCTGGGAAGCTGGCGTTTCCGGCGTTCTGGATGGCATTGCTGCCACGGGCTAATCGTTTCACGTCCGATTCAATCTCAGGCAACAAAAAAGGCGAGCACAAGGCCCGCCTTTTTCATTTGAAAACCAAATGATTTACAGGTCAAATCCAAGGATCTTGCCAACGGTAAAGACGTCTTTATCACCACGACCACAAAGGTTCATGACGATGACTTGGTCTTTATCCATCTTCGGCGCCATCTTAATAACCTGCGCAAGCGCATGGCTTGGCTCCAGAGCCGGAATGATGCCTTCAACACGGGTCAGCATTTGGAATGCATCCAAAGCTTCCTTATCGGTTGCAGGCACGTAGTTTACACGGCCCGTATCCTTCAACCAGGAGTGTTCTGGGCCAATACCAGGATAGTCCAGACCAGCAGAAACGGAATGTCCTTCAAGGATCTGTCCGTCATCATCCTGCAGCAGATAAGTGCGGTTGCCATGCAAAACACCCGGCTTACCTGCATTGAGTGACGCGCAGTGCTCTTCACCCTGAAGGCCTTTACCACCAGCTTCAACACCGTAAATCTCAACGGATGGATCGTCAAGGAACGGGTGGAACAAGCCAATCGCATTGGAGCCACCACCAACAGCAGCAACGAGAGCATCTGGCAGCTTGCCTTCTGCTTTCATCAGCTGTTCTTTGGTCTCTTCCCCAATCACAGACTGAAAATCACGAACCATCTCTGGGTATGGATGCGGGCCAGCAGCTGTACCAATCAGGTAATACGTTTCTTCCACGTTGGTCACCCAATCACGCAGCGCTTCATTCATCGCATCTTTAAGAGTACCAGCACCCGCTGTAACGGGAACAATTTCAGCACCCAGCAGTTTCATGCGGAACACGTTCGGCTTCTGACGCTCAACGTCGGTCGCACCCATGTAAACAACGCATGGCAAACCAAAGCGAGCACAAACTGTTGCTGTCGCAACACCATGCTGACCAGCGCCGGTTTCCGCAATGATGCGGGTTTTACCCATGCGCTTGGCAAGTAGGATCTGACCAATACAGTTATTGATCTTGTGAGATCCTGTATGGTTCAGCTCATCACGCTTAAAGTAAACCTTTGCACCACCCAGCTCTTCAGTCAGCCGTTCAGCGAAATAAAGTGCAGATGGGCGACCAGTGTAATGGGTGTTCAGGCTCTCAATTTCAGCAGCATAAGCAGGATCAGCCTTGGCGTCACTGTAAGCCTTTTCCAGATCCAGGATCAAAGGCATGAGCGTTTCAGCAACGAAACGACCCCCAAAATCACCAAAGTGGCCGCGATCATCCGGACCGGAACGCAATGTGTTGGCTTGCTGGTTCATTAACTCTTCCCAAATTCACTCGGCAACGCTGCGCACTTCATGCACAAAAGCCTCAATCAACTCGATGTCTTTAACGCCCTTCTCGCGTTCGACGCCGGAGGAAACATCGACATCGCTCACTCCAGAGATAGCCAATGCCTCTCGGACGTTTTCAGGGCTTAAGCCGCCAGAAAGCATGATAGGCTTTCCAAGTTCTAGGCCTTGTAGCAGTTTCCAGTCGAAGCTGACACCATTTCCTCCCGGAATATCGGAATTTTTTGGTGGCTTTGCATCAAGAAGAAATCGATCTACATGCGGAACATAGGGCGCAAGTGCCTCCACGTCTTCTGCAGATGAAATCCCGCAGGCTTTCATCACAGGTAGACCAAAAATCTCCCGAATTTCGGCACAGCGCTCAGGGCTTTCACTCCCGTGCAGCTGCAAAACATCTGGCGCGATGGTGTCGACAATTTCCTTAAGGCCTGCGTCATCCATATTCACAGTAAGCGCAACAATCTGCGTTTTGCCGCGCACATGATCTGCCAGCTCTTTGGCTTTAGCCATCGGAACATAACGCGGACTTTTCGGAAAAAAGACAAATCCGATCATATCGACTTGTTCTTTCGTAACCGCGTCTGCAGTTTCCTTTGTAGAGATGCCGCAGATTTTTATCATAGCGGAAGAGACCATATTTGCACCGTGTTCAAGCAATACCAGAATGACCGTTAGACCAAAATTATCGGGGTTTGTCACCCTGTTCTGGTCATTTATGGAACCTCAACTGGACGGGACCAATGAGAATATCTGGAGTTTATCGCGATCATCTGATGACCCTTGGTATATGTGGAGCACTCGTTGCTTTTGCAAGCAGCGCCCCAGCACAGACAGTCTACCAGCACCAGCCACAAGTGCCCGTCGGGTTTAATCAGGCATGCGCCGGCACGTATGCAGTTAAGCCATTGAAGTCAGGCGTGCTTAACCTCCGTACCGGCCCTGGAACCAATTACAACGTCATTGGCCGCGTCATTCCCAATCAAGCAATCAACATCGCCGACTGCAAAGGCAACTGGCTCGGCATCCGCGACGCCCAAACCTCCGAACAAATCGGCTGGGTCCACAAAGGCTACATGCAACGCGTCTAAGTGATGGAGTGAACCGTAGAATGCAATGCATTGGACTGTTCACTCCTTAAGCTACCAGAATTACAGCGCTACCTGTTTTTCAAAATGAATTACTGGCAAGCGTGTTCTAGAAGACTTGATATGGTTTAGGCAGTACTCAACCGGATCCATCTTCGTTGCTGCGGAGCTGGTGCTATTCACCAAATACCAATCCCCTTCTTCCACTTGACGGAACGCTACATAATGTCCGCCGATATTAATCACGAACCGATCTTCACCTGAGTTGACCACATGGCTAAGCAACTCGCGGGCAATATCCTCTTCCGCAGGTGTCTTCGTGTGCTCAATATAGGTAATTTGCGGATCCGGCAGGCCGAGCTTTTGCTGCTGCGCTTTCAACAACTCAAGCCCCACATCTGCAATGCTGCCTTTGTTGCTGATATCCTGAAGCGGATCAGTCTTGTAAAGTTTCTTATATTCTTCTGTCGCTACCTCACGAGCGAGCTTTTTCGGATTCTTCCTGTGTTCTCTCTGCAAAGTTTTTACGTCACGTTTAAGAACACCTGAAGCGTACCGAATGAACTCTTCATCGGTCTTGCTTTCATACGCTTTCAAATGGTTGACGAGGCTCGCATCCAACAAGTCATTTTTGTCCGTTGCTTGGAACCCGAGGCAGGCATTAATGGCATGCTTCAAACAGAACTGCCCTTCCTGAACCTCGCAGAAGAACTGTGGATCTTCGCCACTCGGTTTCTTACGAGCATCTACATTATTGCGGACGCCCGGTGCACGGTTGGTGTATTTAACCTGAATCTGGCGTTTTTCATCTGCAAGCATTTGCAATTCTGCCTTTGCACGGCCCAGTGTTTTCAGGATCTCGTCAATCTGGCCGGTCTGGCCCATTTGTGCCATTTCTTTCAGCTGCGCAATCGCGAGCCTTACAAAGCTTGCTTGCTCATCGAAGATCTTCAACTTTGCTGGATCTTTCACATACTTGCGCATTGCCGAAAGGTTGGAGACGAACTTCTCTGCGTCTTTCAAAGAAACTGTGGGGGCGGCATCAAGTCGGGCCTGTTTGGCTGCTTCTTGCCCTTGTTTGCGTTTAGCAAGTTCTTCGGCGTTTTGCGCTCTTGCACGATTGAGAATGTTATTTAACTGATCTCGGTGTTCCTCAAGAGACGCCATTACAACTGATAGCCCATCCAACTGATTGGCATTAATGCATCTTTTTGCTTCAGGCATTGCGAGTTCAAACAGAATCTTAATAGTTTGAAACTCAGTCTGCAGAATAGGGTCTGTGATCAGTAGTTCTTGTCGCAAGAAAACACTCTTGCTGGCGTCCAAAGATTCATATTGCTTCAGATAGTCTTCGTGCGATTTGCTAACTTGCATAACCTCAGGAGCACGGGTCTGTTTGTCTGGTTGTGCTCTCTGCTTTGCATAATCCTCAATGTTGGCGATTAAGCTTTCCAGCTCAGATAGCCTGCTTTCAGCGTCCTTGAGACGGTTTTCTTGTATTAAATGTTCTGTTTGGCTACTGAGCTGTTCCCATACCATTTGGTAGGTCAGGAACGTATTTTGAAGAGATTGATCAGGAAGCTGAGGGTTTCCTGCCATGGCCTTGTCGTAACGCCCAACAAGTTTTTGTAGCTGGCTCTGACAAGTGTTTAACGAAGCTTCTAGAACTGGATCAGGTTCTGATTGCCCTCCTTGCTCCTCTTCAGGCTGAGGAGTGGATGAGAGAGCATTTTGAACGCAATCTTCTAAATTTTGGACGACATTCTCAAAATCCTGCAGTCGTGTTTTTGCGTCCGCTGCATTGCCGCTGGCAATTAGTGCATCAATCTGACTCTCAAACTCATCAGAAATAACTTTGAATGTCAGGAATTCATCATGCTGAAACTCCTGCTGAAATTGAGGGTTCTGTGCCGCTGCACTCGCTCGGCGGGCGGCAAGTTGATCCAGCTGCCTCTTGCAATCTGCCAAGGCGGCTCTCTGCTCATCTTCAGTGGATTGCAAAGTTTCAGGCCCTGGTTCAACGATCTTTAGTTCTTCCTGATGATCCGAAGAAACCCCATCTTGGTTTTCAGGTGCTGAATGCGCAGACTCCAGAAATGCAATCATTGAATTGATTGCATCCTCACAAGTAGTGAGTTTGCCCCGTGCCTCCTGTAGTTTTCTATCCGCTACATACTGTAGCCCTTCGGTGATGTAAGCTTGAGCTGCACTGCTGTACTGAGCAAAGCTGTTGGCAAGAGCAACATCTTTAATCTCAGCCCCTGCCTTCAAAATTTCATTGAGGTTTGCTTGAGCCTCATCCAAAGATCTCATGCAGTCAGAAAGAGCTTTATTCAGCACATTTTGAGCTGCATTCTTCGAAGCGGAGTTTGGCCGCGACCGTCTTCCTGTCGGTTGATTAGTTGCTTGTTGTGTTGCAGCTTCCTTTGCGCTGACCACGCAATCTATCAATGCTTCAGTTAAGTTCTTAAGCGTCGCTAAATTGGCTGCAATAACTTCTTCAGAGGAACGACCATGACCTTCAATGAGATCCTCTGTCTCGGCTAGCAAGCTGATAGCAACTTGATAGTTCTTTTCAAAATCCCGTTTAAGAGCTTTGTCAGGAACTTCATTTGCCTGCTGGTAGTAGGCTTGAATTTCAAAACGTATCGACTTCAGTTGAATGCTAAAGCTTGGATCAGCTGGCACAAACTTGATGTAGCTCTCTGCTTTCTCAACCAGATTACTAAGGACTTTCAATTCTGCCTGACAGGAATGAAGTTCATGTCGTTTAAGCAAGCCCTCAATCTGCTTAATCTGCTCTTTTGCTTGCTTTGAAGAATCCGAGAACGCTTTTTGCTCCTGTGGGGATTTAATGGTTTTGCGCAGCCCCTTGGCTTCCGAAAGACGGGTATTAGCGTCTTTAATAGCCGTTTTAATATTTTCAGTTTCGCGAACAATCTGCTTCTGCATTTCAAGTACTTGCTGGACGCCTTGTAATTGCGCTTCCGCATCAAAAAGCCTCTGATCAGCGCCCGCCGTATCTCCGCTTTTTACTAGGTTGGTGACGTATGTCATTGTTGAAGCTGCTTGCTTGAAGAGTTGATCGAACAAGGTTTTTTGATCTTTTGAAACGAGTATTTTCCGCTCCGCCTTGTATCCTTTCAACTTTGCTGAAAATTCTGTTGCACGTTGTTGCAGAGCTTTAAGTGGATCAACGTGCGGTGCTGTGCTTTCAGCGGTTTGCTTGCCATCGATGCCATTTTTCTGCGGCTCGGAAGCCCGACTCTTCCCTACTAAAATTCCGACACCATCAACGAGTGCTGCGATGTCATCCAGTGTGCTATCCGCATCAAGAAAATCGCCAGTTTGCAATAGATAGTCTGCATTCTTCATGCGGCTTTGAGTTTGCTCGCAAAGACTATCAAACGTTAGCGTCTGAGCATCTGTTTGGAGAGTGGATTTTAGCGCCTTGTAGCTCTTGAGTTTTGCTTTGTATTGGGCAGCACGATTTTTGCAATGAGCTGCAATCGAGGCAGGTGTTGGGTCGCCGTCATATGCATCAAACGGCCATGAGTTTTGCTTATAAACCTTCTGCGCCCATTGGTACTCAGTAACTTCGAGCGTACCCTTAACCATAGATCGACTCCCAACTTTCCCAAGCCCTTAAGGCTATCAATGTCGGGTCCAACAATATCTACAAACACGTACCCAATTCGCATGCATTTAGGTGGCAAGGTGAAGAGAGGTTTGAGGCTATGCTGCTATTTTTGAGAGATCTGTAATTAATATAATTTCTGCCAAATAGAAATGTAGTTCCATCAGACGCTTAGGGAATAAAAAAGCGCCGCAGAAGCGACGCTTTTCTTGGTCTCACAATTCCGTCAGGCCTAGGTGATGTTGTAAGCCGCAATGGCTGCCATATTGAAGATCTCACTATCCTTAGCACCCATCGGTACAATCTGAACCGGCTTGTCCATGCCAACCAGTAGTGGGCCAATAAGCGTTGATCCGCCAAGCTCTTCCAACAATTTTGTCGCGATGGAAGCGGAGTGGAACGCAGGCATAATAAGCACGTTTGCAGGTCCATTCAGACGGCAGAACGGATAAGCCGCCATCTTCTCCATGTTAAGTGCAATATCTGCACCCATCTCACCATCATACTCAAAGTCCACACGGCGACGATCAAGGATCTTGACGGCTTCCTGAAGCCGTTCAGTTCGCTCACCTTTCGGGTGACCAAACGTGGAGTACGCCAGCATAGCAACGCGTGGTTCAGAACCAAGACGGCGGGCAACATGCGCTGCTTCTTCCGCAATATCCGCCAGTTCCTCTGAGGTCGGCATGTCATGAACTGCCGTATCGGCCACAAGAACTGTTTTGCCGGGTGTCACCACAAGCGAAACGCCAATCACACGGTGCCCCGGTTTGGTATCGATGCAGCGGCTGACGGTTTCCAGTGCAACAGAATAGTTTCGTGTTGTTCCCGTTACAACGCCATCAGCATCACCGCGCGCAACCATAATGGACGCCCAGTAGTTACGGTCATTGTTGACGAGACGCTGACAATCACGTTGCAGATAGCCCTTACGTTGCAAGCGAGAGTACAGATATTCCGCGTAATCCGCATTGCGGGTGGATGAACGCGCACTTTCAAGGCGAATGCCCGGGCGGTTTACATCAATACCGGCAGATGTCGCATTGGCGCGGATCTCATCTTCACGGCCAACAAGGATCGCTTCGCCCAATCCTTGCGCAACAAAGGCGGAAGCTGCGCGAATAACCGCTGGCTCTTCCCCTTCCGCAAACACAATGCGCTTCGGGTTTTGACGTACTTTGGAGATGATCCGCTGCAAAGTGCCGGCAATCGGATCACGGCGACCCTGCAGCTGCGCAACATACGCATCCATGTCCACGATTGGGCGACGTGCCACACCGCTGTCCATCGCAGCCTGTGCAACTGCTTGAGGAATACGGGAAATCAGACGAGGATCAAACGGAACCGGAATGATGTATTCGGGACCGAAACGAGGACGGCTGCCACGATAAGCTGCTGCCACTTCATCAGGAACATCTTCACGAGCCAGCTCTGCAAGCGCTCGAGCGCACGCAACTTTCATCTCGTCATTGATGGTTGTTGCATGAACGTCCAGCGCACCGCGGAAGATATACGGGAACCCGAGAACGTTGTTCACCTGGTTTGGGTAATCAGAACGACCTGTTGCAACAATCGCATCCGGACGAACTTCCTTGGCTTCTTCTGGTGTAATCTCAGGATCCGGATTCGCCATCGCAAAGATAATTGGGTCCGGCGCCATGGTCTTCACCATGTCAGGCGTCAAAGCACCCTTCACGGAAACACCAAAGAACACATCAGCACCATCCAGCGCGTCCTCAAGAGTGCGCTTGTCAGTCTTTACAGCATGCGCACTCTTCCACTGGTTCATCCCAGCTTCACGCCCCTGATAAATCACACCTTTTGTATCGCAGAGAAGGACGTTCTCATGCGGAACACCCATCGCTTTAACAAGCTCGATACAAGCAATGCCAGCCGCGCCCGCGCCATTACAAACCACTTTCACATCTTTGATGTCGCGATCTGTCATATGAACCGCGTTGATCAAGCCCGCTGCTGCGATAATAGCTGTGCCGTGCTGATCATCATGGAACACCGGAATATCCATGATCTCACGAAGACGCTGCTCGATGATAAAGCAATCTGGCGCCTTGATATCTTCCAGGTTGATGCCACCGAAGGAAGGGCCGAGGTGCTTTACAGAGTCGATGAACTCCTCAACGTCGGCAGTGTCCACTTCAAGGTCAATGGAATCCACATCCGCAAAGCGCTTGAAGAGAACTGACTTGCCTTCCATCACCGGCTTGGAGGCCAATGCGCCAAGATTCCCGAGGCCAAGAATTGCAGTGCCGTTTGAGATAACCGCAACCATGTTGCCTTTGGTGGTGTAGTCGTAAGCCTTGCTTGCGTCTTCTGCAATTGCCAGCACAGGAACAGCAACGCCAGGAGAATAGGCCAGGCTCAGGTCGCGCTGAGTGGCCATTGGCTTGGTTGGCGAGATTTCAAGCTTGCCCGGTTTGCCTTCGTTATGGAAAGCTAACGCGTCTTGGTCAGTAAAGCTGACCTGCGAGCTTGCTGTTTTATCAGTGGTTGGCATGTGAAAAATTCCTCACCCTCAAGCGCAGTGTTCTTTTCAAATATCACTGGACGACATTATCCCCGTAAAATCTCGTTCTCAAGCTGTGAACTAAACTGACACGGGTGAAACACATAGAACCATTTGCTAGTGTCTGCGCCATGACTACAGCAGATATTGAAAAGCCTTCCCCAGCAAAAGGCCGCGTCACACCCATGATGGCGCAATATATTGAGATTAAGACGGCAAATCCGGACAGTCTCCTGTTCTACCGAATGGGTGATTTCTACGAGCTGTTTTTTGAAGATGCAGAAGTTGCATCTCAGTCTCTCGGAATTACGCTCACCAAACGTGGCAAGCATAATGGTGATGATATTCCCATGTGCGGCGTTCCCGTGCATGCAGCTGATGATTATCTGCAAAAACTGATCGGCCTTGGTCATCGTGTTTCCGTCTGTGAGCAGACTGAGAACCCGGCAGAAGCCAAAAAACGTGGCTCCAAATCTGTAGTTCGCCGCGATGTTGTGCGTTTGGTGACACCCGGCACCATCACGGAAGACCGCCTTCTGGATGCCAGACGAAACAACTTCCTTGCCTCGTTAGCGCGGGTCAAAGGCGGAAGTGCGGCTGACGGAAACCTCTACGGCCTCGCCTGGATTGATATGTCCACGGGTATGTTCCGTGTGGCTGAAAGTGATGACGTGCGCCTTGCTGCTGATTTGGCGCGCATTGATCCATCAGAACTGGTGCTTGCTGACGCACTTCTTCAGGAAACCGAATTGCGAGCGACAGTTGAAGGACTTGGCGCGGCCCTTTCTCCTGTACCCCGCACGTTCTTTGATGGCGCAAATGCTCAGGATCGTCTATCCACCTACTTCTCCGTGGGCACACTGGACGGTTTCGCCAACTACACCCGTGCTGAGTTGATCGCAGCCAGCGGCATTCTGGCCTACATCGACAAAACCCAGCTCGGCGAGCGCCCTCCTCTGGATCCGCCGGTTAAAGAAGCCGCTGCTGGCCAACTGCTGATTGATCCGGCAACCCGCGCCAACCTTGAGCTGACCCGAACCCTTTCCGGCGAGAGTCGTGGCAGCCTGCTGTCTGCCATCGATAAAACCGTGACCGGAGCTGGTTCTCGTCTGCTTGCTAGTCGTCTTTCAGGCCCCCTTACGGATCCGGAACAAATCCGCTATCGTCAGGATACCATTGCATTCTTTGCGTCCGACACCATGCAACGCGAGGATATTCGCTCGCTGCTGAAGTCCGCGCCGGATATGTCTCGTGCACTGTCGCGTCTTGCTGTGGATCGCGGTGGTCCGCGTGACTTGCAGTCCATCGCGTCTGCAATGAAGTCTGCGCGAGAAATCGCAGGTCTGCTGGCCTCTGGCGGTGCCTTCCCTCAGGAAGTTGGCTTTGCCGTTCAAAAGCTGGAACAAGCACCGCATGCGCTGGGTGAAAAGCTTAGCGTCGCAATTGCGGAAGAGCCGCCGCTTCTCAAGCGAGACGGTGGTTTCATTGCGCATAACTATCATCCAGACCTTGATGAGCTCAAAGCTCTTCGTGACCAAAGCCGAAAAGTCATCGCACAGATGCAGGCGGATCTGGCTGAAGAGCTTGGCATTCGCTCACTGAAGATCAAGCACAACAATGTGCTTGGCTGGTTCATGGAAGCGCCGACCGCGCAGTGTGATCCGATGAAGGATGATCCTGCCCGCTTTATCCATCGTCAGTCCATGGCTGGCGCCATGCGCTTCACGACCACTGAACTAGCTGATCTGGAAAGCAAAATCGCAAGTGCAGGTGAACGTGCCCTTGCGATTGAGCTGGAAATTTTCAGCGAGCTGACCAAAGCTGTTGTTGAAGCCGGTGGCCAGATCAAAGCAGCAGCTGAAGCTCTCGCAATTTTGGATGTTTCAACCTCTCTCGCGGTTTTGGCGGAAGCGGAAAACTACATCCGTCCAATCGTTGATGGTTCGCTCGCCTTCACAATTGAAGGTGGCCGTCACCCGGTGGTGGAGCAAGCTCTTCGCAAATCTGGCGAACCATTTGTGGCAAACAACGCCAACCTCGGCCCGCAGGAAAGCTATGAAAACGGCCAGATCTGGCTGATCACTGGTCCTAACATGGCCGGTAAATCAACCTTCCTGCGCCAAAATGCATTGATCGCTGTGCTCGCTCAAATGGGTAGTTTCGTTCCTGCAACGACTGCCCACATTGGCATCGTGGATCGCTTGTTCTCCCGTGTTGGTGCGGCTGATGACCTCGCCAGAGGCCGTTCAACCTTCATGGTTGAGATGGTGGAAACGGCTGCTATTCTCAATCAGGCAACGGCCCGCTCTCTGGTTATTCTTGATGAAATCGGACGCGGAACGGCGACTTTTGACGGTCTTTCCATCGCATGGGCTGCCATTGAGCATCTGCACGAAACCAACCGCTCTCGCTCGCTGTTTGCGACGCATTACCATGAAATCACAGCACTTTCGCAGCGCTTGGAGCGTCTCAACAACGCGACTGTGCGTGTGAAAGAGTGGAAAGGCGATGTTGTATTCCTTCACGAAATCGTCGAAGGCGCTGCTGATCGTTCCTATGGTATTCAGGTTGCAAAACTTGCTGGTCTGCCGAAGACTGTTGTCAGCCGCGCGCAAAAGATCCTGACTCAGCTGGAAGAGCAAGACACCAAAAAGCCTACTGAGACGCTTTTGGATGATCTGCCGCTCTTTGCATCCTTCTCGCAACCACTGGAAACCATTCCGGAGCCGGAAGAGCAAGAGGAAGTCTTTGTTTCCAATGAGCTTGTTGAACTTCTGGAGACCTTTGATCCTGATGATATGACACCTCGTCAGGCTCAGGAAGCGCTCTATGCTCTCAAGCAAAAGCACAAAGAGCTCAGCTCAAACTGAGTTGAGTACTGAAAGCGCAAACAGTTTTAACACCGCTGGAGATTTCCGGCGGTGTTTTCATGTGAAACCCGATAGTCGGGATGAGCAAGGCGGCAGGCAATACCTGCGCTATTTATTAGTAATGTTTCTTCGGCATCAGCTACACGCCTTGCCCAGGCTTTCTTTTAATGAACAACGTCGCCTCTTTTGCCTATAAGGCACGATAGCCGGTTTCCCGGAAAGACAGTGGCTTATCCAGACACGTTTCCATGCCCAAACAGTTCCTCCGTCTTTGACAAACACATCTGCAAAAGCAGGTTTTACTGCCGGTACATCTGCATCCGTCACCGCGTGATACCCTATAGTCCTGGGCCCTTCCCCTCAAACCATGCGGTCACGTTTGAAGTTCGGTTCACCGGACCACTGAAAGGTGCGTTACGTCTTCCAATAGCCCCGCCCAACCTACGACAAACTGACGGTCACTCCGCCAGCAGCCCGTTACGTAGGCATAGGTTCAGAGTATGGGAGGAATTCAGAAGGGGAATAAGTTTTTCTGCAACACCCCACCCCTCGGTGTCATCCCGGGCAGAGCGTAGCGGAGACCCGGGACCCATACTCCCCGTGTTAGAGATTGATTGAGTGCCTTAGTGGAAGATTGAGGCAAGGGGTTATGGATCCCGGCTCGGTGTGTACATACCGGAGACATAGGTTACAGGTGTTCGGAGAGATGGTTGACACATTAACATGGCATTCAGGGAGGGACCGGGATGCCTTGGAAAGAGTGTTCAACAATGAAACTTCGAGAAGAGTTTGTCCGACTTGCAGATCAGGACAATGCTAATCGGCGTGCCTTGTGTCGCCGGTTCGGTATCAGCCCACAAACAGGCTATAAATGGCTAAGGCGGTGGCGTGGGGGAGAAGACTTGAATGATCTCTCCCGCCGGCCCAGAACATCTCCTGGACGTTCACCACAGGAGGTGGAGCAGAGGATTTTATCAGTGCGTGATACTTACCCGGCTTGGGGTGCTCGAAAGATCCGCGCTTATCTGCAGCATAAAGGCATTACAGTTCCAGCAAGCTCCACGGTGCACGCCATTTTACAGCGCCATGACCGTATTGAACCGAAATCAACCCCAAGGTCCCCGGATTGGCAGCGATTTGAAGCTCCTCTTCCTAATCAACTCTGGCAAATGGATTTTAAAGGTTGGATCAGGCTGGAAGATAACACTCGTTGCCATCCTCTCACGGTTGTCGACGACCACTCCCGGTTTGCGACCTGCCTTAAGGCTTGCCCAGACCAACGCACCAATACAGTTAAAACGGCTTTAGAAGAGAGCTTTAAGCTCTACGGCTTGCCGAGAGCCTTTCTGGTTGACAACGGTTCCCCATGGGGGACTGCTCTTACCGATCAGCGTTGGACACCATTGCGGATCTGGTTGGCTCATCTTGGTGTCCGCCTGATCCATG
>NZ_LMCF01000008.1 GCF_001623075.1 Pseudovibrio sp. Ad37
TCAGACAAACCTGAGATCTTCAACGTATGTTTTGCAGCAAACACAGTCGCAAAAATCGACTTAACATCATAACATGACCGTCACCCATGTCCCCGAATAAACGTCAACCATCTCTCCGGGACAAACACGAAGACCCGGGACCCATACCCTCAGTATTAGAAATTGACTGAACGCTTTCGTGAAAGAGCAACCAGTTATGGATCCCAGCTCAAAAGTTAGGATGACACCAAAGGAGTTTAACTGATGCACTCTCTTAGTGACTACCTGCTGTGAAACCGGAATGCACTCATGCTGATTGAGCGATAAGTGAAACTCTCATGCAGCTTCTCGCCAAATGACTTTTCTCCAGCAGCACCAAAAGCCACAAGAAGCGGAAGGAAATGCTCATCTGTTGGTAGTGCTTTTGGGTAGTATTTGTGGTTGCTGGAAGAAAGCAATGCACAGGTCTCTCCTCGTTCAGCCAGATCACTAACCCAGTGATCGAACTCAAGTGCCCAGTCAGGAACTTCGCCATTTGCGGCCACTGCGGAAAAGTTATGCGTTAGCGCACCACTGCCAATAACGAGGATGCCCTCATCCGCCAAAGGCGCAAGCGCACGACCCAGATTGTAGCTTTCCTCGCTGCCATAGGCGTAAGGCAGTGAGATCTGCACAACAGGGATATCTGCCTCGGGAAATGCAAGAGATAACGGGACCCATGCACCGTGATCTAAACCCCATGAATTATCTTCGCACACTGTCAGGCCATAGCGCGTAATGGCGTCATGTGTGCGGGCAACCAACCAGCTTGGTGCATCAGCAGCGTACTGCATGTCATAGAGTTGCTGCGAGAAACCACGAAAGTCATGGATGGTCTTCAACGGGCCAGCTGACGTGATGACAAGCCGGTCTGTTTGCCAGTGAGGTGAAATGATCACGATGGCATTGGGCTTAACCTCTGAAACACAAAGGTTTTTGAGGAACTGGTGAGCTTCCAGCTCAGGTCTTATTGCGAGATCTGGTGCTCCATGGGGCAAAAAGAGGGGTGATTGTTTCATGTGAAACGCTTTTTTTGTTTCGGTTTGTTGATGAATTCCTTATTCTCAACAGTGTATTGCATTAGCGAATTGCGACCAATCTCAGTAAAGTTGATAGGACTGTTCACTGAAAGTGACCTTATCCTGAGATAAGGTCCTTGATCGAATTTCATGCGCCTACTGGAGGAAATTGCAAACTCCTGTTAGAAAAGACGCCTCTTATCAATGGGCCTCTTCATGACACCAAAACTAAAAATTACGCGCCTTCCTCACAGCGAAGGATTAGAGCTTCCTGCTTATCAAAGTGCAGAGGCTGCTGGTTTGGATTTGCAGGCAGCAAATACAGATGCGGTCGAGTTGAAGCCCGGACAGCGGGCGATGGTGCCAACAGGCTTGTCACTTGCGCTGCCATCTGGTCATGAGGGGCAGGTTCGCCCTCGCTCTGGTCTGGCCGCTAAACTTGGTGTGACGGTCCTCAATACACCGGGTACTGTTGATGCTGATTATCGCGGCGAAGTGAAGGTCATCCTGATCAATCTGGGGGAAGACACCTTTGTGATTGAGCGCGGAATGCGCATCGCTCAAATGGTTGTTGCTCCCGTTACGCAAGTGCAGATCGAAGAAGTCAAAGAGCTGGAAACCACCGAACGTGGTGCAGGCGGATTTGGTTCCTCTGGCGTTTAAGCGCATCTTCAAAGGATACGCTGGAAGAAAACTGGAGCATCTCGCGTCAACTCCCATGAAGGCGAGAGGCTCCGCGGAATACAAGGAATAATTATGAAGCCGGAACTGGTGATTTTCGATTGTGATGGCATTCTTGTCGACACCGAAACCATAGCGAATGAAGTCCTTTCTGACTTCATGAAGAAAATCGGCCTCGATTTTTCACCTTTGGAATGTCACCACCGCTTTACCGGTACCGCAATGGATACCATCAAGGAAGAGGCTGAGCGTTTAAGCGGCGAGAAGCTTCCTGATGACTGGGCCGCGCAAGTCCGTCAGGCTGATCTGGTCGCATTTGAAGCTGGTATTGAGCCTATTCCGGGTATTCTGGATGTTGTTGCACATCTGAAAGCAGAAGGCATTCCATTCTGTGTTGGCTCCTCAGGCCGCTATGAAAAGATGCAGATGACGCTTGGCTCCTCTGGTCTTTGGGAAACCTTCAAGGACGTGCTCTATTCCGCGCAGGATTGCAAAATGGGCAAACCAGCACCGGATATCTTCCTCTACGCTGCCAAGGGTATGGGTTTCAAGCCGGAGCAATGCGTTGTAATTGAAGACAGTATCGCTGGCATCAAAGCCGCGAAAGCCGCAGGAATGCGCGTCTTCAACTACACGGGCGATGTAAACGCAGACATCGAGCAAGCCAAATCTCTGGGCGCGACAACCTTCGGTCACATGTCTGAATTGCCTGCCCTGTTGGGTCTTGAAGCGCTGGATCCAACCACCGCGTAGCTCATCTATTTCTGAGGAAGCGGTCTTTTCTGCAAAAGACCATACTAAATCATCCCTCAGATAGAATGTAATTCTATGTTTCTGTTGTATTTTGCATCACGTTTCTACGTCCTATAGTTTTCGGGGTTTTTGAAACCTCGAAAACCCTCGTTACACTTCCTACATTTCATTAAGAAATTTAATGAGGCTGCAGCTCGGGATTCTTACGCCGAGACAGGGCTCAAACTCACAAGCAAATTGCGTAAAGGGGATTTCGATGAGCACTTCCAAGCCGGGTCGTGGAAAAATTTACTCTTCCATCACTGAGACTATCGGAAACACACCAATCGTACGTCTGGACCGTTTGGCAAAGGCTCACGGCGTAAAAGGCAACCTGCTTGCCAAACTTGAGTTCTTCAACCCGATTTCCAGCGTGAAAGACCGTATCGGTGTCGCAATGGTTGAGGCAATGGAAGCAGCGGGTAAGATCATTCCGGGCAAAACCACTCTGATCGAACCTACCTCCGGCAACACAGGCATCGCCCTGGCCTTCGTCGCAGCTGCAAAAGGCTACCGCCTGATCCTCGTAATGCCAGAGACCATGTCCATCGAACGCCGTAAGATGTTGAAGCTTCTGGGTGCTGAGATTGACCTGACTGAAGGTCCAAAGGGCATGAAGGGTGCTGTCGCACGCGCAGAAGAACTTCTGGCGGAGATTCCAGACGCAGTAATCCCGCAGCAGTTCGAAAATCCGGCCAACCCTGAGATCCACCGCAAAACCACAGCTGAAGAAATCTGGAACGACACCGACGGAAACGTTGACGTATTCGTATCCGGCATCGGCACGGGCGGCACCATCACTGGCACTTCTCAGGTGCTGAAAGAGCGCAATCCAGCCCTTCACGTGGTCGCTGTTGAGCCAGCTGACAGCCCGCTTCTGTCCGGCGGTCAGCCTGGTCCGCACAAAATTCAGGGCATCGGCGCTGGTTTCGTACCGGGCGTTCTGGATACCGCTGTTTATGATGAAGTGGTCACCGTTTCCAATGAAGACTCGTTTGCACTGTCTCGTGAAGTGGCGAAAACAGAAGGCGTTCCGGTCGGTATCTCTTCCGGTGCGGCGCTGAAAGCTGCGATCGAAGTTGGCAAGCGTGATGAGATGGCAGGCAAAAACATTGTCATCATCATCCCAAGCTTCGCGGAGCGTTACCTCTCAACCGCTCTCTTCGAAGGTCTGGATGTATAACAGATTGCCACTGCTCGATAATTTAAGCAGAAAGAAAACCGGCTTCCAAAAGCCGGTTTTTATATGTGAGACGCTAGTAGTATCGATAGTTATGCCTGCACAGTAGGTCTATTTTCTTCGAGCTTCACATGGTTATCAAAAATTATCTTTAGCTTTGATCGTAAATGCTGCTGCTTTGAATTAAATTCACCTTGAGTCCCGTCCCTCGTTGAGTGCAAGACGTTGTCAAGAACTGGCCAGAATGAGTCATTAAATGGGTAGAGGTATTTAAGTTGCTTTGCCATATGCTCTACATCATCGCCGCTTTGAGCAATAATCCATTCTGCCACGTTGTGAAGGTCACCTATGTCGTAAGGCAAGGTATATTGGGTCTTGAAATGTGCATGTAGTGAATTGATTTGGCGATGAACGTCTTCCTCACTTAACTTCGCGAATATTAAGCCGATTACAGCAAGTAGAATTGAGGGATCGTCGACGCTATCAATAACATGAACGCCTTTCTTTTTTCGATATTTTGTTTTCCGCATGCTTAGGCGTATGTTTTCGGGGACGCCACTAAGAGTGTCCGTAGATTTGTGCCGTAGTATGAACGGAAGCAATCCGAGCGCGGCAGCGCCCAGCACGATGAGAATGATTTTCATTTTAAACTCCAAATTAAAAATAATGCCTATTTTAACTAATTAGAATTTAAGGATTGAGGTGTGTCAATACCGCGCATTTATCATTTCGAGTCTGAATCGAACCTTGCTTACTCAGGCGGTGTGCCGTTTCTGTCAAGAATTTCGCCAGTTAAGTAAAGTGAGCCGCCAAACAGAATACGCGGCGCTTCGTCTTCATCCTGCGCACGTCGTCTGATCTCCGCAATTGCTCTGTCCATAGTGCCGTGAGCTGATGCTGAAAGACCTGCGGCCTGCGCAATCTCGGCAAGTTCAATCGGAGACCGTCCTGCACTTGTGGTGGTCAAAGGCACGCAGATGACATGCTTCGCCAGCCCTTCAAACTGCTCAAAGAAACCTTCCGGATCTTTCGTGTTCATCATGCCCATGACCAGATAGGTCGGTCGGGATGCCTTATCCGTCAAATCCGCGAGAAAAGAAGCAATCACCTTGGCCGCGCCGGGGTTATGCCCGCCATCAACCCAGATCTCACTGCTTTCTGGCAGCTCGTCAAAGAGTTTACCTTCATAGAGAGGCTGCATCCGTGCTGGCCAGTTGATGGAGCGCAGCGCTTTATCGCAAGCAACCCGCGCCTCTTCGCTCTCTAGCAAACCGGCCACCCTCAGCGCAGCCAATGCAAGACCGGAGTTGGACATCTGATGGAAACCGGCAAGCTTTGGCGGTGAAAGGTCCAGCAAGCCAAACTCATCCTGATAAACAAGCCGCCCGCCCTCTTCCCAGGCAGAAAACTCTTGTCCCTGGAACCAGATCGGCGCGCGCTCCCGCCCGGCTTTGTTCTCAATCACATCCCACACGGCATCCGCTTGCGGTCCCACAACAACAGGACAACCCGGCTTAATTATCCCAGCCTTCTCCAGCGCAATGCCTTCAAGGCTATCACCCAGGAAATTCTCGTGGTCTTTTGAGATCGGAGTGATCACACTCACCAGCGGCTTCTCAACAACGTTGGTGGCATCCAGAACACCACCAAGCCCGACTTCCAGAACAAGATAATCAGCAGGATTGTTGGCAAACAGGTAGAACGCAACAGCCGTTGTCGCCTCAAAAAACGTCAGCTCATGACCATCATTGGCTTTCTCAACCTGCTCAATCGCTTCAAGCAATGCATCATCTTCAACAAAGCGTCCTGTACTACCCAGCCGAATGCGCTCGTTGAAGCGAACCAGATGCGGTGAGGAATACACATGAACGGTTTTCCCCTGTGCCTCCAGAAGCGCCCTGATAGAGGCGCCAGTAGAGCCTTTGCCATTGGTCCCCGCTATATGGAAGACTGGCGGAATGCGTGTCTCAGGGCTCCCCAGCGCCTTCATGACCCGATGCATACGGTCTAAGGACAGATCAATCTCATCGGGATGAAGTTTCATCAAACGATCAAGGGCGGCTTTGATCTTGTTCATTGGCTATGCACCTTCAAATCTGCTGGGCATCTGAATAAAGAAAAAGCCCGGCACGGTATGCCGGACTTTTAAAAGCAAATCGCAACTCCGTGAGCCGTAAAGGCTTATTGGGTTGCAGCAACCTCAGTGCTAGCCTCTGGTTCTACAGGCTTTTCTTCAAGCACTGGCAGCTGAGCTTCACGCTTCATCAGCAGGTTACACAGGTTGGAAATGGTTTCTTTCAGCTCGTGACGATGCACAACCATGTCGACCATACCGTGATCACGCAGATACTCAGAACGCTGGAAGCCTTCAGGAAGCTTCTCGCGAATAGTCTGCTCAATCACGCGCTGGCCAGCAAAGCCGATCAAAGCGTTAGGCTCAGCAATGTGAACATCGCCCAGCATCGCGTAGGAAGCCGTTACACCACCGGTCGTCGGGTTGGTCAGCACCACAATGTAAGGCAAGCCTGCTTCACGCAGCATCTGCACGGTTACAGTAGTCCGTGGCAGCTGCATCAGCGAGAGGATGCCTTCCTGCATGCGTGCACCGCCGGAAGCGGCAAACATGACGAAAGGTGTTTTGTGCTCAACGGCATGTTCCATACCGCGAATGATCGCTTCGCCAGCTGCCATGCCAAGAGAACCGCCCATGAAGGCGAAATCCTGAACCGCAGTGGTCATGTCGTAGCCGTTCACCTTACCGCTGGCAACAACGACAGAGTCGGTCATCTCGGTTTTGGCTTTGGCATCTTTCAGGCGATCAACATACTTGCGCTGGTCGCGGAATTTCAGTGGGTCGACAGCAACTTCTGGAGTCTCGATGCTGGTGTATTCACCCTGGTCAAAGAAATACTCCAAACGCTTCTTGCTGGAGAGGCGCATATGAAAGTTGGAGTTTGGTACAACCCACTGGTTTGCCTCCAAATCGCGATGGAAGACCATCTCGCCAGTTTCAGGGCACTTGATCCAAAGGTTTTCCGGAATTTCGCGCTTTTCGAGAAAGCTGCGGATTTTCGGCCGTACGACGTTGTTAATCCAGTTCACGGGCTGCCGCCTGTCTTTAATTTCGTTTTCGATTTTTAATGGCCATTAAACGGGCCATACGTAAAGCAATACTTATTTCCGAGCTTTTTCTACACCCACACGTAGTGAGCGCACAACTTCGGTAACAGCAGCTTGTGTCTGATTTGTGGCTTTACCGTTGTCGTCAAGGCTTGTTCTAATCGCCTCAACAAGAATGGAGCCAACCACCACGCCGTCAGCATACTTGCCAATTTCCTCTGCTTGTTCAGCGGTTTTAATGCCAAAGCCAACAGCAACAGGAAGATCAGTGTGGGATTTAATTCGTGTAACTGCCTTAGCAACAGCAGTGGTGTCTGCAGCGGCAGATCCGGTTACACCAGTTACGGATACGTAGTAAACAAAACCTGATGTATTCGCCAGAACAGTTGGAAGGCGTTTGTCATCAGTTGTTGGTGTGGTCAGGCGGATAAAGTTCACACCACCCTCAATCGCCGGAATGCAAAGTTCATCATCTGCTTCCGCAGGCACATCAACAACAATAAGACCATCAACGCCAGCTTCACGTGCTTCTTTCACAAAAGCAGCGCTGCCACGTACAAAGATCGGGTTGTAGTAACCCATCAGAACGATTGGAGTATCATTGTCCTTTTTACGGAACTCACGCACCATCTGAAGCGTTTTGTCCATCGTGTGACCATGCGCCAGAGAGCGCTGAGTCGCCAGCTGGATTGGAACACCTTCAGCCATCGGGTCAGAAAACGGCATGCCAAGCTCAATAACATCACTACCCGCTTCTGGAAGTACATCCAGAATAGCTTGTGAAGTGGCGAGGTCCGGGTCTCCGGCCGTAATAAAAGTTACGAGCGCAGGACGTCCTTCAGCCTTCAGCTTAGCAAAGCGTCGATCAATACGAGTTTCAATCATTCATCCGACCATCTGATGTATTGGGGCAAGCCCCACCAATCAATCAGCAAGGATGTAGGGGTGCAACTAGCCCTCTGTCAATAAACACAGCGCAAATTGAATGCGTTTCTGGCGAATTTTATAAGAAATAGACAACAGCTCCAGAGAATATCCAGCGATAAAGACTCTCAAGGTCTCAGATTGACCATTACGTCAAATATAATATTGCCTGCTCTGATCGTGAGCATATGGTGAACTCGACCCACTAAGCGGCAATAAGCACTGTATTTTTAGATCTGTGGTAGAACCAATTTTAAGCATCGAAATGCGATAAACAGCCATATCAATAATCAATTCAGTCCCCCTTAGACCATAGTTGTGTGGCTCATATGACAACCCTCTGCTTTGGTGCCAGCGTATTTTTTATGAGATTAGTTTTGGGGTAAGAGATGCCGGGATGGAAGGCGATAGTTTTTATGTGTTTGGCGATGGTTCTTTCCGCCTGCGTAGATGTTGAATTGCACTATGATTTTGCTGAAGACGGTTCTGTCATACAGCGCATGACCTACAAGATGACAGAGGCTACCTATGCCCGTATGCAGGAAAAAAAGAAGCAAAAATCAGGCCCGGTTCCTGTGGTGGCCTTCTGTGATAACAGCGAGGTAAAGCGGGAAAACGGGTTTGTGTTCTGCAGCAATGCCGTTGAACAGAGTTTATCGGATTTACTCTTACCAGAGCAGGATATCCCTTCGCCCCCCAAATCCATGGGGCCATCCGTTCTCCAGTTAACTCGGGTGGATGATACGAGTTTACAAGTGGTCTTGAAGGTCTCGGATTTCAATAATGCCGACTCTGGAGCGACAGTTCTGACCACAGCCACCTTTCTTGAGAAAGCTGTGCTGTCTCAAGCTCTTGCTGAGCGCAACCTGACCGTAATCCTTAGCGGCCCTGCGCTTATCAATGCTTCTGGAAACAAGATCGCAGACACAACGCAATCAGTAACATCGATCCCACTCACTGATCTCATCACCGGCCAACTTGATGCAAAAGATCCCTCCGCCACTTTCCGATTTGCTCATTCCTTGCCTCCTGATAGAGAGAAGCAGGCAAAAATGATGTCTCAACTTTTCGAGGGCTATCAGTTCGACAATTGGGAAGACATGCACGGTCCAATATCGGATTACCTTCAACAGCAACCGCGTATGATGACTTGTGGAGTCCGCATGACAGAGCAGGCCTGTAAAGTTACGCGGGCAGAACTGGCTCAGCGCATCACGGCCGATAACACTGGCTTCAAAGAGCGGTTTATAAAGGTTCTTCACGCGCGTTATAGTATTCAGGATCTTCAGGACATGCTGGGGCTGGTTCAACAGAACCCTACTCTGTTCAAGTCACCCGTGTGCGATGACTTCCCACAAATGGACCGGCGCTGTGTGGTTATGGCACATACGGTGGATGCCTTGTTGCTCAAACACATCGTTGCGGCCAACGAGGCAGCGCAAGCGCGCGTGTCGCCCTTTTTAAAGGATGAGTGAGTGCGCCAGTAAAAGCAGCCGCAACACTCCGGAAAGCAAAAAAGCCGCAGATTATCTGCGGCTTTCTCAGTCTTGAAACTAAACGCTTATTAGCCGCGACGGCTTTCCAAAAAGCCAATAATGCGACGTACATCATGCAGCACTGGTTCTGCAATCTCAGCAGCACGCTCAGCACCATCACGAAGAACGGCATCAACGCTTGCAGGATCGTCCATGATCCGGCGCATCTCGCCGTTCATTGGCGCAAGTTTCTCAACAGCCAGCTCAGAAAGAGCTGGTTTGAATGCTGAGAACTGCTGGCCGCCAAACTCGCCCAGAACGTCTGCTTTGGTACGTCCGGAAAGGGCTGCATAAATACCAACAAGGTTGTCAGCTTCCGCACGACCTTCCAGTCCATCCACTTCACTTGGAAGAGCTTCAGGATCAGTCTTTGCCTTTCTGATTTTCTTCGCAATCGTGTCTTGATCATCAGTCAGGTTGATGCGGGAAAGATCAGATGGATCAGACTTGGACATCTTCTTGTTGCCGTCACGCAGGCTCATGATACGGGTCGCAGGACCAGTGATCATTGGCTCGGTGACTGGGAAGTAAAGCTCATCCGGTGCTTCATGAGATGGCTCAGGGTTTGGAACTCCAAGACCCAGCTCTTTGATGCGATCAGCAAAGTCATTGTTGAACTTCTGCGCAATATCGCGTGTCAGCTCAAGGTGCTGCTTCTGGTCATCGCCAACCGGAACGTGGGTTGCGCGGTAAGCCAGAATGTCTGCTGCCATCAGGTTCGGATAAGCAAACAGACCAACAGAAGCGTTTTCTGCGTTCTTCCCTGCTTTGTCCTTGAACTGAGTCATGCGCTTCAGCCAGCCCATGCGGGCAATACAGTTGAAAATCCATGCCAACTCAGCATGTTCTTTCACCTGGCTCTGGTTGAAGATGATCGACTTCTTCGGATCAACACCGGCTGCGAGGTAAGCTGCTGTTACTTCACGGGTCTGCTGCGTCAGCTCGGCAGGATCCTGCCAGACTGTGATCGCATGCATGTCAACGATGGAGAAGATGGTCGGCATCTGGTCCTGAAGCGGAACAAAGCGGACAATAGCACCAAGGTAGTTGCCAAGATGCAGGTTTCCGGTTGGTTGAACACCGGAGAAAACGCGAGGCTGAAACGCCGTCATTGTAAAATATCCCTAGGCTTGGGCCTGTTGGAAGGGCCAGTGGGTTGCGCGAGCACAGTTTGAATGGGTGACAAACAAACTAGGACAGCCCGCGCAGATTAAGCCCGGTGGTTATGACTGCGCTTTTCCGTATGTGCAAGTGATTTGCAGAGTGAGAAAGCCTTTATCGCCGCAATTTCTGCAGTTGTGCGCGAAAATCCACGGTCCCGGTGAGCTGAACCAAAATACCAAAGGAAATCAGACCAATGGTGACGAGAAGGATGAGTTCACTGGCTCGCACAACAAACAAGTTGGAGGTTGAAAGCGGCTCCAAAACAAGCGTCCCACCATAGACGACAACGCCCATCAGAGCGCTTGCAAAACCCAAAAGCGGAATTCTCTTCAGCAATGCTGTGTCGACAACAAAATGACCACGCCTCCACAGCACAAAGGCCAGCAGCGCCGAGTTGACCCAACCCGCGGCAGTCGTCCCAATCGCGATGCCCACGTGTTTGAAGGTGGGGAACAACAAGATTGAGAGCGCCACGTTCACCACCATAGCAACAGCGGCAAAGTACATTGGGGTCTTTGTATCTTCCCGCGCAAAGAAGCCAGGGGACAGCACCTTATTCAGCACAAACGCAGGCAAACCAACGGCAAATGCCATCAAAGCCAAAGCAGTCTGCTCAACAGCAGCATCCGTAAACTGACCGCGCTGGAACAGTACGGAAATTACGGTATCTGGGATGATAACGAGCGCGACTGCAGCAGGTAGAGTAAGCGCAAGAGCGAACTCCATTGACCGGTTCTGCGTATGATGAACCAGCTCTTCCTGACCAGAGCGCAACTGCCGTGTCAGGCTTGGCAAAAGCACAACACCAATCGCGATACCCACCACACCAAGCGGCAGCTGGTATATCCTGTCAGCATAGTAAAGGTATGAATTCGCACTGCTTTCCAGCGATGCGATGATCGTTCCAACCGTGATGTTGATCTGCGTAATCCCCCCGGCAATCACACCGGGAACACCCAAAACCAGCAAGCGCTTTACGCCCGGCGTCCATCGTGGGCGCATGATAGGGACGCGAAACCCGAGCCGCTTCATGCCAATGGCAACAACAGCCAGCTGAACAACACCAGCAACCGCAACACCAGCAACCAACAGCACTCCGGTCGTCTGATCAGGCTCCATCCCATAAAAACCAATGGCTGCGAGCACGGCCATCATGACTACATTGAGCATGACGGGGGCTATCGCCGCTGCTAGAAATCTTTGAAATGTATTGAGAATTCCACTCAAAAAAGCGAGCAGAGACATAAACAGCAAATACGGAAATGCTATGCGTGACATGAGGACTGTGAGGTCGAATTTCGCTGGGTCAGAGAAATAACCCGGCGCCAGCACATGCACGAGCAAAGGCATGAAAACCTCGGCCAAAGCGAGGATAACCACCAGCGTCCAGAACAAAGCTGCCGCAATCTCACCAGCAAACTTCCGCGCGCCCTGCTCTCCGTCTTCCTCAACAGAGCGGGCGAACAGCGGTACGAAAGCTGAGTTAAATGCACCTTCTGCGAACAATCTGCGGAACAGATTTGGTAAGCGGAAAGCCACAACAAAAGCATCTACAACAGGACCAGTGCCTACAAAGGCAGCCAGCATCACATCTCGCCCAAACCCGCAGAGACGGCTTAGCATTGTTGCACCACCAACCGTGGCGAAGCTCTTGAAAAGGCTCATATAAAATTACTTACCTGTATGTTTTTGAGGTTTACGGCGTGAGCTCGTAGGCGCTTTTTGTGGCTTTTTACCGTCAAAGGCATTTTTGAGTCTATCGCGAATAGATTCCTGACGCCCCACATTGTGAACTTTCTGGCCAGTCAGATCGGTCACGTAAAATACATCGACCGCTTTCTCCCCAAAAGTCCCAACATGAGCACTCGCAATATTCAGGTTGAGAGCCGAGATCTCAGTGGTCAAATCAGAAAGCAAACCTGGCCGGTCAAGCCCGGTCACTTCAAGGACCGTATAGTTTTCTGACCATGAATTGCTAACCAAAACAGTCGTTTGCAGCGTGAACGCCTTGTTACGAGCATTCGGTTTTGTTGCTGCACCCTTCACCTCAGGAACAGGCGCAGTCCCCCGCAGAGCTTCTTTAATCAGACAGCAAATCCGCTCCCCGCGACGGTGCTCGTCATCGTCCTCAGGCAGCTCACGGCTGATGTAGATCGTATCCAGCGCGAGGCCATCTTTTGTGGTGTCGATGTGCGCGTCCACAATGTTTCCACCTGCTGCAAAGCAAGCCCGCGCAATTGTGGAGAGTAATCTTGGGTGGTCCGGTGCCAGAACGGTGATTTCTGTAACGCCTTCAAAAGCATGAGGTTCCACAGAGGTCGCCAGGTGTTCTTCTTCCTTATCTGTTTTGAGGATCAGGTTCGCATGGTTGATTTTGCTCTTCAGATCAACGCGCAGCCAATAGGCCGGATAGTGGCGATTGAGGTAATTATCCAGTTCCTCATCAGTCCAGCCATCCAGCTCTTCCGCCAGCTCTTGCTTCGCATGGTCAACACGTTGCTGCTGGCTCATACGGCCATGACCACCACTGAGGATCGTCTCGCTCTCATAATAGAGTGTACGCAGCAACTGCCCTTTCCAGCCATTAAAGACATTGGGCCCCACAGCCCGAATGTCAGCCACCGTCAAAATCAGCAGCAGCTGCAAACGCTCCAGACTCTGCACTTTACGGCAGAAATCCTTGATGGTTTTCGGATCACTCAAGTCACGAGACTGCGCAACGGTGCTCATTTCCAGATGCTGCTCGATGAGCCAGGCGACCGTATCAGTCTCTGCTGGAGAAAGACCCAGACGCGGGCAAATCTTGCGCGCAATCTTGGCGCCTGCAATGGAATGATCCTCTGGCCGTCCCTTCGCCACATCATGCAAAAGCACTGCAACATAAAGAACTTTTCGGCTGTGAACCGACTTGATGAGGTCCGTCGCCAGCGGGTGGCTATCACCACCCATCCCACGCTCAATTTCAGAAAGAACACCAACCGAGCGGATGAGATGTTCGTCGACAGTGTAGTGGTGATACATGTTGAACTGCATCATCGCGACGACCTTCCGGAACTCCGGCAGGAACTGGCCAAGGATGGACGACTCGTTCATCGCACGCAAAACGGTTTCCGGATCACTGCGACTTGTCAGGACCTTCAGGAACAGCCGATTCGCTTGTTCATTCTTGCGGAATTCCGCATTGATCAGCCGTCTGGATCGACGAACCAGTTTCAGCAATTCTGGGTGCATATCCAAATTGGTTTTGTCGATCAGATAAAACACACGGATCACATTGACCGGATCTTTCTCAAAGACATCCGGCTTCGCAGCAATAATGCGCCCGTTCTCGACAAGGAAGTCCTTGGTTCCTTTGATAGATCGCCGCTTATGCTTGCTTCCCGGAACAAAACTGCCAAGGAACCGCGAAATGCTCGGGGCGGATTTCACATGCTGCTCTTCAAGCGCAGCCGCAAAAATGCGTGTCAGATCACCAACATCCTTCGCAACAAGGAAGTAGTGCTTCATGAACCGTTCAACAGCCCGCATGCCGGGATGGTCCATGTAACCGAGACGGTCCGCAATTTCCCGTTGAACATCAAAGCTCAAGCGTTCTTCAGGACGGTTCGTCAAAAAATGCAGATGACAGCGGACAGCCCAGAGAAAATCCTGACTCTTTCGGAACCGATTCAATACGCGCCGCGAGAAGACGCCCTTTTCAACCAGCCCTAAGCCACTGGGAACGCGATAAAAATACTTGGCGATCCAGAACAGCGTGTTCAGATCCCGCATCCCGCCTTTGCCTTCTTTGACATTGGGTTCAACAAGGTAGCGGGACGCGCCATGGCGTTCATGACGATCATCTCGTTCAGCAAGTTTGGCAGCGATGAAATCCGGCCCTGTACCGGAAACAATTTCCTTGTCAAAGCGCTTGGTAAGCTCTTGGAAAAGCTCAAGATCACCCCAAACATATCGTGCTTCCAAAACAGCTGTGCGAACGGTCATATCTTCGCGGCACTGCTTGATCGTCTCATCAAGATTGCGCGTGGAATGACCGACCTTCAGGCCCATGTCCCAAAGCATGTAGAGGATGAACTCAACAACCTGATCACCCCAGGGCGTTTGCTTATATGGCCAGAGAAACAGCAGATCCACGTCAGAGTGCGGCGCCATCGTTCCGCGCCCATAACCACCAACAGCTATGATGCTGATACGCTCGGATTTTGTTGGGTTTTCAACGGGATAAACATAAGTAACCGCGAACTCATAGATCACCTGAATGAGCATATCCTGCACGCAAGACAAGCGCTCGGAACATCGCCGGCCCTGCCCGTCTTCCATCAGGAGCTTTTCAATTTCTTTAAAGGCTGCTTTGTGCGTGGCTTTCAGCTTTGTCAAAACATCGCTGCGCAGCTTAAAGCTGTTGCCGTCGCCATCGTGCTTCTCAACCAGCTCTTTGAGTTCGTTGAGAAGGGATTGGGGATCAACCAGTTGATCTACTTTGAGTTCTTCAGGCGTCATATCAGCAGTCCACTTCAAAAGTCAGCAGACTGACTTTACAGAGCTTTGTCGGCTTAGACTAGATATTGTCGCGAGAGCTAACCACTCTTAGTTGATGAATGAGGTGCTCCAGGGATTCCTCTGAGAGTCCATTGATCTTCGAGGCAAGCATATTCGTCAGCTCGGTCGCCCGAGGTGTCAGGCCGCCGGTATCGATGGTGATTTTCGGGTTGGAAAGTTCCGCAAGTCTTTGAAGTTCTTCAGCTTCATCCCAGATCACGTTGAAGTAGGTGATCATGCGCTGAACCATGTACCAGGTCGGAGTACCGCGCTTGCCATGTTCAAGCGCACTCAGGTAGGCAGAGGAAACCGAAAGCGCTTCCGCCATTTCCTTCAGGGTAATCTTCTGCTTAGCCCGCAGTTCTCTAACCTTGGCTCCAAAAGGCGTCATCTTACTGAAATTCCTGCCTTATTTTTTGCGCTTACGAATGCGAACGTAAATCGCACCGCTGCCCCCATGCGAAACATGAGCTTGGTCGAAGCCTACCACACAGCTGCGCATATCAGGAAGAGAAAGCCACTGCGGTACCATTCTGCGCAACACACCACGATCATCACCATAGGGGCTGCTTGAATAGTCGAGCCCCTTACCGGTGATCACAAGCACGAGGGAGTAGCCCATAGCCTGCGCTTGATAGATGAACGAGGTTAAGCGTTGATGCGCTTGATACTGCGTCAAACCATGAAGATCGATACGCGCATCAATATAGCCCTTGCCCCCGCGGACAACTTTTTTGCGCTCTTTCTTATTGAGCGGTGAAAGCGGAGGCATCGCAGGAACAACAGGCTTGGGCGGGCTGTAGTCTGGTGCGGTCTTCCCTTTGGAACCACGAGACTTTTTGGCCTGAGGCTTCGGTGGAGAGGTCAGCTGCGGCTTAAGCTCAGGCTGAGACACCTCAGCGCTTTGAGCGTGCAGAAGGGACTGATCCGGCTCGGAAAGCTGTGTCGTGTCTTCCAGCATATCAGAAAGGCGCTCTTGATGAATAGGCGTCAGAGTGGCTTTCACCCTGTCCCACAAGCGCTTGTCTGCTTCGCTCAGCTGCTTTGTTTTGGCTCGCTTTGCGCGATCACCATTCGTCATCTATCCGATCCGTCCACGATCATTTATTATTTTGGAACAAGGAGATAGAATTCCGCACGGTGACGGATATTCCCGGCAACGGCACCTGCCTCTGCACCACTTCCTACATAGATATCGCCGCGTGCGGGGCCTTTGATGGCTGACCCGGTATCCTGAGCAACCATAAGTTTGGCGAAGCGATCACCTGATGTGTCGTAGGTCCTTAACTCACTAGAGACAAAAATTAAACTGCCATAAGTGTGCAGATCATCATCAATTGCCAGTGATCTCAGGTCCGTCAGGGCTGTTCCTGCCCCTCCAATGGCTGCAACCTCAGTGTTCTGCGGAGATTGTAACTCAAAGAAGATGTAGGATTTATTGTGCCGAAACACGTCTTTCTGCTGGGATGGGTTTTTGGATAACCAGGCACGAAGCGCATCCATGCCCATGTTATCTCTGGAGATTTCGCCTCGCTCAATCAACACACGGCCAATCGCGGTGTACTCATGACCAGACTTGCCTGCAAAAGCCAGACGCCGCAACTCGCCATTGGGTAGGCGAACACGAGCAGAACCTTGAACAGCTGTAAAAAATGCATCTATCGGGTCTTTCACCCAAAGCACTTCAAGGCCCATTCCATCCAGTGCTCCGTCCATCACATCGCCGCGTGTTGGCATCCCCTTCAGGTCTTTGGGATAGGCATGAAGGGGAACAACAAACTCGTCAGTGCGAACAAGTGAGCCTTCCAGCTCTGGCATGTAGTAGCCGGTCACAAACCCGTCGTCCTCTACGCGTTGAAGCGTAAAGTGCTGTTCTAAAAAGGTTTTTGCATCACTTGCGTTATTTACGTCGATTTTGCGCGATTTTGCGCAGATAGCGCGTAATTTTGCGTCGCTAATGCCAAATGCCTTTGTCGGCAGCGTTCGGCCTTCACTCGCCTCGCAGTGAGCCACAAATGCGGAAAGGGCCGCAGAATGATCATCTGCAGCCCATCCGTCGATTTCGTTGGGATCAAGTGGCCCGGAGAGCTTTGCGCTTCGCATGGTCCTATGGTCTTTTGTAAGGGTGTTTCCAGCTACAGCAGCAGAACTTATCCCCGCCGCGACGCCGAGTGCCATAATGAAACTCATAGCGTCGCGAGAGAAAGAAAACGTCATGCAGATTCAGTTGCAACCAGCTTCCAGTTTGGATCGTTCTCACCAGTTACGCGAGCGAAGGTCCAGATGTCAGTCAGGTCACTCACTGCGGTTGGGTCACCATCCACAATGCGGTTTTCAGAATCCCGTGTCGCGGTGATCAGCTGACCCTTGAAGCGAACAGTCACTTCAGCAAGCTTGTCTTTGTCGTTGAAGACCGCTTCCACAATGTCAGCTTTGTCGATGCCCACAAAGGTGGACTCAACACGCTCATTGCGGCTTTCCCGGTCATCAATCGCAGCAGAGAAACCACTGAACACTTCAGGAGAAAGAAGCTCTTTGAGCGTGCGGCGATCACCCTGCGCAAACGACATCAAAATGATTTCGTAAGCGCCGCGTGCACCTTCCGCAAACTCTTTTGGATTGAAAGACGGCTCAGCTTTCCAGATTTCCCGCAGGCCGTGATTCAACTCACTGCCTTTTTTGGCAAGCTTGTCGATTTCAGCCTCAATCTGTTCGCGAGCTTCACGCTCAGCGCGCTCAGGGTCATGTTGAACATGCTCACTGCCTGGAAGAGGAATAACATTGTCCTCATTCTCAGGAGCCTGAGTCTTTTGAGAGTCTTGTTTTTGCTGAGCAGAATACGGGTCAAATGGTTGACGCTCGTTACCGGTGCGATTGCCCAAAACGGAGCGTAACCGCAGGAAAATAACAACTGCCGCAATAAGGAAGATTATGTTGTAGACGTCGAATATTTCGTTCATTCCGAGTACCGACCGGTCCTTTACTCGTGGGCTGCCAGGCGCCGATGATCAAATGCATTAGATATCTAGATAATGTGCTCTAGCGCATTTTTACAGGCTCTGTCACTAATTTAAGGTTTCTATCAGCAACATCCAGCTATTTCGTGTCCATCCCAACGCCTTTTTAAAGTCTTACCACGCAAGTATAAGCTAAAATCAGTCATTGCAATTCTGTGAAGATCACCCACTATAAGTAAGATCGCTTCAAAAAGAAGTGATCAAAAAGCAAAATAAACCTGAACCTACGCGGACGCTATGCCACTCGGACTTATCATTCTTGCCTGTTTCATTCTGCTACCAACCATCGAGATCTATCTCTTTATTGAGGTTGGAAGTGTTATCGGGGCAATTCCAACAATCCTGTTGACTGTAGCTTCCGCAGCTGCCGGCACCTATATGCTGCGCCAGCAGGGGCTGTCTTTGCTCATGCGCATGCGCGCTGAAATGGACTCGGGACGAGTTCCAAGTCATGAGATGATGCATGGCGCGATGATCGTGTTTGCGGGCCTCATGCTGTTGATTCCAGGCTTCTTCACAGACGCCATCGGCCTTCTGCTCTTCATCCCGCCACTTCGTGAGGTGATTGGCAACTATCTGGCGCGCCACGTGAAGGTACAAAACCTCAACGTCAACCCGGGTTACCGTCGCCGCGATGGCACTGTGGATCTGAATGAAGACGAGTGGAGTTCCTCCCGTCATACAGAGCAGGATGATGACCCTTCCCGTCCTCGTTCCAATGACCCGGACCAGATCAGCCCATGGTCCTCTGACGACGACAAGCGTCGCTAAATCCCGCCAAGCTTAACGGAGAGCCGCCTGAACTGCCTCAGGGCTCTCCAGCAACGTTGCGACCAGCGCGATCAGATAAGTGACGTCCAGCTCTTGCTTTGCATTCCAGGTGGTTGAGAAGCACCAGTTGTTTCCGTCGATGTCTTCCAGCGCATACGTCATGTTGAGCACGCCAATCTCACTACCACCCTTATAAGCATAAGACGCCCAGTTATCCGGTTCGGCCACACCCGGATTTACGAAAACTCCCTTGATGTCCTTCACTTTTGTTACAATCTTGCACAGTTCGCGGTTCGAAATGTACCACTCGACACCTTCCGTCAAAGGCACGGAAACCTTGTCAATCGGTGGAAGTTGAGCCGGTAAGGCAGTAAGAATCCGCGCCCGCTCCTCTGGCCCTGCTTGGCGATAAGCTTCTGCAGCTTGCTCATCCGCTTTCAGGTGAAACAGCTGCTGCGTCGTCAGAGCCGGTGAACTCTCTCCCGGCAGCATCACACTTTCCTGCCCCACCAGATCCATCAGCAAGTCCGTGGCCGTGTTGTCGGAGATCTCGATCATGTTGCGCGCCACATCCAGCAAAACAAACTTCTTGCCAACCGGCTCATTTTGCATTGTGCCACCCGGATACGAGATATGCCGTTGTTCCAGCGTGATTTTGTCTTGCCAGCTCAGGTCTCCGTCCCTGACCTGCTGCGCCACCTGGTCCAGCACATAAAGCTTGAAGGCAGATCCGACAGCCAGCTGAGCGTTACTGTTATTTTCAGCATGCACCTTCCCGTTCTGCATCAGCAAAAAGCTCTGCGTCGCGGTCTGCTGCTTCATGTGTTCCAGCAGGTCTTCGTGTTTCACATCCTTCACAAGTGCAAAGCGAAACAGCAGTCCCGTCAGCTGACCAGTCTTATTCTGCTTCAAAAACGTTGGAATCCTGTAGGATTTCGTCTCAACAAGAAACTTATGCGGTTCCTTGGTCGCGATAACATGAAGCGCAGGACCATAGATCGAACGTTGTTCTGAAAGAATGGAGACGAGAAGTTCTTTCGGGATCTTCTTGTAGACTTCGGGCGCAAAGTCATCGGCATCAAAGTCCGGCCTATTCCAGATTTTCTTGAGCAACTCTGGCGGGCTTGTGGCCTCCTGAGCGCTTAAGGGCTGTGGAGCGATGACTAAAACTGCAACAGCGCATAACGCCTTAAAATACCTAAGCAATTGCATCTCCAGAATATCCGGTGGAACTATATGTATCCTAGGCGCATAAAAACTAACATTACCTTAGGTCATAAAGATACAAGCCATAACATCAGGCCGCGTTGCAAAGTCTCAGGTAGCCCTTTGGCAATCAGGCGCGGTAACCAACAATTAAAGTTGAAGAGATGCCGCTAGTATTCGCATCCCTTAAAACTTATGATTGCACGAATTAATTAGTAAATTTATGGGCGGTATTACATGGCGGCGCACCAAACCTCCAGTCGTGTGGATTGGGTTGACTACGCGAAAGGCTTTTGCATCTTTCTCGTGGTGATGATGCATTCAACCCTTGGGGTTGGAAGCGCCATTGGTGAAATGGGGTTCATGGGCGACATTGTTGCCTTTGCAAAGCCCTTCCGTATGCCGGACTTTTTCATGATCTCCGGCTTGTTCCTCGCCTTAACGCTGGATCGGGACTGGCGCCTGTATCTGGATCGTAAAGTCGTCCATTTCTTCTACTTCTACATTCTCTGGCTTACGATCCAGTTTGGAATGAAAGCACCGTCCTTCGCAGCAGAGTTCGGCTGGGATGGCGTGTTGATGCACTACGCGCTCGCCTTCGTACAACCATTCGGAACCCTCTGGTTCATCTACGCCCTGCCCGTTTTCTTCGTCATCACCAAACTGCTGCACTCGCTAAAAGTGCCGTGGCAAGTGACCTTGCTGGTCGCTGCTGGCCTGCAAATCAGCGCGTTGCACACCGGCTTTGTGCTGATTGACGAGACAGCCGCTCGCTTTGTGTTCTTCTTCGCAGGCTACATTTTTGCGCAAAAGATCTTCGTCATTGCTGACTGGGTGCGTGAGAATGTGCTGAAAGGCTTGGCCTTTGTGTTTGTCTGGGCCGTCGTCAACGGCCTCTTCGTTGGCTACGGCTATGCCGACCTGCCATTCGCCTCGCTTGCTCTGGGCGGTTTGGGCGCATTGGCGGTGATCACCGTTTCTGCTCTGCTTTCCAAGGTGAAGGCGTTGGATCTGTTGCGCTATATGGGCGAAAACTCCATCGTGATCTACCTGTCCTTCTTCTTCCCGATGGCTGTATCGCGCATCATTTTGCTCAAACTGGGCATCATTCAGGATGCAGGCGTGATCTCGCTAATCGTCACGTGCACAGCAACCATCGCGCCGATGGTCCTGTTCTGGCTGATTACCAAAATAGGCTACGGCCAATTTGTGTTTAAGCGGCCAGCCTGGGCCTACATCGCTGAAATGCCGCGCGCCAAGAGCCCTGCACCGTCACCAACCTGATATCTGCGCAAAACCGCTGATCTGCCTAAGCCTCCGGAGCCGCTGCTTTTGGGGGCTTTTTGCATGCATGTTCAGCAAGTGCCAATTTTAGTGGTTGAGTTCAGAAGGTCTTTCCGGTCTTTGCTTAGGCTTTGCGGAAGCAAACTGTGTGACAAGATCAAGGAACGTATCTCCATGAAACTCGGGGCTCTCAGGGTTCTGCCGCTTCTCTTCATTCTCGTGGCTGTCGGTTGGCTGGAGCTACGCCCCCACCCCGCTGTTGCGCAAAAAGAAGATAAAGCACGTCAAATCCTCAATGAGACCGTCGAGAAGTTCGGCGAAATCAAAGCCATGAGCTTTACCGTCTACGCGAGTGAGGAGCGCATCTTTAAAGACATGGTACCGCTGAACTTTGTGTTTGAATACACAGTCAACATCCTCGGACAGGGTGATCTGAAAATCGACCTCCCACGACCCGATGGTATGAGTGAAATCTATCTTGATGATGGCATAATCACCTACTTTGATAAAACGCGGAACATCTACACCCAGGGTGATTTCAGAGGCACTTCCTCGGAATTTATTGAGGTGCTACGCACTGATTTCCAGCTCACATTGCCTGGTATTGATCTGGTCAACCCGGAACTGGACCAGATGCTCGACGACCTGACAACACGGTCCGTCTATGTCGGGCGTGAGGTTCTGCCAGAAGGGGTTGCCCATCATCTTGCCTTTTTTAACGATCAGGTAGATTGGCAATTGTGGGTCTACGAAGACAGCGGCCTGCCCGGTTATCTTATTATCACCTATAAGGACCTTGTTGGTTTGCCTCAAACACACCTGTCCTATCGAGGATGGAAGCTCAATCGTCAGTTCAAAACAGAAGACTTCCGCTTCAATCCTCCTGAGGGGGCTGAGCGCTTCAGCCTGCCCGCCCTTTCAGCAGTAGAAAACGGAGGGAGCTCAAGATGAGTTACTCCACCACAGCACAGCTTCTCAGCAACTTACTCAGATCACTGGCCATCCTGACCTTCATCACAGGCACTGGCATGCTCACAGCCCAAGCGCAGGAAACTCCGCCTCCCCCTAAACACGCTACACCCGCCGAAGTTGTGGAGTGTGAGGAAGAGCACATGAAGCGTGAGGGCATAGCTGATCTGGGCGGCTCTCAATACCGCGATAAGATCCGCGATCTTTGCAACAAATCCGTACATGGCGCTGACAAAGCAGAGGCAGGAAAAGAGCCAGCCACCAACGATTATTACTTCAGCGGCGACAACAACGGCTTTGTCTATGAGCTCAATGAAGAATGTCAGCAGATCCGCATTCAGGATGAGCTGATTTTCATCTGCCCGGAAGGCAAATACAAACCAACCATCCGCAACAACCAATCCGGTTTCATGCCTTATTTAGAGCCCGTGGAACCCATTAGGCAGGGTGAGAAGCCGTGAGGCAGTCACCCTCCGCTAAAACATCATTGAAAAAGGGTTAATTCCTCTTTCTTTGTCGGCCCAAGGCGGGCATGATCCCGCTCATGTCGACACAATCCATTGCACCAGCTCTCACAGAGAACGATCACCTCATCCTGATCGATGGCTCTACCTTCATTTTCCGCGCATATCATGCGCTGCCGCCGCTTACTCGCAAGCCCGACGGACTGCCCGTTGGCGCGGTTTCCGGCTTCTGCAACATGCTTTGGAAGATGATGCAGGAAGGCCCCACCAAAGAAACTGGTGACGAGCCAACCCACTTTGCCGTGATTTTCGATAAGTCCGGCAAAACGTTCCGCAACGATTTTTACCCGGAATACAAGGCCCACCGCCCGCCACCGCCGGAAGACCTGCGCCCGCAGTTTGGCCTGATCCGTCAGGCAACGCGCGCATTCGGCGTGCCTGCCATTGAGCAGCAGGGTTATGAGGCGGATGACCTGATCGCCACCTACGCCCGTCAGGCAGCCGCACAAGGCGCCCGCGTTACCATCGTCTCCGGCGATAAAGACCTGATGCAACTTGTCACCGACAAGATCGGCATGGTCGACACCATGAAAAACAAGGTGATCGGCAAGCCAGAGGTCTTCGAAAAATTCGGCGTTGGCCCGGAAAAGGTTGTCGAAGTGCAGTCGCTCGCGGGCGATAGCGTCGATAACGTGCCCGGTGTGCCAGGCATCGGCCTCAAAACCGCCGCTCTGCTCATCAATGAGTTTGGTGATCTGGATAGTCTTCTGGCACAAGCCGGCACCATCAAGCAGAAGAAGCGCCGCGAGAACCTCATCGAGTTCGCTGAGCAGGCCCGCATTTCCAAGCGCCTCGTGCAGCTGGAAGAGGCCGTGCCGGTGGAAACTCCGGTTGAAGACTTCACCGTGTGTGATGTGGACGGCGCGCAGGCTGTCGGCTTCCTCAAAGCCATGGGCTTCACCAGCCTCACCAAAAAAGTGGCAGATAAAACCGGCGCTGTGCTGGAAAACATCGAGCCAATTGAGCCTGTGATTGAAGGCTGGGAAAGCACTGCAAAACCGGCAGAACAAGCTGAGGATTCTGCGGGAGAACTTGAGGGTAAAGCATGGACTGCCGCCCCTCTGGCAGAGAAAGTTGCAGCTGAAATATCTGCGCTGCCTATAGATAATTCCGCATACGAAACAGTTTCAACCGCTGAGCGCCTCAAAGAGTGGATAGCTGAGGCCTATGAAGTGGGCTACGTGGCTGTGGACACTGAGACAGATGCCCTCAACGCCATGGAAGCTGGCCTTGTTGGCGTTTCCCTCTCCTGCACTCCGGGCAAAGCCTGTTACATCCCGCTGGCGCATGTGGATGGCGAAGGTGATCTCTTCAGCGGCGGTGCGCTGCTGGAGGGCCAGATCCCGTTAAACGAAGCTGTTGCCCTGCTCAAGCCAATGCTGGAAGACCCGGCTGTCCTCAAAATCGCGCAGAACATGAAGTACGACTGGCTCGTGCTCAAGCGTTACGGCGTGGAAATGGCACCGTTTGACGACACCATGCTGCTCTCCTACGCGCTGGACGCAGGCATGGGCGGCAATGGTATGGACGAGCTCTCGCAGCGCTGGCTCAACCACACGCCAATCCCGTTCAAGGAAGTGTGCGGCTCCGGCAAATCGCAAATCTCCTTCGACAAGGTGCCGCTGGACAAAGCCACCTCCTACGCGGCAGAAGATGCAGACGTCACCCTGCGCCTCTGGAAAATCCTCAAACCACGCCTCGCAGCTGAGGAAATGACCGTGGTTTATGAGCGTCTGGAACGCCCGATGGTCGCCACGCTGGCCAAAATGGAGCGCCGCGGCATCTCCATCGACCGTCAGATGCTCTCCCTGCTCTCTGGTGAGTTCGCTCAAGGCGCAGCCGCGCTGGAAGCTGAGATCCATGATAAAGCGGGCGAAATCTTCAACGTCGGCTCGCCAAAGCAGCTGGGGGAAATCCTGTTTGGCAAAATGGGTTTGCCGGGCGGTAAAAAAACCAAAACCGGCGCTTGGTCCACCTCGGCTTCTGTGCTGGATGACCTCGCCGCGCAAGGCCATGAGCTGCCAAGCAAAATTGTAGAGTGGCGCCAGCTGAGCAAGCTGAAATCCACCTACACTGACGCCCTGCCAAGCTTCATCAATCAGGAAACGGGCCGCGTCCACACCTCGTTCTCGCTGGCGTCCACCTCCACGGGCCGTTTGTCCTCTTCCGAGCCAAACATCCAGAACATCCCGATCAGAACCGCTGAAGGCCGCAAAATCCGTCAGGCGTTCATTGCGGAGAAGGGCAAAAAGCTCATCTCTGCCGATTACAGCCAGATTGAACTGCGCGTGCTCGCCCATATGGCCGATATTCCGCAGCTCAAACAGGCGTTTGCTGATGGGCTCGACATTCACGCCATGACAGCAAGCGAGATGTTTGGTGAGCCGATCGAAGGCATGGACCCAATGGTCCGCCGCCGTGCAAAAGCGATCAACTTCGGCATCATCTACGGCATTTCCGCGTTCGGCCTCGCCAACCAGCTGGGCATTTCACGCGGTGAAGCAGGCGATTACATCAAAACCTATTTTGAGCGCTTCCCCGGCATCAAAGAGTACATGGAAGAAACCAAAAAGTTCGTCCATGCAAACGGTTACGTCGAAACCATCTTTGGCCGCCGCGCCCACTACCCGGATGTAAACACCAAAAACCCGAACATGCGCCAGTTCTACGAGCGCGCAGCCATCAACGCCCCAATTCAGGGCTCAGCCGCAGATATCATCCGCCGCGCCATGGTGCGTATGGACCAGGTTCTGGAAACGGCAAATCTGGACGCGCAAATGCTGTTGCAGGTGCATGACGAATTGATCTTTGAACTGCCTGAGGATCAGGTAGACGAGACCAAAAAACTCGTCATCACCACCATGGAAAATGCAACAGAACCCGCCCTCCAGCTCTCGGTCCCCCTCAAAGTAGAAGCCGAAGCAGCCACCAACTGGGAAGAGGCGCACTAGCGCCTTTTCACCCCTAAGGGCAAGGCAGTTAGCCCTAGCAAACAGTGCGATCCCGGGCCAAGCACCCCGCCAACCCGGGCCGCACAAAACCACGCACATAAAGCCTTTGCCCACCAGCAGACCACGAACACTGAAGCCGCCAAGCCACACCCCTTCGGTGTCTTCCCGGCCCCCGAGCCGGGACCCATGAGGCGCCACCTCACACTCAGCTGCTCTTATCGCCCGCACTCCCCAGCAGCCACCTCATCAGCACTCTCACCAATGCCCTCACAAGCAGCTCTGGATCCCGGATCCCCGCTCCGCTCGTCCAGGATGACGTCAAAGGGCAAAGCAATCCCACACTCCAACACCGTCATCCCGCACTTGATGCGGGACCCAGCAAACCTCACGTGCTCTAAACGTTCAAGAAAACACACCCGCAAACAAAAGCCTCTCAACGACCCAGCACACCACCCCCCGGTGTCTTCCCGGCCCCCGAGCCGGGACCCATGGGGCTCAACCTCAGACATTGGCTCAAGCAGTACTCAATCCGCCGTGCCATGGTGCATATAGAAGAGGTTTTGGAAACAGCAAATCTGGACGCGCAAATGCTGTTGCAGGTGCACGATGAATTGATCTTCGAACTGCCTGAGGATCAGGTGATCGAGACCAAAAAACTCGCCATCGAAACCATGGAAAAAGCCACGGAACCCGCCCTCCAGCTCTCGGTCTCCCTCAAAGTAGAAGCCGAAGCCGCCACCAACTGGGAAGAGGCACACTAGCACCTCTTTTTCCTTCAAGGCAAGGCAGTTAGCCTCTGCGATCAGCAGCGAGCCCCGGGCCAAGTAAACCACCACCCGGGGCCTCTCCCTCCACTGCCCTCACAAAGCCCTCACCAGCACTCCCTCGAGCCTCTAAGCCGCCTAGCCACACCCCTCGGTGTCATCCCGGGCTTTGATGTTTGTCCCGGAGAGATGGTTGACGTTTATTCGGGGACATGGGTGACGGTCATGTTATGATGTTAAGTCGATTTTTGCGACTGTGTTTGCTGCAAAACATACGTTGAA
>NZ_LMCF01000009.1 GCF_001623075.1 Pseudovibrio sp. Ad37
ATCGGAGCATTTGAGTATATGTAGACCGCTGGAATCATTATGTGATTCATAAGGGGAATGAAAACTGAAGTTCCTACGTTAGCTCAATGGCCAGACATTCTTTCATCGTTGTCATCTAGTCTTGATATTGAAGAAACCGCGATCAAATTTGGAGCTTTGCTGCGAAAGCGTGAAATTTCAAGCGGACGAGATCTGCTGCGCCTTGCCATGGCATATGGTCCCTGTGGCATGTCGTTGCGTAGCACTGCAGCGTGGGCAGCCCTGAGCGGAATCGGGGAGCTGTCGGATGTAGCTGTTCTCAAGCGGCTTCAAGGGGCCGGAGACTGGCTTGAGCATATTCTAGGTAAGCTGCTGTCACAGGCAGGCAATCAGACCTTCCCGAGCGGACACCGTCTCCGGTTGGTGGATGGTAGCTGTATTTCCGGGGTGGGCTCTAAGAAGATCGATTACCGCTTACACGCCAGCTATGATCCTGCTGCCGGACGCTTTACGCATCTTGAGATAACCGATGTGCACGGCGCAGAAAGCTTAGCACGAGGACCAATCAAGAAGGGCGATATTCACATTGCAGACAGGGGCTATGCTCAGGCAAACGGACTTCATTACATCCTCAAGGAAGGAGGAGATTTTCTTGTACGAACCGGTTGGCGCAAGGTTCGTTTGCGCCAACCCGATGATACGCCGTTTGACCTGTTTGCCGTATTGCCTGAAGCTAAATATGATCGGCCCGTTGATCGTCAGATTACTATTTTGGGAAATTCAAAGGAGCAAGATATTCCCGCCCGTCTGATCATCCTGCGCAAACCACCTGAAGCGACCGAGCAAGAACGAAAACGCCTGCGCAGAACCGCAAGCAGGAAATGTACTAAACTGAACCCTTCCTCACTCGTCGCCGCTGAATACATGTTGTTGTTGACGTCTTTACCAGAGGATCAGTTTGACGCTGTCAGCATTGCCGCGCTCTACAGGGTCCGCTGGCAGATTGAGCTAGCCTTCAAGCGCCTTAAAAGCCTTATCCATATTGACCGCCTGCCTGCAAAGAACCCGGCTCTTGCCAAAACCTGGTTGTTGTCACATCTCATCTTGGCTCTGCTGATTGAGCGTCAAAGTGAAGAATGCATGGCTCATTCTCCTCAAGAAGAGAGTTTAAAGCAACGTTCTCCGTCCAGATGGAGGTTACATAAGCTGATCATTCAGGCCTTCATTTCAGCAATTCAGGGAGCATGGGATCTGACTAACATCACAGTTAACGCCAGCAGCTTTTGGCGAGGTATATGCGAACCTCCCAGAAAGCGAAAAATTCAACGAATTC
>NZ_LMCF01000010.1 GCF_001623075.1 Pseudovibrio sp. Ad37
CCTTGGTTGGCACAAAGCCAGCAGACGAACCTGCTAGATGAGAGCTGTTCGCCTGCTGGATTTGTGCCAACCAAGGTGGGTCAATTTTAAATGATGATGCCGGATCAATTTTGAACGCTCATTGACAGAGGAGCGGGAGGACTATCCGGCAACTTTGCGCATGAGGGCTTCGATTGGGCCGCGTTTGAAGAACTGGCTCCAGATGAGAGCGTAGATAACTGCTGTAGCGCAGAAAATGACGGAGGCGAGGAAGGCTGCCTGCGGGGTTTGGCCGCCGAGCAGGCCGAGTTCTTCCATCACGCCCATGCCGAGTAGGATGTGGGCGAGGTAGAGCGTGAGGGTCTGGCGGCCTGCGGGGTTGAGGACGGTCAACACGCCGGAGCTTTTCAACATTGGGGCTGCGCGCAGGCATACGCCAACGACCATGGAGGCGACGGACATGCCAGCCATCAGGTAAAACGGCATTGGCGGCACCGGGCTTGTGCCCACCAGATCGGCCAGTTCCGGCTCTACCATCGCGATGAGCGGTTGCAGGTAAGCGCTGACAGCGTTGACGAACAGGAAGACCAGAAGGCCGCCGAACATGAGCGCATCTTGCGTTTTGGTGGAGGAGAGGTTCGAGCGGCTGAGCATCACGCCAAACAGCAGGAACCCGAGCCACGGGATAACCGGATGCCAGCCGTTGAAGAACAGATTGCGGAGGAAGCCGACCGGTGTCCAGAACTCAGGATAGGTCAGGTCGGTCCAGTTCCAGCCAGCGTCATAATCCAGCAGGATGACCATGAGCACAGAGGTGGCCACCAGACCCGCAATGAGCCAGCCCAGAGCGCGGGTGCTCACTGGCAGCAGCAGAGCGCCGAAGAGGAAGTAAAACGCGTAGTAGTGCAGGATGTCAGCATCAAAAATGAGCATGTTGAGCAGGCCGAGCACGAGCAGGAAGGCAGCGCGTTTGACCGTGGTGAAGATGGTGAGATTAAGCTCCCCTTTCATCCCCGCCAGACCAAGGCCTATGCCTGCCAGCACGACGAAGGTGGCTGCAGCGCGTCCTTCCAGTGCGTAGATGATGTTGCTGAGAATACCCTCAGCGCCTTCTGCGCCCATCACGATGGAGAAGTTGACAATCACCATACCCACGAAGGCGATGAACCTGGCAAGGTCCAGCCCCTCCAGTCGCCCGATTTTAGTTGCTGCAGCCATCACGTTCCTATCCGACCTGATATGGCCTATACTGTTCGTTCTGCCTCCCAGAGCACGCCGCGTTCATTTACATTCACGCACCGCACTCTAACATCTTTGTCGGAGCGAATTCTTTTCGTTTGCTTGAATCCAATCAAACGGAACACGCTCTAACCCCCAACGGGTTGCATGCCCTTTACCTTCTTCGTAATGCCGCCAAACAAGGTTTGAATTGCAAGTGCGCTGGCATCATTGGTTGCGATGTTTCCGGCCTGTGATGTGCTTGCTGCTGCATACAAAACAGCGTCCAGCGAGGCGATGATCCAGCTGTTTGGGATGAAGGAGAGAATGTCGCCTTCATCCTTTGCGCGATCAATTAAATCACAGAGTTCCTTGTCGTGGCGCTTGATTTCTCTAGCAATTTCGGGATCATCCCACACGTCTGGATTCTTCCAGAGGAAGTGACAAGAATCTGCATAAGGCACCAGAGCGCCTACAATGGCTTTGAGCTGTTCAAACGCTTTGCGCTTGCCTTTGATGGCTGCATAAGACGCTTCGTCCATCTGGTCTAAAGCGCGCAAGGCCACGTCACGCAGCAATTCCTCACGTGTGCCAATAACACGGTGAAGAGTTACGCGCTTTACGCCTGCGGCCTCTGCAATATCTGCCAGAGACGCCCGTGGCTGATTGTTGAGCACACGTACGGCTGCTTCCAGCAGTTTGTCTTTTGTGGTGTTGTTCAATGGTATCGACATGATACTTATATGTATCATTAGATACACAACTGTCAATAAAGGTCCTGTAATTTTCTGCAGGAAATAAGAAGGTTAAAAACCCATGTTTCTTCTCAATACGACGGATTTTTTATGAGTATTATCAAAAGAATGTGCCAAGCTTGCTTTGTGGCACCGGCTCTCTTCATGAGCGTGATTATTAGCCCGCCAGCCTTGGCTGACCATTGGGTGCCCTGGGCGTTCTCATGGGATAAGAATGGCGCAACACAGCAGCATATCAGCCCACAACAGGGTTTGAGTAAGATAAAGACAACCTCTCTGTGGAGCCCGGATGGGGAGCTGCTGGTGGTTCAGCTGGTTTCTTCCAAGAGCTTCAAAAAGACAGTTGAGTTGCTGGACAAGGACATTTCCTCCAACAGCAATCCGGAATTGATTGCCAGGTATGGCACGCTTCTGACGTATGGGGCCTATATGTCGGAGGATGAAGGCGAGATGGCTGAGTTGGCAGCCCGTGCTGATGTTTATTTTGATCAAGCACTGAGTCAAGATAAGGCCAGCTGGGGCGCGTGGCTTGGGAAAGCGACACTCTATGGCTTCTCTCATAAGCGGGATCAGGAGGCTTCCTCCATCAAAATCCTGAAGTCCATGATTGAGGCGCAGCAGAAAACCAAGTCCAACTGGCATCATGTGTACCCGTATCTGGTGCTTGGGGCGATTTATGAGCAGAAGCGGGACTTTCTGACTGCCAAAGACATCTGGACAGAAGGCCTGCAGCACTTTCCTAATAACGAAGCACTGCATGCAAAAATGATCGACTGATCTGATGTGCTGGCGAGATAACCTCTTGCCAGCCCCTCTCCTACTACTTTTTCTTCAATGCTTTGATGAAGGAATGCGCTGTTAGTCCGTGCAGGATAACGCTGAGGCCAATGGTGGTTACGGCAGTTGATGCGATGACGGAGCTGCCCGGCAGGTTCGCATCCAGCACGATAATAGCAAAGACGATGCTTGCCAGACCTCGTGGGCCAAACCAACCAATAAAGAGCTTTTCTTTTGTGCTCAAAGGCTCACCGCGCAAGACGAAAAGGACAGGCAAAATTCTGACGACCGTCAAGCTCAGGATGGAGTAGGCCAGGATTTCCCAAGTGAACTCGTGCAGGACTGAGCCGATGATAGCTGCACCAAAAATGAGCCATGTCATGAGGGAGAGCGAGTCCCCTATTCCTTCTGCTGAATCCAGGAGTTGCTCTTTGTAAGGCTTCTCCAACCAGCCGAAAACAATACCGCCCACAAAGGCCGCGATGAACCCGCTGCCACCTGCCAGTTGCGCGACTGAAAAGCAGCAGATCGCTAGAGCGACGACAGTCACCTGCTCCCACGTTTTGGATTGCTCCTTGGTCTGGAAAGAGTAATCAATGATCTGCCCAGCAAGAATGGCAATACCAATCCCCACTAGAACACCCAGGCCAATCTGCTCAGCAAGCAATTGCGCGGCCATTTTGTTCAGGTGGCTTATCAGGGATGGATCAGCTGCAATTGGGAGGAGAGAAAACACAATTGGAACGCAGATGCCGTCGTTTAACCCGCTTTCGGCATTCAGAGTTCCTCTGATCTTGGCTGGTACAGAGGGATCTGTCACCACGGCCTTGCCAAGCGCGGCATCCGTTGGAGCGAGTAAAGCAGCCAGAATTGCAATCTCGATGACAGGGAGTTGTGGCAATAACGCCATCCCGGCTCCGATGCCAAATATGATTGTGAGCGGCAAGCCAACCAAGAGGAGCCGTCGTGGCAAGTCAATATTGGTGGCAAGGACTTTGAGATTTGCTTTGGCTGCATCCGTAAACAAAACAATGGCAAGGGCCAACTCGGCCAGTGTCTTGATAGATTCATTGGTGAGCTTGACCTGAAACCACCCCAACCCGTCATTGCCAAGCAAAAAGCCAATGATGCAAAACAGCAATGCTCCATTGATCGGCTTTTGCTCCAGCCGTCGGCTCATCACACTGTACAAAAAAACCACTGCAAAGATGACGGTCAGATTTTGATAGGACATTTGGCCATTTTAATCCCGGCAGTGTCCACCATCCGTGTTCAGTGGATCGCCTTTAAGTTGCGCATTCCCGACACTCTAAGAAGATAGTCTTTGCATTGGTTTAAGCTGCACAAGCCGATTTGCCTGAGCGTCTCAACAGTCTCATTTATGCCCAGCGAAGACCTGCGTCGAATAATCAATCACGATTTGCTCGGCCTCCCCCCAATGTTCTTGCAGGATCTGATCAAGCTCAATCAGGAAAACACCATTGCTTGCTTTGATCGCAGTTTGAACTTTTGAGGAGGATTTGGCCATTTCAACAAAATCCTGATGTGACATGGAACGGGACCAAGGGTACCGCCGAACAGTTGCCTGAGCAAAGCCTGCCTTCTGCATCTCCTGCGCATAATCGAACCTGCGGTAATCTCTGGAGTAACTGGTGTTGTGCGTTTCGATTAAGGTTTCATAGGCGTGCATGAAAGCGCTGCCGTCCAGCTGCCGGTTGTTCTCAATAATCACCAGATACCCTCGTGAGGTGAGAACACGCTGTGCTTCCCGGTAGAACTTCGGTCGATCAAACCATTGTGCGGCCTGGGCGACGGTGATGAGATGAAAGGCACTGTCTTCGAACGGAAGCTTTTCAGCAGCGGATTGATGCCAAAACATTTCACCTGCCTTATCCCTTGCTTTTGCCTGAGACAGCATGTCTTCGTTGACGTCGCATCCTGTAAACTTGCTACCTGGTGACAGCCCTTGAAGTTGGCGCGTCAAAATTCCGGTACCGCAGCCAACATCCAGTAGATGCCCCTGCTCTTCACCTTTAGACATCTCCAACAGATCCACGATGTGATCTATCGCATCCTGTGGGTAGCGCGGGCGAGCTTGGTCATAGATTTTCTGCAGGCCGGAGAATGCGTGATCACTTGCAATATTCATAAAGCACCTCAACTTTGAATACATAAGTATACAAAAATTAAACATATCTCAAGTTGTTATTAGCAAATCATGCATCAGACACTTGAAGGTGGGTTGTTCAGTTTCAGATACTCAGGCTAATCAACATTGTGATGTTTGATGTAAACTCACTTGTTCCATCTGTGTCGAGCACGGTAGGTTTCTTCCATGAAAACAACGAATGATATCATTGATGGTGTACCCGTCATCGAAGAACTCAGTGTTGATGAGCTTGCTACTGGGAAACATCGTTTCTTCTTTAAAGCCTCCACAGACTCCTTGGGAAATTACCACCGTATTCCGGTGATTGTAATCAAGGGGGCGGAGCCCGGAACAAAGCTATTCATTCAGTCAACGCTGCATGGGGATGAGGTTCAGGGGGTGGATGTGATCCACCAAGTCTTGCCACATCTGGACCCTGATACGCTGAAGGGGACTGTGGTACTGGTACCGGGCGCAAACCCTCCGGGCATGCAGCAGGCCTCACGCTACTACCCTTCGCAGAATGACACGCTGACGTTCACAAACCTCAACCGCATGATGCCGGGGGATGCAAAAAGCTCGAATGCGGGAAGCCGGTTTGCCTATGCGCTTTGGCATAATCTTTATATGGGCAATGCGGACATCTTTCTGGACCTGCATACACAGTCAACCGGCACTGCGTTTCCGCTGTTTCTCTTTGCTGATTTTCGCAGTGCAGATGTGTGCCGTCTGGCAGCGCTTCAGCCAGCAGATCAGATCCTAGAAGATGATGGTATTGACGGTTCAGTTGAGACTGAGTTGGTTCGGGCCGGTATTCCATCGCTCACGGTTGAGCTTGGCTGTGCCAATGTGTTTGACCCGGATATGACCCAACGCGGCGTTCAGGGCATTTTGAACACTATGATCGACTACCGCATGATTGCGGGTAAAGTGAACCTGCTTGGGATCGAAAGCTATGTGGGGAACGACGATGTGTCGATCACTGCAGATACTGGTGGATTTGCCCGTGTGATGGTGCAGCTCAATCAGGAGGTTTCCAAAGATCAGCTGGTTGCCACCATGACAAACGCTTTCGGCGATGTTGTTGCAAAGTACACTGCACCTTGTGATGGGCGCGTGCTTTCTGTTTGCACAACTCCTTTGCGAGAGCCGGGCGCGACCATCGTACAGATCCTGCGGCGGGTATAGACTACCAAGTGAGAGCAGACAGCTTTATATCGGCCTGCTCTCGCCTTTCATTTACGCATATCGTTTGGCACCGACAACACACCCAACCACAACAACTGTCGCTGCAATCATCATTGAAGAGATCGTCTCCTGAAGCAGCAGCGCCGCGAGCATGAGGCCGAAGAACGGTTGCAAGAGCATGAGCTGGCCAACACCTGCAGCGCCGCCTAATGCCAGCCCGCGGTACCAGAACACAAACCCCACCAGCATGGAGAAGACGGAAACGTACATGAGGCCGTACCACGCAGTGGACTGACTATCTGGCAGCTGAGCAGGTACACTCAGGATTGCAGCGATCAGCATGACTGGAAGAGCCAGCGCAAGCGCCCATGAAATGACTTGCCACCCCCCAAGCTTTCTTGAGAGTGTTGCCCCTTCCGCATATCCAAGGCCACACACGATAATTGCGCCAAACATGTAAATAGAGCCGAGCAGTGAACCTTCTGCATCTTGTGAAAGCGCGAACGCCGCCACTGCCAGACTGCCGACGCCTGAGAACACCCAAAAGAATGGCTTTGGTCTTTCCCCTCCTCTCAAAACAGCGAAGATAGCTGTCGAGAATGGTAAAATGCCCATCAGAACCAGCGACTGCGCTGCCGTCATCTGTGCGAGGGCTAATGCAGAAAGTAGCGGGAAGCCTATCACCACACCGAGGGCAACGACTGCCAAGGACATGATATCCTGCCGCTTTGGGAACGGCTGCCTCAACACGCTCAGCAACGCAATACCCAGCAGTGCAGCAATCACCGCCCGAATGCTTGTCAGAAAAAATGGATCAAATCCGGCGACTGCTGTACGTGTTGCAGGCAAGGAGCCGCTGAAAATTATGACTCCGAGCAGACCGTTTCCCCAGCCCGCTGAGCTTCTTTGTGCCAGTGATGCTTGCATCATTCACCTCCGTTTTCCGTTTTTTATCGAGGTGGGGCTAGGCACAACAGCCACAAAACAATACAATTACGAGAAACTGTACTGCTACAATCATCAATACAGCAGGTGAGATGTAAAATGGCTTATGGGCAGCAAACACAACGTGTGATGCAGGCGGTGCGCAGCAAGATCAGCAGTCGTGCGTTGGAACCGGGTGAGAAACTGCCAAGCATCCGGGGCTTTGCCTCCACAATGAAGGTCTCCGCCTCCACTGTGGTTGAGGCTTATGACCGGCTTGCTGCCGAAGGGATTATCTTTGCGCGCAAAGGGGCTGGGTTTTATGTCTCCCCAAAAACACAGCCCTTTACAGTTTCAGAGATTGGGCCGCATCTGGACAGGGAGATCGACCCGTTCTGGGTCTCGCGTCAATCGCTGGATACCGGACTGGATATGCTCAAACCCGGATGTGGCTGGATGCCTGCAGATTGGATGCCGAACGCATCCCTACGCAAAGCCATTCGTAATTTGAGCAAGGCGGATGATCACTTGCTATCAGATTATGCGAGTACACGAGGTGCCAGCAATCTGAGACGGTTGCAGGCTAGGCAGTTTGCGGCAGAAGGGATTGAGGTTGATCCGAACCAGATTTTGCTGACCGGCTCTGCTACCCAATCTATTGACCTGTTGTGCCGGTTTTTGCTGCGCCCCGGAGACAAAGTTCTTGTCAGTGACCCGTGTTACTTCAATTTTCAGGCAATCCTGAAAGCGCATCAGGTTGAGATTGTGAGCGTGCCCTACACCAAGACAGGCATGGATTGTGAGCAGTTTGAGCAAGCTGTTGTGGAGCATAAGCCGCGTTTTTACATCTCCAACACCTCCTTGCATAACCCAACGGGGGTCACCCTCTCTCCTCAAGGTGCTCATAAGATCCTGAGTATCGCAGCTCGGCATGATCTCATCCTTATTGAGGATGATGTATTTTCTGAGTTTCTACCAGAAATAACACCGCGGTTGACTGCCTTGGGTGGCTTTGATCGCGTGATCCGTCTTGGCAGTTTTTCAAAGACACTTTCAGCTTCTGCACGTTGCGGATACATCGCTGCCAAACCAGAATGGATTGAAGCTCTGGTTGATCTTCAGGTGGCCACGAACTTCGGGGGTCCAAGCCCGATTACCACGGAGCTGATTTATGCCTGCCTGAGCGATGGGTCCTACCGAAAACACATGGAGGCCCTGCGCATTCGCCTTGCCAAAACACGGCGCGAGGTTTCTGCCAATCTTGCTGAATTGGGTATTCAGACCTGGCTGATGCCAGAAGGCGGCTTTTACCTCTGGTGCTCCCTGCCCGAAGGCATTGATTCAGCCGAACTCGCCCGTGCAGCCTTGCAGCAAAACATGGTTCTCGCTCCAGGTGATGTTTTCAGCCCAACCCAATCCATGGGCCAGTTCATGCGCTTCAACGTCAGCCAGATGGGGAACCCGATGACCTATGAGATACTTGCAGACGTGATGTGCAATCTTTAGAGACTTTCTGGTTGCCCTGTTTTAGTGCACCACAAGCTCCCAAAGCTTCGCTCCAAGAGCTTGTGGTTGAGATCACAACGCTACAACTTCATCTGCGATCAAGGCTGATTTTATCTGTGTTTTCAAGGCAACTTGGTCCGTAAGCTGAACACAGATGAGTGTGCCGTGTCTGGCAGGTTTCTTCAATTGAAGAGGCTCGTCATTTCCGTCAAGAAGACCACCTCGCCTGGCAAGCTGTTTCACGGCATTTCGTGATATTCCCAGTTCCTGAGCGAGCAGTCTGTCCAGTCTCAGGTTGACAGGCACTGCTGCGTTCAGGGTGATTTCAAGGTCTGTCCAGTCCTGTACTGTGCTTTCCACGATTTGCTTATGAACGGCAATCGACGCTTCGCCTTCTCGTGGCGCAGCTACGGCGGGCAAACCCGTTTTATCAAAAGCATACCTTTTCACTTGCTCAGGGCAATTAATTTGCAGTGCTCCCAGTAAATCCGGCGCGATCTGCTTGCGGTTGCGGCGTTCGATTATCGGGCGATTCCACGTGGCATCGCAGGTCATGCATTTGTAGATAAGCCATGCGTCCAGTCTGGTGCCATTTGCATTGAGACGGAACTTCCCTGATGGTTTGAAGAGCTTAAGAACTCCGCAGTTCTTGCAGGGAATAATCGGGTATGGTGGGTTTTCTGGTTGAAGCGTCCAGACGCATTTAAGCAATTTCGACATGTTTTTGGATTTCCACTTGTCAAAAAGCGGATGCGCAGCATGACGCCGTTACAGCACACGGTAAGGCTAAGGATTTTATAGAAAGCAGCGCGCAAAAATGCGCAAGGACAGTGCCAGAAATCACGAGGCCAAACCGGTCTCATGCCACCATCCGCGCAACAGAAAGCGCGCCGCAAAAGAGTATCTTTTGCAGAACAATGATAGGCTAAAAGAGACCGGTGATTACATAGGCAAAATTGATTTCTCACGTTGTTAACTAGGCAGTCAAGCTCTAGCAAAACACGCCAATCAGCGAAAGAGACTTTGAACGCTACGGAATTTTCCGAGATCTTGCTGTAGCTTTACTGCCACATTTACTTAGGTGTAAAGGCTATTTACGGGCACTAAGTCTCTGGTTCGAGGTAACCTTTACAGGAAACGATGTGCCCTACCACTGGAGCTGAAATCTGGACATCAAACGAAAACCGCCCATCCGTCTCTTGCTCAAAGCTCTCTCCGTGAGGTAGCAGAATTCGTGGCATCGGTATTGAGAATATAGACCATCTCCGAGGAACAAAGCGCAGCTTTCCCTCATCTAAGACGAGTGCCAGAGCAACCTTCACGGGTCCAAATTGTTCACTCAGAAGGTAACTGTCTTTTCCTCTACCCACTTTCAGAAAAGATTCAAATTCTTTTCCATCAAACGACCGGGTCCAGCTTAGACCATTTTCATCTGGAATCTGGGTGACACGCACATTCGCCGCGTCGTTCGTTTTGGGAAAACCGAACACACGACCTATCATTTTCGAAAGCAGTCCTGAGCCTCGATGAACTACTGCCTGACCTTGCCACGTTTGTTTTTGGCCTGAACCATGAAAGTCCTGTAACGTAGTTGGCAGAAGATTGAATGCGCTACCAAGCACTTGTTTGAACGGGTTGAGCTCGTCCCTTTGATCCTGCCGGAAGCCCATGCTAATCGGCCTTGTTGCAAAGAGCTTGCTATAGTCTTCCAGCTCCAGTTCCCGGGTCGCAGATCTTGCACCTGCTTCGGGCATTTCTCCTGCAACAATTTTGCGAATAATTGCTTCGATTGCCATGGACGGAATATAGGGGCCATCGTCACCTTCGGCCAACATATGCCATGACTGTTCGACGGGCTTATTATTCGCTGCACCGCTTACATGAACAAACATGCCGCCTCTATGCTCGCCAAACTTAAAGAGATTCAGCACCCGATAGAAAAGTGGAGATAGTGGCTCAAAAGATGGAAGCCTGAGTGTTGACCGCATCCGAGCCATCCAGTTTAACATCTTATGCAGGACTTCAGGAATAGGTCCCGCCCCCATCCAGATTGACTGCATTGTAGAATGCTCAGGTGGCAGGACTTGCAGGTCAGGCACGTCGACAAGCGAAAAATGGGTATTTCTCATGGGCAATTTGCCCGGTACAGAGATCGTGTAGCGCCGCGTTTCAGCAAGACCAATTGCTTGTGCACGCTTGCCCTCACGAAACAGCGTGATTGGCGAACCAGCGTAACCAACAATCGCGCGCATTACGTTGAGACCAACTCCCGCAAATGGAGATGGTGCAATACCTCCAGTCACGTGGTGTATCTCCATCGTCTTAGAGATTACTCGAAGGACACTTGCCGTCAGAACCGGAAAACTGCTCACGCCAGAAATCACAAAAATCCCGGCGGTCTTTGCCTGTTGGTCAAACTGTGAAACACCGAAAACAAAATCTGCGGCATCTGCAAAGTCAAGATAGTTCACTTTAGCTGCAATACAGGCTTCAACGGTGGCATATCTGTTTTGACCGTAGGCCTGAAACGGGCCTGAGGCATCAATTACAATATCAGGCTTTATTTCCGGTAGATGGAGAGCAATATCCGTGCGATCTAAAGCTAAAGGGGTGAGTGTTGCATCACCAGTGTGTTTTTTGCAGAAATCTTTAGCCTTATTACGATCACGTCCAGAAACGACAATCTCGATACTCTCAATATTTAAAAGAAGTTCGATCAGTCGTCCACCAAAGACCCCGTAGCCGCCTAGAGCTTGTCGCGTTTAATCGGTCATGTATCCAGCTGTTTTGAAGAAGTTGTTGCACTCTTGCTTTGTGAAGAGGTCGCAGACTTGGCCTACGGCCTGCCACAGTGCTTGATAACTTCTTGCT
>NZ_LMCF01000011.1 GCF_001623075.1 Pseudovibrio sp. Ad37
GGTGCATGGTTTTTATTCCTCCCACCTTACAGTCCGGATCTCAATCCCATCGAGATGGCATTTTCCAAACTCAAGGCCTTGATCCGCAAGGCCGCAGCAAGAAGTTATCAAGCACTGTGGCAGGCCGCAGGCCAAGTCTGCGACCTCTTCACAAAGCAAGAGTGCAACAACTTCTTCAAAACAGCTGGATACATGACCGATTAAACGCGACAAGCTCTAAGAAAGACCTGCGGAACACTGGAGCGGGTCGCCCATCCGCAGCCAAAAAAATCCAAACTATCGCTTCTTGAATAAGTCACTGTGATCGGTGCCTGAGGTGTCTGCCATTACACCCCGCACGATCACCTCTCATGGGCGCCCTGCTGGTCTGCGGCCCACCCTCCGCAGGCCAGCACACCACACAATTGCGTCTAAGTCTCTGACCAACTGAGGCTTCTGCTTAACTTAATCCTGTTCTGAATACGCAAGCCACTAGGTTCTCTCATCCCTCTCATAAAGCTCGTGGGGCAATCCATCCTCTGTGAAGTCTTTGCAATAGCAAAAGCCTGCGCGTTGAGAGCAGTGCAGTGCAGAAGTGTTTTCGGTCGGTGACCAACGCAAAAGAACTGATCCTCAGCGCAGACAAGCGGCTTCACATGCTCAACTGCAGCATTCAGCATGACTGTTCCTAGTTGTTGGCCTAGGGAAGCAGGATCGCCGATGTAGTAATCGAAGCTAACACCAGCTATTATGCCAATTGTACCGGTGCCGTACTCTGGAAAGTCGCGGTTCAGATACCATTGCAGATAATCGAAGGGCGCGCCGTTAAGCTCCGCGATCAGGCAGTTGGTTGGATGATTGTTCGAAACGCGGCACGCATAGCGCTCTGTTACTTGCTCAAGCGTGCTGGGCTCACGCTCATAAAAGGGCCGCAGATGGGGTTGGTTGAGCCATTCATGCAATAAAGGCATGTCCGAGACGGTAAGGGCCCTCAGTTGAACAGTGATGCTTTGCGCCTCGCTCATGACCAATGCCTCCGTTTTCCCTGCGTTCAAAACTCTAGCCCATCCAAACTTGCTCCAACAGGCCTCCAAATAAAACAAACCCCGCCATGAAAGACGGGGTTTGATAATATCCGGCGGACTTGCAGGCCATTAAGGCCGGCAGGATTACCTTGCTGGTCTACCAGCCGCAGGATTTGCCAGAATTTTGCTCGTCCAGATAAGCTTGGAGTGGAGCAAAATATTCAAGAATAGCTGTCGCGTCGGCTTCACGGCTTCCGGTGAAGGCCTCCAGGCTGTCCTGCCATGGAAGCGCAGCGCCTGTTTCCAACATCGCGTTGAATTTCTCGCCAACTTCCTTGTTGCCATAGATGGAGCACGCCGCCAGCGGTCCTTCCCATCCGGCAAGGCGACAAGCCTCACGGTAAAACTGGAACTGGAAGATATGCGCCAGAAAATAGCGAGTGTACGGCACGTTGTTTGGAATGTGGTACTTGGCACCTGGATCAAACGCATCCGCAGCACGGTCAACCGGAGCCGCAACACCTTGATACTTCTCGCGAAGGTCCCACCAACCGTCGTTATAGGTGTCTGGAGTCAGCTCACCGTTAAACACCTTCCAGCGCCACTGGTCCACCAGCAGGCCAAATGGCAGAAATGCGATCTTGTCCAGTGCCTGAGCCAACAGGATGTTGGTGTTCACCTCTTCTGAAGCATCAAGCGACAGAAGGCCGATCTGCTTCAGGTAGTTAGGTGTAATAGACAGGCTCACCATGTCCCCAATAGCTTCATGGAACCCGTCGTTCGGGTCATCTTGATACATGGGCGATTGGTGGTTATAGGCGCGCTGGTAGAAGTTGTGACCCAGCTCATGGTGAACGGTGTTGAAGTCCGACCCCGTCACCTCGGTGCACATCTTAATGCGCAGATCATCCTTACCATCCACATTCCATGCAGATGCATGGCACTGCACATCCCGGTCGCGCGGCTCGGTAATCAACGAGCGCTCGTAAAACGTTTCAGGCAGCGGGTCAAAGCCAAGCGAGGTGAAGAACCCTTCCGCCGTCTTCACCATCTTGAGCGGCGTATAGTTCTGTTCTTCCAGCAGCTTGGTCAGGTCGTAGCCCTGCTCGTTCCCGTCTGCAGCAACAAGCGGATAGATGTTGCCCCAGGACTGAGCCCACATATTACCCAGCAAATGCGCGGGGATTGGCCCGTCTGCAGGCACTTTATCGGCTCCGTAATGATCCACCAGCTTATCACGCACATAACAATGCAAACTGTCGTAAAGCGGCTTCACTTCACCCCAGAGACGATCAACGTCCTGCCGAAAATCATCCGGGTCCATGTCGTACTTGGAGCGCCACATGGAGCCTGTGTCTTTAAAGCCAAGCTCGCTGGACCCCTGGTTGGCGATGCCGACCATCTCCGTGTACATGTCCTTCATAGGCGGAGAAACAGTGCGCCAGCCTTTCCAGACTTCCAGCAGTTTGTCGTAATCACGACTCGTCGCCATGATGCGGCTGAGCTTGGAAAGAGACAGCGCCTCGCCATCAATCTCAAACTTGCCCGTACCGTAAATGGTTTCCATCTGGGTATTGATCTGCGCAAGCTTCTTGATCTTTGCAGGATCATTCTCAGGGGCAGGCAATGTCAGGTTCAGCTTCAAAAGCTTCATCTTGCGAGCAAGGTCTGGCGGAAGGTCAAGGCCGTCATACTGCTTGGTCTGATTGGCAAGAGAAACGTAGAGCTTCGTGGTGCGCTCCGACATTAACGCATTCAGCCAGTTGGTGTCATAGGTGATGAAATTGGCATTCACCCAGGCAACGCGGCCTGCTTCCTCGCCGATCTCCTGAATGGCTTTCTCGGAGGTTTCAATAAACGTTCTCGCATCCTCAACGCTGACTTTCTTCTCGGCGTCAGCCTGTGCTGAACTCAGCGGAATGAGCGCAAGTGAAAGTGCGGGTAATACAGATAATAACCGCTTCAAAGCAGCCTCCCCAACCATGGCATATTTTAGAGATTTCAGACGAATTTCTAGTGCATAATCTCTCTGTTATGCCGTTACGGTAATGGTTTTATCCTGTAAGTCTATCCCGTTTTACCGCGATATTTCTCCTATTTTGGGTTCCAACTAGCAAAATTATTGCATTAGCAATTTAGAAGAATCTTCAACACTGAACCCGTTTCACGCACAAAGCCGCAATGCCTGAAAACGTATAATGATTGTGCTTGAAACCACGTTTGGGATGAGCGGCAGCTCCCTGCGCGAGTCGCAGCAAATACCGTGTGGGTCAGGTCCACACAGTGATCACGCCGCGTTCACTCATCTGGTGGTATGTCCCACAATTAATGCCCCGGGCCATCACCCCTCATCATTTGAGTTGAACATGACAGACATGTCCAGAAGACAATTGCTGCTCTCCGGTGCCGCCTTCTCTGCCGCCCCTCTCTTTGTTGGCCGAGCACAGGCAGCAGATACGGATGTTGTGGTTGTTGGCGCTGGAGCGGCGGGCATCTCTGCTGCACGCTCACTGAAAAGCCGCGGCTACTCTGTCATCACAATCGAAGCATCAGGCCGCATCGGTGGTAGAATTCTCACAGACACCGAGAGCTTTGGTGTTCCGTTCGACATGGGGGCGTCTCGCCTTCACAACAGAGCAAACAACCCGTTTGCCGATTATGGCATCGCCAACGGGTTTGATATCTATCGCGCACCTGATGAAACCCTCATGTATGTGGGTGATCACCCCATAAACCAGAATGAGCAGGCAGAATTGCTGTTGGCACAGCGGAAGGCTCTGCAAGCAATGTGGCGTGCTGGTCGCAATGGGCTGGATGTCTCCCCCGCCAGCGTCATTCCAGATCTGGGCAATTGGAGCCTGACCGTTGATTTTCTGATTGGTGCCTACGAAATCGCAAAGGATCTCGACAGCTTCTCGTGTGTCGACTGGTTTTCAGCAGAAGGGGGTAGTGATTTCTATTGCCGGCAGGGCATTGGCGCGCTGTTCCAGCACTCAGCGCAGGACGTAGCGGTACAAACCGATGTCACTGCAGAGAAAATTCGCTGGGGAGGTCAGGGCGTACAGGTAGAAACCAGCGATGGCACCCTAACCGCTAAGGCTGTGGTTGTAACAGTTTCAACGGGCGTTCTTGCTTCTGGCGATATCCAGTTTGACCCTCCTCGGCCTGCGCGAAAGCAAGAGGCAATTCAAGAGCTTCCAATGGGTCACTACTTCCACGTTGGTTTGCTATTGAGTGAAAATATCTTCGGCACCAGTTCAGATGCCTACTTCAACTACAAGGTGGAGGAAGAACTCAACGGCTCTCCGAAAGCCTTTGGAGCATTGACCAATGCAGGTGGAACAGGCCTCTGCTATTTCGATATGGGCGGAGATTTCGCAAAACATCTGCTCGAAGCAGGCAACAACGCTGCCTACGACTTCGTCGTCTCTGAACTGAAACGCATGTTTGGCAACCAGATCGAAAAATACATCATAGAGTCAAACAGCTACGACTGGCTTCATAACCCATACACCTATGGCTCATACGCCGCGGCCAAACCAGGCGGTTTCTGGGCCAGAGATGAAATGAGCGAGAGCATTGCAGATCGCATCTGGTTTGCAGGAGAAGCCATGAGCCCGGATGACTGGTCAACAATCGCCGGCGCCCACAAATCCGGCATTACTGCTGCGCAGGAAATTGCGGAAACTGTTTAACCTCAGATGCTCAGCGGTGCTTGAACTTGGTGTTCTCACAGCCCCGGAATTTCTGGATATGATAGAGGTGTAGTTTCTGTAGGGTTGCAGTGCCGATGACGGGATCAGCTGGTCATCGTTTATCCCTGCAGGAGCAAACATGACCAAAATTCTCATTCTCTACTACTCAGCCTATGGACACATAGAAACTCTCGCCAACGCCTTCGCGGAAGGTGTTGAAGAAGCTGGCGTCACCCCCACAATCAAACGCGTACCAGAGCTGACGCCGGAAGAAGTTGCGCGTGCACACCATTTCAAAATGGACCAGCCCGCCCCAATCGCTGACCCTAATGAGCTTGCAGACTATGATGCCATCATTTTTGGTACTCCCACCCGGTTTGGAAATATGGCCTCGCAAATGCGCAGCTTTTTGGACCAGACCGGCGGATTGTGGGTTCAGGGCAAACTGGCAGGCAAGGTGGCAAGCGTTTTCACGTCCACTGGATCAGGGTCTGGCAATGAGACCACAATCACATCCTTTTGGAGTACGCTGGCCCACCAGGGAATGGTCATTGTGGGATTGCCTTACACCTGTCCTGAGTTGTCAGACATATCTGAAGTGTTAGGTGGGTCACCCTATGGAGCCGGCACCATTGCGGGAGGTGACGGTTCCCTCAAGCCAAAAGAAAAAGAGCTGAAAATGGCTCGCTTCCAAGGAAAACATGTGACCGAAATAGCGAAAAAACTCAGTGCCTAAACCCTAAGAAGAGTGCCAGCAATTGCGGAGGATGCCCGGAGGCAATTACGCCGATGAAGCTTGCAAAATCCTCAATCGCAGTTCAGGATCCTGGAAAATATCTCAGACAATGTCCTTGACCTCAACTTAACCTGAGGAGTTAGAACGCTCCAAAACACCAGCAAAGAAACATAACAAATATGTTGGTTGGAACGTTCTTGAAAGGAATTTAAATGCAGGAAACGGGCGCAGGCCCCAGCAGCAGTTGGGGTGAACTATTTACGGGTAAACAGGCCATTGCTTCATTGGTTTTGTCAGGTGGGATCGCGTTGCATGCCGTGAACACTTACATCTCTGCAACCATGCTCCCTTCCATCACCGCTGACATTGGTGGGTTGGACTATTACGCATGGAACACCAGTCTCTTCATCCTTGCTGCAATTATAAGCGCAGCCGTTGCAGGCAAAGTATTGCAGCGTATTGGTGCGCGGCAGTCCTTCTTCCTCGCAGGCCTTGTGTTCATGACGGGCAGTGGCTTGGCCGCGATTGCACCCAACATGGCAATCATGCTGCTGGGGCGTTCCGTTCAAGGAGCTGGCGGAGGTCTTATCTTCACCTTCTGCTATTCCATGATTGCATTTATGTATCCAGAACGGCTCTGGTCTCGTGCTTTCGCTCTACTTTCAGGCACATGGGGCATCACCACACTGTTTGGCCCGGCCATTGGCGGCATTTTTGCTGAGCTGGGTGTATGGCGTGCCGGGTTTGGAGTTCTGGTTCCCATCACAATCCTCTACATCATCGCCACGCTTTCCCTTTTGCTAAAACATCAGGAAAACGGTGGCTCTGTGCACGCCGTACCTGTTGGTCAGCTGGGCCTACTTGCAGGGTCCGTGCTCGTACTCTCTATAACCAGCGTGTTTGAAGAGGTGATCTGGAGCATTCTGGGCGCTGCCCTTTCTGTTGCAATGATCTTGTTGCTGATGAAGCGTGAGCAGAAGGCATCCACTCGCCTTTTTCCCAAAGGCGCCTTGGTTTGGGGATCGCCGCTTTTCTTTGTATTTGCCAGCATGGCCCTGTTGATCCTCTGCGTGAATACGGAATTTTTCATGCCGTTCTATCTCCAGAAGTTGTTCGCTGTTTCTCCGTTATGGGCTGGATACATTGCAGCAACGGTTTCAATTGGGTGGGCTTCAATGGAGGTCTATAGCGCTCGTTTCACAGATCAGGCCATGCGCAGAGTGGTAAATGTTGGTCCAGTCCTCATGGCCTTAGGTCTCATCACGCTGGCTGTTGTCCTCCCAACCGGGACTGAAGGCAACCTCATGTTACTCTCCGTAGTGACGTTGGCCCTCATCTGCATTGGTGCAGGCATTGGCATCGGCTGGCCGCATCTGGGTGTGTTCGCTCTTCATTTGACGCCGGATGATGACAAAGAAAACGCTGCTTCTGCTCTGGCAACGGTTCAAACATTCGCCGTAGCGTTCGGTACCGCGCTCGCTGGCCTCATTGCCAACTCAACCGGCTTCAACAGTACGGTTGGGACTGCAGGTATTGCCAACTCAGCCTTCTGGCTCTTCTCCAGTTTTGCGGTCTTTGGCATTCTCGGCATATTCAGCGCACGCAAAATCACCAATTGGCATGTAAGTGCCGATCTGAAAGAGGCTGAGACACACTTCTAACTATATGAAGAAAAAAGAAGTTCCGCCTCCATCCGTGCTGGTGCCTTCCGAAAGATCTAGCAATGCATGCTTAAGGCAATCGTTAGAGTTCAGGTTGCCCTAAACGTAAGTTGGAAATTTCACTGTGATACGTCCCTCAGATCAATATGAGGAGAAGTGCCATGTTGAGGAAGCTAGGAGCAGAATTTGTAGGTACCTTTGCTCTGGTCTCCGCTGTGTGCGGCGGGGCATTGGTATCCTACGCACCGGTTGAATGGTATGGCGGATCTGGCCTGCTGGGTGTTGCTTTTGCCGTTGGTCTTTCAGTTGTCTGTATGGCTTATGCGTTCGGCAATGTGTCAGGTGCTCATTTCAATCCATCGGTGACCATCGGCCTTTGGGCTGCAAAACGGTTCCCAACCTCAGATGTGGTCCCCTACATCATCGTGCAGGTGATTGGCGGTACAGCAGCAGCCTTTGTATTCTGGATCATTCTCGCCCATGGCCCGAGCGACCCTCCGGGCTTTGCCTCCAACGGTTATGGGGAGCATTCAAACGGTGGCTTTTCCGAAATAGCAGTCGGCATTACCGAAATCACAGTCACAGCGATGTTCCTGATCGTCATTATTGGTGCAACTTCCCAAAAAGCACCCGCAGCCCTCGCTCCGCTTGCCATTGGGCTCATGCTCGCGTGCATGCACATCATCGCGATTCCGATTTCCGGCGCGTCTTTGAAACCGGCTCGGTCCACGGCGACCGCTGTTATTAATGGAGGTTGGGCACTTGAGCAGCTTTGGTTGTTCTGGCTGGCACCAATAGTTGGAGCGCTCATCGGAGCGGCAGTCTGCTGGATAATCGGCACCTGTGGTCGTGAGGAAACAGATTAACCAACGGAGATGCAATCGTTTTTTGGCCTCCTTCGCAATCAGGAACCTGCGAAGGAGGCTTTTCTGATGAATGCACTCAATCCCCAGCTAGGGAAAAACCCTCAATTTAAAACTTGACTATTATATTCATGTTTATAAAACACGGATAGAAACAACGTTTGCAAAACGCAAACACAAGCTAGCCAAAGCAGCGTCTCAGCCAGCCACTCCCATAAAAATTCAGACTGAGGCGACCATGTCCATTTCGCGCTATTCCCGTGCGGCCCTCCTGGCCAGCACAACCCTCTCGCTCGCCCTGATTTCTGCGGCTGTTTCAGCGCAGGAAGCTAAACAGCCTGTTGCTGCCGACAGCCCTGCAACCATGCTGGATGAAATCATTGTTTCAGCAGGTAAAGAGAAGGTGGCGATTGATACACCTCAGGCTGTGACTTCAGTCTCTCAGGAGCAAATTGAAGCAGCCCAAGCAAGCACATTGGGTGAGATCCTCGATGCGGTCCCGGGGATCACCACTATAAATGCTGACAATGCGCTGGGGCAGTCCATTAATATTCGCGGTATCGGCTCTGCTCTCGGTTCCGGTGAAAATCGTAATATCATTCAAGTGGATGGCGTCACCTCCTACTTCGAGATGTACCGTGCTGGCTCTTTCTTCTTCGATTCTGAATTGCTTAAGGAAGTCGAGGTTCTACGTGGGCCAGCTGCCTCCACATTATTCAGCGCAGGCGCGCTTGGTGGTGTGGTCAGTGCGCGTACGAAAGATGCTAGCGATTTGCTGGAGGGAGATGACAAACTGGCCGTCCGCACCAAAGCTATGTGGGACTCGAACGGCAATGGTGCGCGAAGCACAGTTACAGTCGCTGCCCGACCTCTGGAAAATCTGGAGCTATTGGTCAATCTGAACTATGGCCGTGATGGAGACTATGAGGGTGCTGATGGCGCAGACCTCGGCAACTCCCGCATGACAGATCTCTCAGGCCTCGCCAAGCTGAAATACAGCTTCGGTGTCGATAACGATCAATCTCTTACTGCAAGCTATTTCAACGTCAATAAGTCTGGGTATGGCCTATATGACCAGACCACCTTTAGTCCCGGATTTGGTTATGCGGACCAAACCACAAGCGAACAACAGGCACTGCTTGCTTACGAAAACGCTTTTTCTGGCAATGATTTGTTAGATGTAAAAGCGCAGGTATCCTGGAGCCAGACCAAGCGTGATCTAAATGATATCACCTATCGCAATACTCGGCCAGGTGGTCCGCCAGCTCCATTGGGTACTGAAGCAGAGTATGTCTACAACAACTGGCAGGCAAAACTGGAAAACACATCGGAATTTCGGCTTTCCGAAGGCGTAGAAACCTACTTCACCTACGGGGTGGAAGGGAAATATCAGGAGCGTCTTAACCCGCGTCTGAATCCGGATGGAAGCTCAACGCCGGGCTCCTCATCTCATCCAGAAGGTGAAACACATACTCTTGGTGTGTTCGGGCAGGCTGAGTTTGTAATTCATGACCGCCTTACACTCATTCCTGGAATGCGTGTTGACCATTCTCGCCTGAAGCCGGGGACTGGCGTGGCTCTGCGTAAAGATCTGGATGAGACGGCTTATTCTCCAAAACTTGCGGCAATTTATGAGCTGACAAACTGGCTGAATGTCTTTGGTTCTGTTGCACACACAGAACGCATGCCAGTTTTGGATGAAGTTTTCTCGGGTGATGGCTTTACCGATCTCGGAAAAGAGAAATCTAACAATTTTGAAGCTGGCTTAGGCTTTAAATTCAATGACGTATTGTTGGAAAATGATAGCCTTCGCTTCAAAGTAACGGGCTTTTACAACAACATCGACAACTACCTCTATTCCTCTCGCGATCATGCAACGGGCAAGACAATCACAACTGCTATTGATGAGGCGCGGATCAAAGGCATCGAATTAGAAGCAGGTTATTCCTCTGACAGCTGGTACGGCAATCTGGGTGCTTCAGTCACACGGGGTGACAACCTTTCTGATGATGAATATCTGGATAGCGTAGCGGCAGATAATCTTTTTCTTTCAGTAGGATATAAGATTACAGACTATAATCTAGATGTTTCCTGGCGCTCTGATTTATACGCAGAACAGGACCGCGTGAACGAATCTGACGATGCTTCGCCAGGTTATGCGCTGCACAGTGCGCGTTTAGCCTGGAAGCCTGAAGATGGATTCCTTGCAGGCTCAGAAGTACGCGCTAGCGTGACTAATATCTTCGATCAGAAACACACAGCGCATCTGAGTGAAACCGAAGGCAAAGGTCGGTCCTTTAAGCTTAGCTTGGCGAAAACGTTCTAAGCCTCACGGCGGTGCGCTGTAAATGCAGCGCGTCTGGCAATGCTGGTGAGACAGGTTTGCCTGAATGAGGCTAGGCCTTCTGTGGCGGAAAGGCTGGGATCGGCGGGGAAGAAATTCTCCGCCGTTTTCTTTTGTAACTCAATTACGCTGGATCAGCCGTGCTCAATTTCCAGCATTTCACTCCATGTTTTTGGGGTGTCGCCGTTGAGCGGGTTCTTTGCAGAGCGTTTGTACTTGATGGTTTCAAAATGCATGCTCAGTGTGTCTGCCAGCAACAAGCGCCCAACCAGACCTTCACCAAACCCAACGATTTCTTTGATCACCTCAAGCGCCTGCAATGTGCCAACCAGACCTGTCAATGCACCCAAAACACCCGCCTCTGTGCAGGTTGGGATGGAGCCAGCCTCAGGGCGTTTGGGGAACAGGCAGCGATAAGTTGGGTTGATGTAGTTGCCCTCATCATCGCGCTCAAATGGTTTCAGCAGCGTAACAGAGCCGTCAAACTGACCCACAGCAGCCGTAACCAAAGGACGGCCAGCATAAAAGCACGCATCCGAAACGAGATAGCGAGTGGCAAAGTTATCAGAGCCATCAACAACGATATGGTAATCGTTGATCAACGCCATGGCATTTTGCCCACTAATGCGTGTCGGATGCGGAACAACGCGCACATTCGGGTTCAGCCGAGCAATTGCCTCTGCCGCACTGGCAACCTTAGGCTCGCCAAGTTTTTCCGTGTCATGGATGATCTGACGCTGAAGGTTAGACAGCGAAACAACATCATCATCAACAATACCGATAGTGCCGACGCCAGCCGCCGCCAGGTATTGCAGCACTGGTGCGCCAAGTCCTCCAGCGCCGATTACCAGAACGCGCGCAGCTTTAAGTTTCTGTTGCCCAGGACCACCGACATCTCGCAGGACGATGTGGCGGGCATAACGTTCCAGTTCAGAAGCTGTAAGGGAAAGCAATTGGGACTCCAGTAGTTTAACCGAGCATACGGCTCACCAGTCGGGCTGTGTAATCCACCATGGGAATGACACGCGCATAATTGAGACGAGTCGGCCCGATAACACCAAGAACGCCCACAACGCGCTGTTCACTATCGCGGTATGGGGACACGATCAAGGAAGAACCGGAAAGCGAGAACAGCTTGTTTTCTGACCCGATAAAAATACGTACGCCTTCGCCGCCCTTTGCAAGATCAAGCAGGCGGATCAGTTCACTCTTGTTTTCCAAATCATCAAACAGTAGGCGAATACGCTCCAGATCTTCCTTCGCACCCACGTTTTCCAGCAGGTTGGAGCGTCCCCGCACGATCAGTGTTCCGGGATCATTCTTGTCTCCACCCCAAACAGCAACACCCGCATCCACCACTTTGGATGTCAGCGTGTCTAGTTCGGCCTGAAATTCGTTTCGCTGCCGAACTAGCTCAGATTGCGCATCGGCTAGCGTGCGGTTTCTGATGATGGAGTTGAGGTAATTCGAGGCTTCGGTCAACGCAGACGGTGGCAAGCCAGCAGGCAGATCGACAACACGATTTTCAACGGAACCGTCCTCACTCACTAGCACAACAAGCGCTTTAAGCGGTTCAATCTGCACAAACTCGATATGGCGAAGGGTAGTGTCTGTCTTGTTGGAAAGAACAACCCCTGCCCCGCGGCTCAGGCCAGATAGCATCTGACTGGCTTCGGTCAGGACTTGCTCCGGTGTTTTCTCACCACCTTTAGCCTTCACCTGAACCGCAATCTGCTCGCGCTCTTCCTTGGTCAGGTCGCCAACTTCCAAAAAACCGTCCACGAACAGACGAAGACCAGACTGCGTCGGCAAGCGTCCGGCACTGGTGTGCGGAGAGTAGAGCAGCCCATGGTGCTCCAGATCTGCCATTACGTTGCGAATAGAGGCCGGAGACAGAGGCTGCGAAAGCCCGCGTGCAAGGTTGCGAGACCCCAACGGTTCGCCGGTATCAAGGTAGTTCTCTACAATGCGCCGGAAGACCTCACGGGAACGCTCATCAAGATCCTCAAGAGGGACAGAAGGAGGAACGCTCGTCACGGTATCGGTACTCCACATCAACAGCAGGTTTGGGCCAAAGCCTGTATTCAATCCCTAACACAGGACAATTGAACAGCCAAAACTCATTTTTAGCAGAAAATAGCCTCTCAAACCAAAACCAGCCTTTGCGCTAACGGCAATCCGCAGCTAAAAGATCCGCAATACCATTTGTGAATTTGTAGCTATTAAGCAACCCGAGGGAGCTTGCCTTGAACCGTCCATCCAAACGTACACCAGAAGAAATGCGTCCAGTCAGCCTGGAGCGCGGTGTTGCCAAACATGCCGAAGGCTCCTGCCTGATCAAATTCGGCGATACCCATGTTCTGTGTACCGCAAGTTTGGAAGAGCGTGTTCCGCCGTGGCTCCGTGGTCAGAACCGTGGCTGGGTAACTGCAGAATACGGCATGCTGCCACGCGCAACTCATGACCGTATGCGCCGTGAATCCTCTGCAGGCAAGCAGTCTGGCCGTACTCAGGAAATCCAACGCCTCATCGGCCGCTCTCTGCGTGCTGTCGTTGATCTGGGGGCACTGGGCGAGCGTCAGATCTCCGTTGACTGTGATGTCATTCAGGCAGATGGCGGCACCCGTACAGCATCCATCACCGGCGCATGGGTCGCTCTGCACGACTGTCTGAAATGGATGGAAGCGCGCGACATGGTCAAAACCGATAAGGTTCTAAAAGACCACATCGCAGCGATCTCCTGCGGCATCTACGAAGGTACTCCGGTTGCTGATCTGGATTACATCGAAGACTCCTCTGCTGACACTGACGCAAACTTCGTCATGACTGGCAAAGGCGGCATCGTTGAAATTCAGGGTACTGCTGAAGGTGAGCCATTCTCCGAAGAAGAACTCGGCCAGCTCATGGGTCTTGCAAAACAGTCCATTTCCAAACTGGTTGAGCTGCAAAAGCTGACGGTGCTCTGATGCAGGCAGACACAACAGAAAACCGCCGTCTGGAACCTGGCAAGCTCGTGCTTGCCAGTCACAACAAGGGCAAGCTGCGCGAAATTCAGGATATGCTTGCACCGCATGGCTTTGAAGTTCTCTCTGCTGGTGATCTGGACCTGCCAGAGCCGGTGGAAGATGGCGACACGTTTGAAGCAAACGCTGCAATCAAAGCACTTGCTGCGGCAACGGCCACTGGCCTGCCTGCCCTTGCAGATGACAGCGGTTTTTGTGTAAACGGCCTCAACGGCGATCCGGGCATCTACTCCGCACGTTGGGCCGGGCCAGGCAAAGACTTTGGCGTGGCCATGCAGGCCGTGCAGGACAAGTTGACCGAAACGAACGCTACAGACCGGACCGCTTACTTCGTTGCTGTGCTGTGCATGGCATGGCCGGATGGGCACACTCAGTTCTACCGTGGTGAGATCCATGGAGAACTGGCATGGCCTCCGCGCGGTCTGGAAGGCTTCGGCTACGACCCAATGTTCGTTCCGGAGGGTTTTGATAGAACCTTCGGTGAGATGGACAAGCAAGAAAAACACAAAACAAAAGAAGGCGAAGCGCTGTCACATCGCGCCCGCGCCTTTGTTAAGTTTCAAAAAGAGTGTTTGCCAGCGTAATGCGTGTTCCCGAAAAGTGGATACCGGTTTTCGGATAAGAACTCGTGCAAAATACGTTGGCAATCACAAAGGAAAAAGAATGACTGTGTCACCGGTTGGCGGCTTTGGGATTTACGTGCATTGGCCTTTTTGTTTGGCAAAATGCCCATATTGCGACTTTAACTCCCACGTGCGCCACCAGCCGGTTTCGCAGGAACATTACGCCAAAGCTCTGGCGACAGAGCTGGCACGCTGTGCGCAGATGGTGCCGGGTCGCACGGTTGACTCCGTCTTCTTCGGCGGCGGTACACCATCTTTGATGGAGCCGAAAACCGTTGAGACAATCCTCAATGAAGTTGCGCGCCTCTGGCATCTGCCGTCCACCGCTGAAATCTCCATGGAAGCCAACCCAACCAGCGTGGAAGCAACCCGCTTTGCAGGCTATAGATCTGCAGGCGTAAACCGCCTCTCCGTCGGTATTCAGGCGTTGGATGACAATGAACTGAAGATCCTTGGTCGCCAGCACTCTGTTTCGGAGGCGATTCAAGCCGTTGAAATTGCACGTAAAACTTTCCCGCACATCTCATTTGATCTGATCTACGCCCGCCCAAATCAAACCTTGACGGCATGGGAGCAAGAGCTCAACCGTGCTATCGATCTGGCCGCTGATCACCTCTCCATGTATCAGCTCACCATCGAAAGCGGCACCATGTTCCAGCGCTTGTATGCGGCTGGAAAGCTGGAGATGCTGGACCCTGATCTAGCCGCAGACATGTTTGACCTGACACAGAAGGTCACCGCAGCACGCGGTTTGCCGGCCTATGAGGTCTCAAACCATGCGGTGCCTGACGCTCAGTGCCAGCACAACCTCATTTACTGGCGTTATGGTGATTACGTCGGTGTTGGACCGGGTGCACACGGCCGATTGACGCTGGAAGATGGCACCAAGCTGGCAACCTCGACTGAAAAACATCCGGAAACATGGCTAGGTTTGGTTGAAAGTCAGGGCCACGGCTCTATTTCTGAAGACATACTTGGTCATGGCGAGCAGGGTGACGAGTTGTTGTTGATGGGTATGCGATTGCATGAAGGCATTGACGTACCACGTTATGAACAGCTCTCTGGCCGTCAGTTCAATCCGCAGAGATTGTTAAATCTGCAGGAAAACGGCATGGTAGAATGGGTAAGCAACACTCGCCTGCGTGCAACGCAAGCTGGCTTTCCCCTACTGGATGCCGTAATTGCTGAGCTGGCTTCCGATTAGCATTCCCAAATAAAATTCATTAGCGATTTCAACTTAGTGAAATAATTGCAGTCGAATTACTCGATTCGATTGGGGTATTAATTTACATATTGTGCAATGCAACATAATTGATTACACTGACATGTACCTCAGCGATGGTGAAGAACCTATTGATCTTCAATGCAAGTTAAGGTTGGTTTGAATTTCTCCATGAGTCTATGTTGCTGAAAAGGTATAGAGCTGTCTATACTTTTGCGGTGCAGCACTTCGGGCTAAAGTGTATTCGTGTTGCGGAAATCAAGAATTACATGAACAAGAGTTGGCTGAAGCGAACGTCTTGGGAGGAAACATTCTGTGCTGTTCTACCACTTGTATGAAATGAACCATGCAGCGATGTCCCCTGTCCGGGCTGCAGCGGACATGACAAGATTGTGCTTTCAAAACCCGCTCAATCCCATGTCACACACGCAGGTTGGTCGCACGGTTGCTGCATCCTGTGAGATGCTTGAGCGCGTAACCCGTCGTTATGGCAAGCCGGAGTTTGAGCTCGACTCCACTGTCGTGGATGGCAAAGAAGTAGACATCACGGAAGAAATTATCTGGGCGAAACCATTTTGCGGCCTGTTACACTTCAAGCGTGATTTACCTCAAAGCAGAAAAGGCGATCCTAAAATTCTGATCGTCTCACCCATGTCTGGCCACTATGCAACTCTTCTGCGCGGCACTGTTGAAGCCTTACTGCCAAATCTGGATGTTTACATCACGGACTGGGAAGACGCGCGACAGGTGCCTGTCGCTGATGGCCGTTTCGACCTGGACGATTACATCGAATACATCATGCAGATGCTGCATTATCTGGGACCAAATACGCACGTTCTGGCGGTTTGCCAGCCATCCGTTCCAGTTTATGCAGCCGTTGCCTTGATGGAAGAGAACGGAGACAAATGCGCTCCGGCGACTATGACGCTGATGGGTGGCCCAATTGACACCCGCGAAGCGCCAACCGCCGTGAATGATCTGGCCGTCGAAAAAGGTATCGACTGGTTCAAGCGCAATGTTGTCATGGAAGTTCCCTTCCCGCACAAAGGCTTCACGCGACAGGTTTATCCGGGCTTCCTCCAGCTCTCTGGATTCATGAGCATGAATCTGGATCGGCATATGGTTGCCCACCGCGATTTCTTCCAGCATCTGATTGAGGGTGATGGCGACAGCGCTGAGAAGCACCGTGACTTCTATGATGAATATCTCGCTGTTATGGATCTGACCTCCGAATTCTATCTCCAGACCGTGGAAACCGTGTTCATCGAGCATTCGCTGCCAAAAGGCGAAATGATGCATCGTGGCAAGATGGTTGATCCGAAAAAGATCACCGGCACGGCGCTGTTTACCGTTGAAGGCGAAAACGACGACATTTCTGGTGTTGGCCAAACCCAAGCGGCTCAAAAGCTGGCTGAAAACATCCCATCCAACCGCCGGTTGCACTACATCCAGCCCGGTGTAGGCCACTACGGTGTGTTTAACGGTTCAAAGTATCGTTCTGAAATCGCGCCACGTATCGTCAAATTCATTCAGGATAATCCAAGAAACGTGCGTGCGGAGCAAGTTTCCAAACGTGCAGCGAAAAAGACCCTGCGTGAAAACACCTCTGAGAAAATTGCGGGTGACCCACTACGCGAAATCCTGCTTGCTGAGCCAAAAGGCGCTGCAGATGACCTGCAGTTGATCAGCGGTGTTGGACCTAAACTAGAGCGGGCTTTGAACGGCGCAGGTATCTTCCACTACTGGCAAATTGCAAATCTGACAGAACATCAGGCCGCGGCGCTGGACGATCGTTTGGATATTCGCGGACGCATGGTTCGGGATAATTGGGTTGAGCAGGCACGCCGTCTCAATGAAACAGTGCATTCCAACTGAACGTAAGTGAAGATAACTCATCGTCTAATAAAATTTCATTCTATCTCTTGAAAGTAAAATAAAATCATCCCATCTCAAGCTTGTTGATTTGAGAAAGGGGTGATTTTAATGAATGTAAATGCAATAAAACCCTCCTGGAATCCTCTAAGTATTGCACTTATGGTTCTTGGATTCGTAGTTTTCTGGCCTCTTGGCCTTGCTATGCTTGCCTACATCTTATGGGGCGACAACTTTAATGGCTGGAAGCGTGAAGCTAAATGCCAGTGGAATCGTAGCAACTTGAAAAATACGATGGACAATATGCAAAATGCGACCCGCAGCGGTAATGCTGCATTTGACGACTACCGTGAAAAAGAGCTGACCCGCTTGGAAGAAGAGCGCAGAAAGCTTGATAGCATGCGTCAGGAATTCGATGATTACATGAACGACCTGCGTCGGGCTAAAGATCAGGAAGAATTCGACCGCTTCATGAGAAACCGCCACAACCGTCCAGGCGAGCCATCTGCTGGTGAAGCAATCTAGTGGTTCTCAAAGGCTCATAACAAGCCTCTGGTGCTCTGCTTTTGCAGGGCACCCTTTTGTGCGTTGAGGCTTACTCGCAAAGCAACACACACGCTAAAGTAATTCGCACTGGTCGACTTTTAAATCGCCCCTTTCTCTGCAATAACGAGAGCGACCAGTGCAATTTTTGAGGTGATATGGGGTTCTTTGCGACAAAGGTTTTGCCGGAGTTTATTGAGGTGGATCTGGGGCATAAGCCTCTGCAAATCCGCCTGAAACGCAACTCCAGAGCAAAACGCTATATCCTTAGAATTCCCCCTGGAGACCCAACACCCGTCATCACTGTTCCTGCCCGTGGCAATTTGAAGACAGCACAGGATTTCGCCAACCGGCAAATCGACTGGTTGAAGCAAAGATTGGGTGCTCGCCCGGATACAATCAAATTTGAAGAAGGTGCTCGCATCCCAATCAAAGGTGTGTCGCACACCCTGCGCTCTTCCGGCAAGTTACGTGGGCTCGCGAAGCTTGATCTTGAAGACCAGACGGAGGAACCGCTGCTGTTACTACCCGGAGAAACCCAAAGCTTTCACCGCAAAACCAAAGACTTCCTGCGCAAGTTAGCTAAAGAAGATCTTGAAGCACACGTACAGCACTTCACGAACAAGCTTGGACGCAACTATCACAGCATCACACTGCGAGACACCAAGAGCCGTTGGGGCTCCTGTTCGCATGATGGGAAACTATCGTTCTCCTGGCGCCTTGTGATGGCGCCACCCGACATTTTGGAGTACGTAGCCGCTCACGAAGTTGCTCACTTGGTGAAACTGGATCATTCACCAGAGTTCTGGCGTGTTTGTGAGCAGTTAGCACCCCACACAAAGCAAGCCCAACGCTGGCTCAAAGAGCACGGCTCTCAACTTCACCTTTACGGACAGGAATAGCTAACCACCGCCAAACAACCTTCCAAGCAGGTCCAGCGGGCTTGTGCTGGTGTTGTTTTGTGGGCGCGGAGCTGTTGTTGCTTGAACTGCAGGCCTTGGTGGCTGTGGTTGCTGAGGAGCTGCCACAAATGTTGGTTGACGACGCTTAGGCGCAGTGCCCGGTTTCAACAATGGTGATGTTTCGGCAAGATTAATCGGCACACCCGGCAGTCTGGCAATCGGGATACCCTGATGCTCTGTCTCCATCACCCATGCCCAGATTTCTGCTGGCAGTGTACCCCCACTCACCTTCTTCATCGGCTTGTTATTATCATTCCCAAGCCAAACCGCAGTGGTGAGTGAGTTTGTATAACCAATGAACCACGCATCTTTGTAGCCTTGCGTTGTACCGGTTTTGCCTCCCGCCGGTCGTCCAGCCAACAGAGCGCGTTTTCCTGTGCCTCCATAGACTGTTTGTGCCATCATAGTATTGATTTCACTCAGCTTATCTCCACGAACAACGCGTCCTGTACCATCACCGGAACGGCGATAAAGCACTTTGCCATGTTCATTTCGAATTTGCCGTACCACATGAGGAACGACACCATATCCGCCATTGGAGAAAGGCACATACGCAGCTGCAATCTCAAGCGGGGTAACCTCTGACGTTCCAAGAGCGATGGATGGATTGGACTTGAGCGCGGATGTAATGCCCAGACGACGTGCTGTACGCGCCACATTGGCTGGGCCAACCTCATGCGCCAGCTTTGCTGCAACGGTGTTGATCGAAAATGCAAGCGCTTGCGTCAATGTCACATCGCCGTAGTATCGCTTGGTGTAGTTCTTCGGCGTCCAGCCCCTGTAGGTGACACGAGCATCCCTGCGGACAGTATTAGGGGTCATACCCCGTTCTAACGCCGCAAGATAGACAAACGGTTTGAAAGCAGATCCCGGCTGTCTGCGTGCATAAACAGCGCGGTTGAACTGGCTTTTCCTATAATCAACACCGCCAACAAGAGCACGGATTGCACCACTGCGATTGAGCGTAACAACCGCGCCTTGTGTCACATTAAACTCTTGGCGAGACTCCGCAATTCGAGTGGTCAGCGCCGTTTCTGCCGCTTGCTGCATGTCCCAATCGATGGTGGTATCGACGATGATGTCCTCGCCAATAGAGCCGACGAAGCCAGGTAGCAACTCCATCACATAATCAGCAACATAATTGCCACTGCTACTGTTGTGGCTTGTGACCACGTGCGCCGGGTTGAACAGGGCATTCTTGGCGTCATCAGCGGTGATGAAGCCAGCCTTGTGCATGGATGCGATCACCACCTGCGCACGACCTTCTGCAAGAGCGGCATTGCGTGTGGGGGCATATTTACTAGGTGCTTTCAGCAGGCCTGCAATGGTTGCCGCTTCAGCAAGGTTGATGAGATGAGCGGATTTTCCAAAATAAACCCGCGACGCGGCATCAACACCATAAGCCCCTGCGCCGAGATAAACCCGGTTAAGGTACATCTCCAGAATTTCGTCCTTGCTGTAATTCCACTCCAACCACAGCGCCATCACCACTTCCTGCATCTTACGTCGCATGGTGCGCTCAGGCTTTAGGAACAGGTTCTTCGCCAGCTGCTGTGTGAGTGTTGATCCGCCCTGCACAGTTCGCCCGCTGGTGTAATTGACAAATGCAGCGCGGGCGAGACCAATTGGATCGATGCCGAAATGATATCTGAACCGCCTGTCTTCGATAGCCATCACAGCTTCAGGCAGATACGTAGGTAACTGCTCCAAACGGACGGCCTCTCCGCCGGTATCCCCACGATTGGCGATCAAAGTGCCGTTTGCTGAAACGATGCGCACGTTAGGTGGGCGTTGCGGAACAGCCCACTCCGAAGCTGGTGGCAAATGCGCAGCGTAATAGGTGAGAATACCGCCAACAACGACGATCCCCCAAATGCCAAGTACGACGCTCCAATACATGGAAAAGCGAAAGGACTTCCACAAAAACCGTCGAAATTTGCTTTGGCTCTTTGGTTTGCCAGAGGAGGTTGCTGCATCAAGAGCTGCCAGTGTCTGTTGACGTGCCTTGCGGCTAGGTTTCTTGGCAGGCTTCTTTGCTGACGCTGCTTGCGCAGGCCTGGGACGCTGAGGAGCAGGTTTTCTGGCCTGTGCCGTTGGGTTTTGAGGTGAAGAGCGTTGCCCTGATGATGATTGCTTGCTTGGAGCACTGGCCTTGCTCGGACGGCGAATATAATCTTCGACCTCGTCCGGACGCAATGCGACACCCTGCAAGCGTGGGCGTTGAGGTTGTGCTGGGCGTTTTGGCCGCTGTCCTTCGGGATGTTGAGGTGGCTTGCCGGAAGGGCGTTGCCCGGGGCGCACTGGCCTCCGTTTTCTGCCATTTCCATTTTGGCCTGTCGCCATAACTCTAAAACACCTCAGTACCAATCACTCAAATTTTGGGCAAATATTGCCATTAAAGATTGAGCAAGCCTGAACAAACTCAGGCTGCTGACCGCTTGGGAGAGAGGTCGCAACCTGGATACAAAACACGAACGATTTTAGGGAAACACGCTTAATTGAGCGTTAAGCTATTGAGGTGAATTGCGCGCAGTTGGCCGGGAAATGCCACAAATATGCAGAGATGCTAGCGCTTCTACGCAAATATAACAGGGCGGAAACCCGCCCTCTCCATTTTGAGACACTGATCGCTCTGTGATCAGCTGGAATACCGACTGGCATCTTGGCCATAGTAATTCACATAGCGTGAGTTCAGCTTGGACACTGGCATGATGATCAAAACATCAGTGGTGCCGAACTGGTGATCAACAACTGCTCCGTTACCGATATAGGCGCCAAGGCGTAGATATCCTTTAATCAGCGGTGGCAGAGAACGAAGCGCAGCGCGTTGATCCACCTGATCTTTCGCAATGCGGTTCATTTCCACATACTGGTCTGGCAGCGCTGATACGTGCCATTCTTCCGGTGTACTAGCAAAGTGGTGCAGGAAGGAAAGTTGCTCAGCAAGAAGATCAGGATCGGTACCTTCGATAGAGGCGCAGCCAATCATTACATCTACATTGTGCGTCAGCACATAAGACCAGATGCCATGCCATAGCAATTCTACGGTCTTCTTGGTGCGATAAGGTTTCAAAACACAAGAACGACCGAGTTCCATGAAATTCAGATCACTGTGACGATCCAGAATCCCTTGAATATCAAACTCGCCTGCTGTGTAGAAACCGCCATTGAGCTGTGCAAGTTCCTGACGGAGCAATCGGTATGTGCCTACAATCTGCGGCTTGAGTTTGGAAAACGGTTTGTTGCGAACCTGACTGTTGTGATCAACGACCAATAGATGATCACAAATCTCGTCATAACTGTCGCGATCAAGACGCGATAACTGCGTTTGTGCATCTGCAATAGCGGACATCTCTTCGTAAAACACTTCGTAGCGTAAACGTTGAGATTGCTTGAGTTCTTTGGCTCCGTTGGAAAGACGAACCTCGAGTGGGCCGACCTTACCGAGGCTTTGTCTTGCCTCCGGCATTTTTCCAAGCATTGCCTGAGGGATCCACCGTGGCGCAGGTCGCCCTGACAGTTTGCTCGGTGTAATTTTTTTTAGGACTTTCATCGGGGAGATATGTCCAGATCCAGCCATACTATTATTATCTCATATTGCTTAGGTATTTAAGAAACATTGCAATAATGAGAACGCCTTTCTGAATTTGCACCAATCGAGTCACCCATGTCAATTTTGGGTAGTCAATTTGTGATATAAGCCCATTTTAGGACAGTTGAGTGACATAACACCAACATTTACCCGGGTAACGACGCTCACATCTGCTAAACAATGCTGCGGTCGCGGTTAATCTGAGTATAACAACCGCCTCGTGATATTGAACAGGCTAAATATACCGAGCTATCCCTTAGCATAGCGTTTTAAAACAGCTTCGAGATCCTGCTTTTTTAGGGGTTTGCTTAAAAAACCGTCTGCTCCGGCATTAAGAGCCTCTTCTTTTGCGTCTGGCATAACATCTGCTGAAACAACATAAATTGGCACCTGCGATGCGGTTTTTTCTTCTCGGCCTCTAATTTTTGAGATGGCTTCAAGTCCATCCAGACCGGGCATGTGCAGATCCATGAGCACAATATCAAACGAGCCGCTGGCACAGAGCGAAACAGCCTTATGCCCATCCTCAGCAAGCTCGGATGTGTGGCCCAGTTTGTCCAGTAGTGCTTGAACCAGCATCCAGTTAATTGGGTTGTCTTCGGCCACTAACACATTAAGGTTTGTGCTTTGGCCTTGATGTGTAGACGCCACCTCTTCTTCTGTTACATCGTTACCAACCTCGTCAGTCTGCAGCGAGGTGGGTGAGAACACCCGAAGTAATGAGCTGCGACGAACAGGACGGGTCAAGTAACCAGAAAACTCTCCGGTCTTGATATCGGCAATCCGCGCCCGTTCCTGAGGTTTAATGAGGACAAATATCTCGGGTGCACTCTCAGATTGCTGCCCATAGAAATTGCGAATGCGTTCTACATATTCTTCACCAACAAGCAAACGGTCAAACTGTGTCGTAAGAGACAAACCTTCTAGTTCAGCTGCTGCCAGAACCTTGGTGTGATTGAAACCGCTTGTGCTCAGCGTTTTATAGACGAGGTCGGCCTCAATCTTATTGCTGGTCATGATCGCGATACGATCATCATGGTCTTTTACAAGGTCCTCTGAAATCTCATCAACTGGCATCTCAAGAAGGAAAGTGGAGCCACAACCCAGCTGACTCTGAACGGTGAGTGAACTTCCCATAAGCTCCGCTAGCCGTTTGGAAATTGCCAAGCCCAGGCCAGCTCCATCGAACTTACGGTCACGCCCATATTCACCCTGTTCAAACTCCCGGAAGATGCGAGCTGCTGTGACGTCATCCATGCCGGGGCCAGTGTCTTGAACAGCGAACTCCAGCAAGTGGTGGCCTGTAGTATCTGTAGTGACTTGCAGGGCTAAAGAAACACCGCCTTCTTCTGTAAATTTGATCGCGTTTCCAACCAGATTATATAGGATTTGCTGCAACCGTGCCGGGTCACTCTGGATGGTTTTTGGTACGGCTGGATTGATAAATGAACCAATCTGCAGCCCCTTTGCATGGGCTTTGGGAGAGAGCAGCTCCACAACGCGCTCCACTAACGGAGCAAGCTCAACATTGCCAGTCTCTAACTCCAACTTTCCCGCTTCGATCTTGGAGTAATCAAGAACCTCATCAATGAGCATCAAAAGTGTGGAGCCTGAAGTTCTGATCGCATTAATGTAATTTTGCTGCTCTGCAGTGGTTGTCGTGTCATCCAACAAATCCGCCATGCCCAAGACACCGTTTAAGGGCGTGCGAATTTCGTGACTGACCATCGCGAGGAAGCGAGATTTTGCCTCGCTGGCATTTGCAGCATGGTCACGGTCTTCCCGTAGCTTTTGCTCAGCTTGTCGCCTATCTGTGACATCAGTCAGGATCCACTGAATGATAGGAGCTCCACCGCTGCCATCGCGAATGCTCAGGCGCAGGAGTGAATACCAGCGGGTGCCATGTTTTGTGCGCAAGGCAACGTCTTCGGTGGTCCCAGCAGCCCCTTCCTCAAGATCAGGAGTAAAGTCTTCGGCATAAGGCAGATGAATGGCCCCTCCGATCTCAACTCCAAACCCAGCTGGAAAATTGCGTTTTCCTGCATCATTGACAGACAGCACCACTCCATTGCTATCACAACGGATTACAATGGCGCCCAGCGCATCCAGAATAGAACGGTGCCGATCATCCGCTTCACGCAGCTGCCAGTCAGTATCGCTAGCTAATTCTGATGGGTCTTCAAGTTGCTCCACTTCACTCTGGATTTGAGCCGCTTTCCAACTTTGGGCGATAACGTCACTTGCTGGAAACCGGCGAAACAAGACAGCGCCAGCCCCAAAAGCAAGCAACACAACATAGAAACCTTGCAAGGACTGCCAATCAGTTAGCAGCAGCGCAATCAGCAAGCATATAACGCCCACGAAAATGGAGAGGCTCTTTAGAACAAAGGATGATTTCTCGGTGATTTCGCTTTGCTTAATCAGAGACACGCGAGCCTGAGTAACAACATGGGTGCTCTCCTCAGTTTTCAGTCTCCGTTTCAACACAGCTTTTGCTCCACCTGAACTATTTCGGTAAATCAGTAAAATTCAATTGGTAGGATATAACAGATTATGCTGCGGCCAAATAGGCGGAAGAGCGTTTGAAACTCAGGGCCTCGGCCAAGTGAATGCGCTGAACGGCCTCTGACCCGTCCATATCTGCAATTGTCCGTGATAGTTTCAAAACACGATGGTATCCACGTGCAGAAAGACCAAATTGTATGGAGGCCTGTTCAATCAACTCCTTACTGCCTTGATCCAATGCAACAATTTGCTCAATAGTCCGCGCACTGGCATGTGCGTTGACAGTGATATCTAACCCAAGAGAGGCATAGCGAGCTTGCTGTATTGCACGAGCACGTGCCACACGTTGAGCAACCACCTGCGAACTCTCAGAAGTGCACGGGCTGATCAGGTCTCTTGCAGAAACCGCGGGAACATGCAGTTGCAAATCCATCCGGTCAAGGAATGGCCCGGACACTCGTGATTGATAAGAACTGGCGCATTTTTCGCCTCGCCTGCAAGTGTGTCCCGGCTCTCCTGCATAACCGCAACGGCAAGGGTTCATCGCAGCAACCACTTGCACCATAGATGGGTAGCTCACACGATAATTGGCACGAACAATCGTCACCACACCGTTCTCAATAGGCTGTCTCAAGCTGTCCAGAACGGAACTATCGAACTCTGGCAGCTCATCCAAAAAAAGCACACCATTGTGAGCCATGGACACTTCGCCGGGTCTGGCTTTTATGCCACCGCCAACCAGTGAGGCCATGGAGGCAGAGTGATGCGGTGCCCGGAAGGGACGTTGATTGCTCAAGGCACCATCTTCCAGCTCACCTGATATGGAAGCGATCATGGAAACTTCCAGCAGTTCGCGAGCTGATAGTGGCGGCAAAAGAGCAGGTAACCTGCTCGCGAGTAAGGTCTTCCCAGAGCCTGGAGGGCCAACCATCATCAGGTTATGAGAGCCAGCCGCTGCAATCTCCAGTGCTCGCTTCGCTGTTTCTTGCCCTCGAATATCGGCAAGGTCCAGTGAACTAGCAGCTTGTGGAGAGCTACGCGGTTTTGGGGCAGAAAGAGTAATGTCACCTTTCAATGCGCGGTAGAGCTGAACCAGTGATCCCGCAGCCATAATTTTCAGGTTCTCATCCGCCCATGCCGCTTCAGAGCCGCAACTTGCTGGGCAGATCAAACCTTTCCCGTTTGCAACAGCAGCGATTGCAGCTGGAAGGGCTCCGTTTACGTGCGAAATGCTGCCATCCAGTGAGAGCTCACCTAGAACGAGGAAGCCTTCGACAGCTTCCGCAGGCAATGCCCCCATCGCCACCAAGAGGCCAAGTGCAATCGGAAGGTCATAATGTGATCCTTCCTTAGGTAGGTCAGCCGGAGCCAGATTAACCGTCACACGTTTGGTTGGTAGCGCGAGGCCGGTAGCAATGAGTGCTGACCGAACCCGCTCCTTGCTTTCTGCAATCGCCTTGTCAGGCAGGCCAACAAGAGTGAAATAGACGGATCCGGGGCTAATCTGGACCTGCACGTCAACATTTGCAGCGTCGACACCCTGAAAGGAAACGGTAGAGATGCGAGCGAACACCAGACACTCCTGCGACCACAATTTATCATCATTGTAGTAATTAAGCAGGAACGAACAGGAAACACACAAGCCTTGAATACTCAGAAATACGAAAGCCCCCATAAGAAGCTTTATCTGAAATCTCTGAGTTCATAATTGAAAGTCACTGGGAAAAGAAAAGCCCTGTCAACCAACAGGGCCTTTGATATTTTTTAGCCTTCCAGCTTTTTTTCAAGCACATCCCAGACCATGCCGGCCACATCTGGCCCGCCCAGCTTTTGGATTGCGCGAATGCCAGTCGGAGCTGTCACGTTGATTTCAGTGAGGTTTCCGTCAATCACGTCGATACCAACGAGAATGAGTCCTTGCTCCTTCAGTGTCGGCCCAAGGCGCGCGCAAATCTCTCTTTCGCGTTCAGTCAGGTCACTGTCTTTTGGAGACCCACCGCGTACCATGTTGGAGCGCAGGTCACCTTCTGCAGGGACACGGTTTACTGCACCAGCAAACTCGCCATCGACCAACAAAATGCGCTTATCGCCGTGTTTCACATTCGGTAGGAACTTCTGAATCACCCAAGGCTCGCGAAATGTGACGGAGAAGAAGTCGTAAAGAGAACCGTAGTTCAGGTCATCCTTGGTCACGCGGAATACAGCAGCGCCGCCATGTCCAAACAGCGGCTTCATTACGATATCGCTATGGATATTGCGGAACTCGTCGATCTCTTCACGATCATGAGTGATCAGCGTTGGTGGCATCAGGTCGGCAAACTGGGTCACAAACAATTTTTCTGGCGCATTACGCACAGAGACTGGATTATTCAGGACCAGCGTTGTCTCGGAAAGCTTTTCGAGAATATGGGTTGCAGCGATATAAGCCAGATCAAACGGAGGATCCTGACGCATCAGAACGACATCCATATCAGACATGTCAACGCGCTGAGGCTCACCAAAACTGAAGTGATTGCCAGCTTCGTCGCGCACGGTTACCGGCTCAACGCGGCACATAACCTTTTCACCCCACAGCGCCAGACGCTCTGGGGTGTAGTGATACAGTTCATAACCACGATCCTGCGCTTCCAGCATCAGTGCAAAAGCACTGTCGCCCGCAATGTTGATGGTTGAGATATGGTCCATCTGAACGGCGACTTTAAGCGGCCGCTTGGCACCAGAAGAAGCTGCTTTGGACATGAGGCACTCCTGAAATAACGCTGGGATAGAAATCCATGTAAATAAAAATGGATGTTAGCTGCAGATATGTGGGTCAGAAAGCAATTTGTCTACATTTTTGCGATAAAATATTTGTTTCCTAAAAAATTTCAGCTTCAAAAAGATTAGGGAAGTGCTGGGCTTCTCCATGTTTGGGAAGAATAACCGCATCAAATCTCAAGGTTTTTCCAACCACATCGTTGTGATGGGAAACCCATTCTCGGGCAGCATTTGCAATCCTTCGTTGAGAGCGTTGCGTGATTGCATATAAGCCATCATCCACACCCCGCCTGGCTTTCACCTCTACAAACACGATCGTCTGGTCTTGTTCGGCGATCAAATCGATCTCGCCCTGCTTGGTTTTGTAGCGTCTTTCAAGAATCTGCCAGCCTGCTTGGCGAAGCAGCATCTCTGCTTTTAGCTCCGCCTGTAGTCCTTTTCGATAAGCAGCCTGCTTCTTAAGAAGGTTGCTTTTAGTCGCTCTCGGGCTCTTCTGCGGTTCCTGCATTTTTAAGCTCCATAGCACGGGCATAAATCGTCTTTCGATCCACCCCGGTTGCTTTGGAGACTTTCTTCGCTGCTGCGCTTACTGGCATTTCTTTCAATGCCTCGAGCAACAGTTCGTCTGCATCAACCTCGGTCAGTTCCTGCTCTTCAGGTGGTGAAACAAGAATAACAATTTCTCCCTTAGGGCGATCCCCCGAATAGAAATCACTCAGTTCTGCAAGGGTACCACGCTGGAAGGTCTCAAACCGCTTGGTCAGCTCGCGTGCAACAGCAGCCTTACGCTTCCCAAGAATTTCAGTCATATCGACAAGAGAAGCCCCAACTCTGTGAGGGCTCTCATAAAACACCAGTGTCGCTGGAATATCTCTCAGTTCTTCAAGACGTTTCTTTCTGCCGTGGGTCTTATTGGGCAGAAAACCAGCAAACAAAATAGTGTCAGAGGGTAAACCGGCGCCAACCAGACCGCTCAACATGGCTGAGGCACCTGGAATTGGCACAACCTTGTGCCCGTGCTCTACGACATCACCAACAAGCCGAAAGCCGGGATCAGAAATGAGCGGCGTACCAGCATCGGAAACCAATGCAACGGCTCGTCCAGCACCCAATGTCTCCAAAATCTTAGGCAGTTGTCTGTGGGCATTGTGCTCGTGATAGGTCATCATCTGCGTGCGGATGCCATAACGCTGCAACAAGACACCCGTCACACGAGTATCCTCGCAGGCAATAAGATCACAAGCAGCCAAGGTTTCTAGCGCACGGATTGTGATGTCTTGCAGATTGCCGATTGGGGTCGAAACGATGTGCAATCCCGGTTCAATCCGTTTAGCCGTTAGCGAATGCTCGCCAATATAGTATTTCCGCTCGGATGCAGCTTCGGAATGATCCATGGTCGCCTCGTGAGAGCTCCAGAATGGAGCAAGTTTTGCACAGTAGAGAGTGCACATCTAACCAACAAACCGCAAAATGACTAATTACAACGGGGAGTTTTTGACAGAATCCTTAAAAAAATCTCGGATTTCCTTGGGTTGAGGCTGTATTAACTGCGTTGGATCTGTAGAAATAAACCAAACTAAGGCATATCTTCTGAGAAGTGGGGTCCGGTTTTCGGATAAGAGTGTGCGCATAATAATCGATTAGAGCATGGCGCGTGAGCAATCGCGACGAGTTCTAAATGTAAATTGCCGGATTTCATCCCTTGCAAAACGAGGGATTGATCGAACGGCCTTCGGAATAGATGGGGCATCCATGAGCTTAGGATCAGCCACACTGCGTGGAATGAGCTTCCGCAAACTTGTGACAGGGGCTGCGCTCGGCGTCTCCGTCCTGTTGGCTGGCTGTGTTAATTCACCTAACTTCTCATCGGTGAACACTCCTTTTCAGCCTGATTTAAACCCAAACGGCCAGCCGCAGCTGGTCTCGGGCCGTGCCATTGGCAATGGTTCCGTTCGCGTTGGCCTGTTGCTGCCATACTCTGGCGAAGGTCAATCAGCAGCTTCTGTTGCCACTCTTTTCGAAAATTCCGCCAAGCTCGCGCTTGAGGATTTTCAGGGTGCTGACATCCAGCTGCTCGTAAAAGACACTGGTGGAACCTCTGAGGGCGCAAGCATTGCTGCCCAGCAGGCGATCAGTGAAGGCGCAGAACTCCTCATTGGTCCGGTTTTTGCCCCGGCTGTTCAGGGTGCATCTGCTGTTGCACGCCGGTCTGGTGTTCCAATCGTTGCATTCTCCTCTGATACCAATGCAGCAAAGCCGGGCACATATCTGCTCAGCTATCTGCCTGTATCTGACGTAAACCGCATCGTGTCCTACGCAGCAGAACAGGAGCGCCGCTCCTATTCCGCGCTGTTGCCAAACAATGCCTATGGTGCGGTTGCTGAAGCTGCATTCCGTCAGGTTGTTGGGCAGACAAATGGCCGTATCATCACCATTGAGCGCTATATCCCGGGCAATGCTGAAGACATCCGCGCCCGCGTTGCTAGCCTGAGCCGCTCTATTTCGCAGGTGGACACTCTGTTTGTTCCTGAAGGTGGCGGCGTTCCTCCTTTTGTGATGCAGGTGATGACCGAAATGGGTGCAAGCCTTGGTGAAGTGAAGATGATTGGCAGTGGTCAATGGAACACACCGGACATCCTCCAGTCTCCTGTCATGGTTGGTAGTTGGTTCCCAGGTCCGGATAACCAGAGCTTCGAGCGTCTCGCGACCCGTTATCGTGAAACCTATGGCTCCCAGCCACCGCGCAACGCTTCTTTGGCTTATGATGCAACAATTCTGGCCGCTGGGCTGGTCCGCTCCGCTGGGCCTGATCGCTTCTCTGACCGTGTGTTGACCAATCGTGATGGTTTCCTCGGCATTGATGGTATCTTCCGCTTCCAGCAAGATGGCCTGAATGACCGTGGACTTGCGGTTTATGCTGTTTCTGGCAAGAGGACTGCAGAACCAATTGCTCCAGCACCTCGCAGCTTCTCCGGCCAATTCTAGGCTCTGGAACTCCTGATGCTGAAAGCCTCGCTCGCAAGAGCGGGGCTTTTTTGTGTTTAGCTCTGAAAACTCTCTCCAATTGCACTTGTTATCTTGGGGCTGTGGTGATCGAAAAAGCCTAATCTGCATTGGCAAAATCGCCATTAGAGGCAAGGAGCCATGCAGGAACTACGCTTTCATCATGTCGGTATTCCAACCAGCGAAAAGCTGCCGGAAACGCACCACAACAAAACCCTCAAACTCACTGCAACGGGTTATTTTGAGGGGCCCTATGCCATTGAGTGGATGAACTTTGATGATGACAACCCACTCCCCGAGATAATCAAGACAACCCCTCATGTTGCCTATGTGGTTGATGACCTTACCGAAGCTTTGCAAGGTAAGAACGTTATTTTGTCTCCGGAAAGTCCGGCCAAAGGCGTTTGGGTCGCCTTCATTCTGGAGGGTAGAAACCTCATCGAACTCATGCAATTTGACAAGCCCGAAGAAGAAATTTGGCCTCATCCCGGAAAATTCAGGATCTGAAGGCGCTGCACTGTTACCGCGATTTACCCAATGGGACGAAAGGCCTTTAGGAAACTAATGAAATCCGGAATGAAAACGGGTAGAAATACCTCAGGAAATGAGTTGGCGGGCCTGATGGTGATCAAGCCTGCGCAAAAGGTGGTTTTAAAATGCTTTCAGACAAGCGCATTCTCCTCATCATCACAGGCGGTATTGCAGCCTATAAATCGCTGGATCTGATCCGCCGCCTGCAAGAGCGAGGTGCGAAAGTTCGGGCAGTTCTGACCAACGGTGGTTCTCAGTTCATCACACCGCTTGCTGTTGGTGCATTGACGGGCGACACAGTCTTCACCGAGCTGTTTGATAGAGAAGCCGAACACGATGTTGGCCACATTCGCTTGTCGCGTGAGGCCGACCTTGTCGTCGTCGCCCCAGCCACAGCAAACATCATGGCAAAGATGGCACACGGATTGGCCGACGACCTGGCCTCCTGTGTGTTACTGGCCAACGACAAGCCAGTGCTCGTTGCCCCTGCTATGAATTCCAAAATGTGGAGCCACCCGGCAACCCAGCGTAATGTTGCTCAGTTGAAAGCGGATGGCCTGAATTTTGTTGGCCCCAATGCTGGAGAAATGGCGGAAAAAGGCGAAGCAGGGTATGGCCGCATGTCCGAGCCGCTGGAAATTGTTGGTGCTATTGAAGATCTCCTCTCTCCAAAAGAACAGCCTCTGAAGGGCAAGCGCATTGTTATCACAGCTGGTCCAACCCATGAGCCAATTGATCCAGTGCGTTACATCGCCAACCGCTCCTCCGGCAAACAAGGCTACGCCATTGCAGAAGCCGCCGCGAACGCTGGGGCGCAAGTGACACTTGTCTCAGGCCCAACAGTGCTGTCAGACCCGAAAGGCGTTGAGACAATTCGCGTTGAATCTGCAAGCGCTATGTTGGCTGCCGTTGAGTGCGCGCTACCAGCCGATATCGCGATCATGGCTGCAGCCGTTGCAGATTGGCGGGTTGCTCACGACAGCAATCAGAAAATCAAGAAAGACGGAACAGGTTTGCCACCCGCGCTGAGCCTTGTCGAAAACCCGGATATTCTGAAAACAGTAGGACATTTGCAGGGCAAACGACCGAAGCTGGTGGTTGGTTTTGCTGCCGAAACAAATGATTTGATCAATAACGCTCGCGGAAAGTTGGAGCGTAAAGGTGCTGATCTGATTGTAGCAAACGATGTCAGCCCCGAGAATAACGTTATGGGCGGCGACAACAACACCGTCCGCCTCGTGACCCATAACGGCGTGGAAGATTGGCCGAAAATGGGTAAGGACGAAGTCGCTCGCCAGCTCGTTAAAAAGATCGCAGAGCTGGCTTAACCTGTTCGCCAAACTGTCACGTTAGAAGGCCGGTATGTTCGTACCGGCCTTTTGCTGTTTAGGCTGAAACCTGCTCGCTCTCGTGTTCAGTGCTCAAAAGCGGCTTTCCGAGGATCATGTCTGAAGCCTTCTCAGCGATCATGATTGTCGGCGCATTGGTATTGCCTGAGATCAGCGAAGGCATCACAGAAGCATCGATCACACGCAAACCTTCCAGCCCGTGCACTTTCAGGTCTGGTCCGACCACCGACATCTCATCTGTGCCCATCTTGCAAGTCCCGACAGGGTGATAGATCGTCTCCGCCCTCTCCCGCACTGCTTGCTTGATGCTGCGCTCATCACGGCCAAACTCGTAGAGCATGTCCTCCCGGTAGTCAGAAAGCTCTGGCCCTTCCAGAATATCCCGTGTCATGCGGATACCCTTGACCAACACATCCATGTCTTCCGGATCTGTCAGATATTTCGGGTCAATACGCGGTGCATCCATCGGATTTGCTGAGTTGAGCCCAACTTCCCCAGTTGATTTTGGCCGCAAAACGCAAACGTGACAACCAAACCCGTATCCGCCATAGAGCTTCCGGCCATGGTCATCGATGATGGAGATGACGAAGTGTAGTTGAATGTCAGGCCTGTCCAGCTCCGGGCTAGTCTTCAAAAAAGCTCCACCCTCTGCTGCCGGAGAAGCAATTATGCCAGAGCCGTCTTTCCTCCAGCGCAGTATTTCCTTGATCAGCTGAATGCCCGGCTTCAACCCCAATCCTAGCATATCCGTTTTATTAGAGCGATAGCTGATGGTGTAATCCAGATGATCCTGCAGGTTCTTACCCACACCAGGCAGGTCATGCAGGACTGGAATGTTGTGTTTCGCCAGCTCATCCGCTGGTCCAACGCCAGAAAGCATGAGCAACTGCGGAGACTGGAAAGCACCGGCTGAGACAATAACCTCACGACTTGCTTTCACCGTCGCAAGTTTGCCCTTCTGGCTGTATTCAACACCAACGGCTTTCTTGCCTTCAAACAACACCCGAGTGCTGCGGGCATGCGTGATCACTGTCAGATTGAGGCGATCCATAACGGGATGAAGGTAGGCAGCAGCAGCTGAACAGCGCTCGCCTTTTTTATCATCCTCATGGAACTGCGTGACTTGATAAAGTCCAACGCCCTCTTGATCTCCGCTGTTAAAGTCATTGTTGCGTTTAATTTGCCTGCCTTCAGCTGCAGCTAAAAAGGCGTGCGAGATTGGAAGAGGCGAACGTTGCTCGGAAACGTGTAAAGGTCCATCGGCCCCATGCATTCCGCTTTCACCGCGCTGATTGCATTCAGATTTTTTGAAGTAGGGCAGTACATCATCAAAAGACCACCCTTCAGCACCCTGCTCCACCCAACCATCATAATCCTGTTTTTGGCCGCGGATGTAAAGTTGAGCGTTGATTGCGCTGGAACCACCCAAAGCCTTGCCGCGTGGGTGGAATGTGGTTCTGTCGTTCAGCTCCGTTTGTGGAACTGAGTTAAAAGCCCAGTTGTTGATGGCAAAGGGCTTTGCGGAAACCATTGCTGCAATGCCAAGAGGTGCCCGTACCAGAACGGACTTTCCTTCACCTCCAGCCTCAAGCAGGCAAACAGTTACTGAAGGGTCTTCTGTAAGTCGGGCTGCAAGCACACACCCTGCTGAGCCGCCTCCAACAATCACATAATCAAAATCCATTGGCCCCTCCCCAGAAACACACCACACGTCCGAAAGCCCTCAACTCTCCCAGAAATGAAATAGCAAAAATGCCTAAAGCACTTTTCTCTCGCCCCAATACGGACAAGCTGCTTTATGTTTCAATGTTAGTGAGACTTTCCCCCAACGGAAACCTGAACATTCTGGTGAGTATGTTATGCGCTGAACTTCTCTGAGAGCGTTCTTTGAAAATAATATTTGAACGCAGAGGCTTACTGAGGTTCTTCCCCAGTTTATCCCCTGCGCAGGTTTCTCTGGTTCGGGTCGGTCAGGTCGTGCAGTCTGCTCGCTGCAGCCTGCGCAAATCGCAAAATCACTGCTTTGCGGGTGGCAGCAGAGAGCTTGTGTTCCGGAGCTTCGCGAATTATTTCTGCCATGTAATCATCAGCCAGAATGAAGCCGGTTTCTTCGGGAAAGATCTCTTGTGGAACGTCCGCGCAGGTAGCAAAAAACAGCCGGTCGCAATAATCGCGATATTCATGCCATTTGTTGTCTGCTTTGAAGTCCTCGATGGATGACTTGATCTCGATAATCCAAATCTCGGACTTCTTGCCAAGCACCACCAGGTCAGCCCGGCGGCCTGAGGCCAATGTGATTTCTGGTAGGCTCGTATGACCCAGCACTCGCAAATAGCGTTGCACTCCACGCTGGATTTTCAACGCACGCTCGGACTGACGACCATCGACCAGCGGATCATCCAGTTGAACGCGATTTGAGCCCTTCACAAATTCCATGAAATTGTTCCTACTTTGTTCTTAGTGATACTATCAAGCTGCCAAACAATTTCAATCCAAGATTAGATCAGAACCTCATTGGGTTTCAGGTAATACGAATTCCAGCGCGGCTGCCAACTGCAGCATCCGCCCATCAATCGGAAACTGCGCTACGCAGTCAGTGAGCGCTTCCTGAGCTTTCGGGCGCTCAGCGCAGCTCAAATACAACTCTGCTGCACGGATCAAGAAGCTCTTGCGCCAACGCTTTGGTGTCGTCTTCAGTACAGCATCATCTTTTAAGGCAATGCCCCATTCCTGAAGTAGTTCAGCACCCCTTTGGGGCTTTCCTTGCAACGCAAAATGCTCCGCCCTTAGCAGCCCGTAGCCCGGATTATTAGTGAGCGATCTCGATACATCTGGCAGAGACATCAGAGCGTTCTCTGCAAGCGCCTGCCCCAAACCAACAAACTCCGCGCAGTCAGCAAGGCTTGGCGAAATAAGGAGCCCTCGTGCCGAAAGCAACTCAGAAACATCGCGCTGAAATGTCTTGATCAACTGGCGAACGATGTTGAGAGAGTAGAGCTGGTCATGCAAAGCATGCGGCCCTGCAACCCCATAACAGAAACGCTTCTCACAATGCGGCAATCGCTGCATGGCAAGGTATCCGGTCATGTCAATCCAATCGAACAGCCCGAAGAGGATGTGAATGGGATACTTCATCCCCCCAGACATAAGCGCCAGCAGATCCGCCTTATCAGGAGCAGGAGATTCCAGATATGCAGTACTCTGCGAACCTGCCATGCCCAAGCTCAACTCTGGCGAAAACGCATAAATCTCACCGTCCTGGCGCCGCAGGCCAGTCATCAGCGCGCCATAAGCCCCCATGGATGCGCCGTAATAGACAATGCGCTCTGGGTTCTCCTGCGCAATCGCGTCGTCAATCGCACGGTCAATGTCCTGCTCTGCTCTCAGATACCATTGTGATTCGGTATCATTCAGAAAGACGCAGGAATGCTGCGTCTTTGCAAACAAGCGCTCTAGCCCGAATTTACCAGAGGGTATCCGGACCTGAGAGAAAACAATCACTAACACACCGCTGCGACCACCGGATTGGAATTTCACTTCCAATCCGTGAGAGGCCACACTCGGCACTATCTTAAGACCCGGCATTAAGCGAAGACTTAAGGCTTCTTACGCTTGAGATAAACGCCACCACCGGAAGCAGGCGCTGAAGACGTGTCAGATGACTTGCTTGGCGACCGGCGTGGAGGTGCTTTTTTACCCGGCTTGGCAGAAGATTTGCCCTTTGGCTTTTTAGCGAACTTACCGCCGCCCGGGCCTTTCCGCTGCCCACCAAGTTTCTGTTTTTTTCCCGCCAATTGCGCACTGCTGCGTGCACTTTTCGGCTCGCGATCTGATGGGAAGAAGGTGTATCCATCCATCTCAGGGATCTTCTTGCCGATCAGCTTCTGAACAGCACGCAGCATGCCGCGATCTTCTGGCAAACAGAACGTAATAGCGTTTCCGCTCTTACCCGCACGCGCCGTACGGCCAATGCGGTGCACGTAGTTCTCGGTCGCGTTCGGCATGTCAAAGTTGATCACATGCGAAATGTCTGAAACGTCAATCCCGCGGGCTGCAACATCAGTCGCAACAAGGGTTTTCAGCTTACCGCCTTTGAACTTGTCCAGCGTCTTCTGGCGTTCTGCCTGAGACATGTCGCCATGAATAGATTCTGCTGGCACACCGTCTGCATTCAGCCGGGCAGCAAGCCGCGCACTGCCTTTTTTGGTGAGCGTAAACACAAGAGCGCGCTCGCACTCTTCCGTTTCAAGAAGCGTCTTCAGCAAAGGATACTTGGCGTTATCTTCCAGATGCGCGATCTTCTGAATTACAGCTTCTACTGTTGTTGCTGGTGGCGCAGTGCTCACCTCAACAGGATCGCTTAGGAAGCGACCAGCAAACTCACGAATTTCTGCAGGCATAGTTGCTGAGAACAGCAGTGTCTGCCGTTTTTCCGGCAGCAGATAAGCAATCTCTTCCAGCTCTGCGATAAAGCCGAGATCCAGCATTTGGTCCGCTTCATCGAGAACGAAGATCTCCAGCTCATCAAAGCTGACACCATTCTTGCGATGCAAGTCGAGCAATCGGCCAGGTGTCGCCACCAGCACATCCAGACCACGCTGCAAAGCACGGAACTGCGGAGGAAACGGCACACCGCCAACAACGCAGCTGGAGTACATTTTGGTGCGACCTGAATAGGCCTTGATGTTCTTTGAAATCTGATCCGCCAGCTCGCGGGTTGGCGTCAGAATAAGGCTGCGCACGCTCTTCGGCGCTGCGCGATACCGGCTCTCAAGCAAGCGCTGAAGAAGCGGCACTGCGAAAGCTGCGGTTTTACCCGTTCCGGTCTGAGCAAGACCAAGCAGGTCCTTGCCATCCAGAATGTATGGAATAGCGTTTTCCTGAATAGGTGTTGGCTCGTCATAACCTTTAGATTTCAGGGCGATCTGAAATGGTTTTGCAACACCAAGTTTGTCGAAGTCGGTCAAAAAGTGATCTTTCGAATAAGCAGAGTGTCCGAAGCCGGTTCTGCTGATTTCATCATGTGTTTTTTGCGTGTCCCGGAAAATCAGAAACCGTTTTTCGATTTAGGATGCGCACAAAACAAGCTTGAAGAAGTTTGCCTTCGAGAAATCCAGCACAAAAGCAGGCAGCTTCAATTAATTCTACTGGAATAGTCTCTGAGGCTCGGTTTGATCGGGCTATTAACATAGACCCGCCACATTATGCTAGAATTATTGCAGGAGAGCATAATATTCTGGTTGTCCCGACAAGAAAAGGACGACAAATTTGGTTAGAGCAGTCCAGCTACTTGCATGTTTCATGTTCTTCTTTATGTATGGGGACCAAGAATAATGACGCTGCTTTTATGGCCCACATCCTATAAATGGCCTGCTGCTAATAACATTAAAGATTAGGGTTCGAGCTTTGATTGATGCAAATTTTGAAGACTTAGAAGAAAACGCTGAGGAAGCTTCGCGGCTTCTTGCTAACATGGCGCATCCCAAGCGCTTGATGGTGTTGTGTCGACTGGTACAGAGCGAATGTACTGTAGGTGAACTTGCAGAAGCTGTTAATCTTAGTCAGTCCGCGCTGTCACAACACCTTGCCAAGATGCGTGCCAGCAATCTGGTGTCCACCCGTCGTAGCGCCCAGACAATTTATTATTCTCTGGCAAGTGCCGAAGTGGAATCCGTTCTGCAAACTCTCTATGGTCTGTATTGCGCTCCTCAGGAAGAAGCTTAGCAGAGCCTGCTTTAAGGCCCCGCAATTACCACAGAGCTACCATCCCACCTGCGCTTCTCTTCTGCATTCGGTAGCTGGTTGAACATGTGAAGATCCACTGGAATTTCATCTTCAGACTTCAGACCTGAAAACTCACCAAACAGACGGATGGTTTCTTCGTCCAGCGCACCGCCGATATACAGATTGGAGATCTCTCCGTTCACATCGGAGAGCTTGAACCGGGTTTCCCAGAGCCAAAACACCTGTCTGTGGTCCTGATCGCTTTCGTAAACCATCGTCAGCGCAGGTAGGAAGCCTGCATTGGTGTGTGGTACCGGAGGCAGTTCGCCAGCAGGTGTCTCGCCTTTCAGGTATCCCGTAGCCGTTGGAACAGACCATTCCGGCGCCTTGCGCCAGCCCAGTTCTGTCAGTTGTTTTTCCAACTGTTCCGGCGTACCGGACCATTGCAGTGTTATGGGCTCTTCCAGTTCACCCGTAATGGATACACGCTTGGCAGGCAGCAAACGCCAGTCCTGCAGGCGCCAGCTGGATTTCTGGATCACAACGGATTCGCTGCGCGGCTCATAAGCCTCAGCAGTTGTCTTATAATTGGTGCTGATGTGCCAGACGGAAGCAATCGCCAGCGCACTCAGCGAAATGATCGTCAGCGCGGTTCTGCCGACTTTCTCGTTGTGAATGTGCCCAAACACAAATGAGAAGAAGAAGACCGTTCCGGAGCCAAACAAGAGACCAGCCAGCACGTCTGAAAGCCAGTGCGCTCCGAGATAAACTCGTGAGAAACCGATCAGGATCGCAAAGGTTGCCGCTAAAGAATAGATGACCGTCTTGCTCAAACGAGAGCGCTCATGAGCCACCAGAACCGCAATCACTCCAATCAGAACCGTATTGATCGTCGCGTGCCCGGATGGGAACGAAAATGAATCTGCGCCGGTATACAGCTCAATCGGACGATCGCGGCCAATCAATGCCTTGGTGATCACCACAAAGATTGAGGAGCTGACAATCGCGATGACAAAGCCCGTCGCTCTGCGCCATGCCTTCCGCCCAAACAGATAAAGCCCAACAGCTAGTGTCACGGTTGCAGTGACATGACCATCGCCCATCATGGTGATCATAACCATGACCTTATCGATGATCGGTGTCCGCGCGATCTGGAAGAAGTTGCTGATTGCAAGATCAGCCCGCGCCATCGGCATTCCCGGCGCCACGGCACCCGTAAACCAGATGAAGCCTGGCAGCGTGACAAGCAGGAAGAACGCAGACACCAGCATCCCCACACTACGTGGGTTTTCAGGGTCATACGTCCGTGCAACCCATTGGCTGAAGCGACCAGGACGGCGGGCAAACCAATTGACTGTTGCCTGATGAGAACCGCCAACGATTGGCAGAATAAACATGATCAGCCAGCGGATCAGGGCCACGGCAATCAAAAGAACTAGCAGCAAGCCACCAAGAATAATCGCCAGACGCGTATTGAACTCGCCAATCGCAAACAGAGCAGATCCAGCCATCACACCAGGTATCAAATGGATCGCGGCCCATGCGAAGGCTGATGTCACGTTGAAGAACGTAAAGCGGCCAAAACTCATGTCCGCCATACCAGCAATTCCAGGCACGACAGATTTCACGCCCGGCACAAAACGGCCAATAAAGATGCTCTTACCGCCATGTTTGGCAAAATAGTCTTCACCGCGCTGCAACCAATCCGGATACCGGCTTAATGGCCAGATAGTGCGCACTTTGTCTTTGTAAAAGTAGCCAAACCAATAGGAAAACGCGTCGCCGGTTACGGCGCCTGCGGTTGTCCATAAAAAGATGCTCAGAAAGGGCAGCTCACCAAGGCCAATTAGCGTTCCGGCGCCCACAAGAACAACCGTGCTTGGAAACACCAGCCCAATCAGAAAGAGCGCTTCGCCCATTGCGACGATAAAACAGATAAGGCCAGCGAATGCTGGATTTGCTGCAATGAAATCAACAATGTGATTGAGGAATGTGGTGACGAAATCGACGTTCACTGAAAAGTCTCTAGCTCTTTCTTAAATGACTTAGATCGCTCGGTGGCTGCTTGAAATGTATACATAGTGCCAAGGTGACCAAAATAAGGTCTGCATTCTGTTACATTTATATGCAGGCATCTGGCGCTTTGAAAGGGAAATAACAAGCCCTAATCCCTTTAAAAAGCATAATAGTCCCACTAATCAGACCCATACGTTAATTCTGGTGACGAAAAAAATCGTTTAGCTCTTTAAGCAATAATACAGAATGGCTATTCTTGGCTCCAAAGCCGAATGAGCAAAAATAACATTTTACGCCATGCCCCAGATGCGAAGGTCACTTGCATGTTTCAGTCTGCAAACATTCCTCAGACAGTCAGTAAAGAGCTGCTTCAAAAAAGACTGCCTGAACTCCGTGAGGAATTGTTGGAAGTTCAGCATAAGCTGAGAGAGAACAAAGCTTTTGCAACGATCATTTTGCTCGCTGGCGTAGATGGCTCGGGTAAAGGCGCGGCGATCTCCCGTTTGTATGAGTGGATGGACACCCGCTATCTGTTCTGCAACGCCTACCATGAACAACGCAGCGAGTCCGAAGGCGCCCGGCCAAACTACTGGCGTTACTGGCGTGATCTGCCTGCACGGGGTGAAACCTCCATTGTGTTTGGCTCCTGGTATCAGGAACCTTTGCGTGATGCCGTTATGGGCAAGATTGATGATGCAGAGCTGGAGCGCCAGCTGTCTGCCATCAACCGCTTTGAAAAAATGCTGGCTTACGAGAACATTCTCCTTCTGAAGTTCTGGTTCACGCTTCCAAAGGAAGACCAGCAGGAACGCCTGCATGATATCGAAGTCAAAGGCAAAAAAGGCCGCAACTTCATTGAGGAATGGTCCGGCTCAGAGCACTATCGCGCTGCTCAGACCGCTGGCGAAAAAGCATCCCTGCAAACCAGCACCGGTTACGCCCCTTGGTTTGTGATCCCCTCTCAGGATCCGGATGTTCGCGATCTTGCGCTGGCCGAAACCATCGCACAATCCATGAAGAAGAAGCTGGAAAGTGGAAACGGCAATCCGGTCTCAGCTCCAGCTGTGGTCACGACCCTGTCGCAGGCCAATGCGGTGGATGCGATTGATCTGACAGCGACGATCTCCAAAGAAGATTACAAGGCAGAGCTTGAAGAGCTTCAGGACAAGATGGCGTATCTGACAGACCGCAAGCGCTTCAAGAAATTCGGTTTCATCTCCGTGTTCCAAGGCAATGATGCAGCTGGTAAAGGGGGCTCAATCCGCCGCCTCACCCGCTCCATGGACCCGCGAAATTACAAGGTGCACCCAATCGCAGCCCCTTCACTGGAAGAAAAACTGCACCCGTATCTTTGGCGTTTCTGGCGCCGCCTACCGAAAAAGGGCCACAGCGCAATCTTTGACCGCTCATGGTACGAGCGAGTTCTCGTGGAGCGTGTCGAAGGCTTCTGCTCCGAAGCGGACTGGATGCGTGCTTACAACGAGATCAACGCTTTCGAAAAAGAGCTGACGGATTCCGGTTTCGTCCTCTGCAAGTTCTGGCTTGCGATCTCAGAAGAAGAGCAGCTGCGTCGCTTTAAAGCCCGTGAAGAAACCGCCTACAAGAACTACAAAATCACCGAGGAAGATTGGCGCAATCGTCTCAAATGGAATGAGTACGCCATCGCAGCGGGCGACATGGTGGACCGCACCTCTACCCGCTACGCCCCGTGGACGCTGATTTCTTCCGAGGACAAGCGCTACGCCCGTATTCAGGTACTCAGAACCACCGTCAATGCCCTCGAAAAAGCGCTGAAGAAGAAAGAGCGCTAAGCGCTCCCCTTCACCAAGATCCTAGCTACCTTATGCTGTCAGGCTCTGTTGTTTGACAGGACTTCTGACGAAACAAGCTTCACGTCGCTTCCATTCGGAGACACTATAATTTGTGCTTGGATTTGAAGTGATTTTTTCGCGCCCTCATATGAGTTAACCTGCTCATTCAACGACTCCCGTGAAGATTCGTCCGCTGTTGTTGCCACATCTTTAGAGAACCGATAGTCGATCTGCAAAGAACCATCTGCAATCGTTTTGACATCATATTGCAGCTCGGCGTCGTTAGCAGCACATGCTATGGGGCCAGCTAATTCTTGATCCAGACCTTGAATACAAATTGCAGTTATTGCGTTTAAGTGTTCAGGTGTAAACCTACGGAATTCTCTTATGTCGGAGACCGGTTGGCCATTAATTTTATAGTTTTTGCTAACTTTAATTGGTCCATCATTAGTAGGATCAAGGGACCGCTCAAAGTCTGCTTTCAATTGTTGATCATATTTTCCAGCAGTAGCCTGCTCTAAGATACATAGTGCCAGATCCAGTTCTATACGTTGCCTCGCAACTTGGTCAGTGTGAGGTTCTTGCAGATCTAACTTCAGCGTGTAGTCGTCGCCTACCTTGTAGGTTACGTCTTTGTCTGACCTAATAATCGAGAAATTGTCGGTAAAGTTTGCCCCAGCGAGAGCACGTAAGTTTTGAAAGGCATCATATTTTTTTTCATCTGTAACGCGTGGATCATAAAGATCAAACACCAACTTCTTCGCAGCCTCACGGTCAGTACCGCAAAACCAGTCAGCAATCTTGTCCCAAAGCCGGGTGGCGGGATTGCCGATATGGTCTCTGTCGGACGCTGCTTTGATGGTGTTTATATTTCCAGCAGTAAGACTGGTGTCAAACAGTGTGCCGCTTAAGCCAATTAATGGATTCATGTTCCATACTCCTTCAACAGTGTTGCTGACAATGAGAGCGTTTAACGCTCTATAGAGTACAATGCACAAAGACGTAGCGTCTTGCTGTTTTCTAAAACACTAATCGATGAAAAACATGCACTAAAAGCACCGCATGGCAGTCCATGCAGTGTTGAAGCTAAGGGTCCCGAACTTGGGATGAGCAAGGCGAGCAGGCAGTGCCTGCGCTACTTGTTTAAATATGTTTCTTCGGCAGTGGTTGCTCGCCTCGCCCGGGCTTTCTTGTAATGAACAACGTCGCCTCTTTGCCTGTAAGGCACGATAGCCAGTTTCCCGGAAAGACAGTGGCTTACCCAGACACGTTTCCATGCCCAAACAGTTCCTCCGTCTTTGACAAACACATCTGTAAAAGCAGGTTTTACTGCCGGTACATTTGCAATTGTCGCCGCGTGATACCCTACAAACTTGGGCCCTTCCCCTCAAACCATGCGGTCACGTTTGAAGTTCGGTTCACCGGACCACTGGAAAGATACGTTACTTCTCCCAATAGCCCCACCCAGCCCACGCCTCACCGACGGACGGTCCGCCTGCAGCCCGTTGCGTGGGCATGTCTCTCAGAGTATGGGAGAAAACTGGGAGGGGAATAAGTTTTATGGATTACTCAGTGTTGCTCTGAAAGCCTGCTTAGGCATTAACGCCCTTCATACCTTCCGGAGTGTATCTCTCGCCCGCTACAGGGATGCGTGCAATCGCATCTTCCAGTGCGTGCACCTCCTCTGTGGACAGCTCAATGTCAGTGGCAGCAGCGTTCTCTTCCAGATACTTCAGTCTCTTCGTGCCCGGAATTGGCACGATATCGTTCCTTTTTGCCAGCAACCACGCGAGGGAGAGCTGTGCAGGTGTGCATTTCTTCTGGTGTGCGGCCTCTGTTATCACTTTCCTGATGCCCTCATTGACGAGCAGTGCGGCTTTCGAAAATCTTGGCAGATTCGCGCGAAAGTCGCCCTCTTCAAACTCCGTTTCTGAGTTCACACTACCCGTCAGGAACCCTCTCCCCAAAGGAGAGTAAGGGACAAACCCAATGCCAAGCTCACGGCATGCAGGCAAGATCGCGTTTTCGACGTCACGAGACCACAGTGAGTATTCTGTCTGAACAGCTGCAATTGGATGAACCGCATGCGCCCGGCGCAGCGTGCTCTCGTTGATCTCACAAAGCCCGATATTGCCAATCTTACCCTCCTCAACCAGGCGGGAGAGCTCGCCCATGACATCCTCAACGGGTTGCTCCGGGTTAACGCGGTGGACGTAGTAAAGATCAATGTAATCAAGCCCCAAACGCTTCAGAGAGGCCTCACAAGCCTGCCGCGCATATTGCCGACTATTCTCGATCGTCCGCTTGTATTCGCCGGGTTTCCGATTGATGCCGAACTTTGTTGCGATCTTGAGAGGTGCTTTCGTTTCCTTCAAAAAACGGCCAATCAGCTCCTCATTGTGGTGAGGGCCATACATGTCAGCCGTATCGAAGAAATTTATGCCCAGTTCAACGGCTCGTGCCATCACCTCCAAGGACACGCTGTCATCGTGTGAGCCATAAAACTCACTCATCCCCATGCAGCCCAGACCAAGCGCTGAGACGTTAAGTTTAGATCCAAGTTGGCGAGTTTTCATCAGAAGCTTCCTTGTGTTGCTGCTGAATACTTGCCATCTTTCAAAGATGGAAAATACGAGCAAAAATGGAAAGTTGATTTCCAATAATGGAAATAAGCTACTGCATGATCTCGTCTGGGACGATACGAAAGCCTTCCTCGCTGTCGCGAGAACAGGAACGCTCAGCGCCGCTGCTCAACGCCTGAGCATCGGTGTCGCAACCCTGTCGAGAAAGGTTGATCGCCTCGAAGAAACGCTGAAAATACCTTTGTTCGTAAGGCATCAATCCGGTTATCAGCTCACAGAGGATGGCCGCGACCTGCTGGCAAAGGCTGAAGCATTGGAAGCAGCGGCCTCGGCATTTGCTTCAGAAGCGAAGGCCCTGGCTGGGATTTCCGGAAAACTCCGCCTAGCTACAGCAGAAAACATGGCTACCCACCTGATTTTGCCCGCATTGCCTGAGCTGCGCACAAGCTATCCGGACCTTCATATCGAAATCCTGACCGATGTGCACTCAGTTAACCTGCACCGGCGAGATGCAGACCTCGCCATACGGATGGTAAAACCGGAAAGCGGCAACGTCACACTTCGCCGCTTGGGAACGCTCGGCTTTGGCCTTTATGCAAGCAAAGAATATCTGCTCAAGCGGACCGAACTCGAAAAGCCTGAGAGCTATGAGAACGACCACTGCATATCCTGGAGTGAAGCGCAGGCCCACCTTTCCGCAGCACAATGGACTCGACGTGCTTTAAAAGGCCGTGAGCCCGCAGTTTTAACCTCATCAATCGCCACGCAAGTGGCCGCTGCCAAAGCCGGGCTCGGTCTGGCAGTCCTCCCTCACTTCCTTGCAATAGAAGCTGGGCTTGTGTGCTTGGAAGCCAACATCGGCGTTGATCAACAAATCTATCTGGTCATGCACTCTGACCTCGCCCACTCTCCCCGAATGCGCGTCATGGCAGACTTCCTCGCCGACCTGATCATCAAAAAACGAGCCAGATTAAGCGGTCCACTTCAGTAGGCTGCTCTTCTTAAACCACGTTCCGCTCAATCAATGGCTTGTTTGCAGTCAGACGCTCAACACCAAGCTCGGAAAGATCCAGCGTCTCATAGCGGCCTGTTACGATATGTTCGGCAAGGCCGCGTCCCACCGCCGGGCTCTGCTGAAGGCCGTGACCTGAGAAACCAAGCGCGATGTAAAAGTCTTCAATGCCGGGCACTGGGCCCGTAAACGCGTTGTGGTCGAACAGGTTCACATCATAATGCCCTGCCCATGCCGCACCGGGCTTGATGGCCTCAAATGCAGGAATACGGTTGGCGAGTGTTGGCCAAAGGTGTTCCTCGAAGAAAGAATAATCGACATCATAGTCGAAGGAATCCGGGTCTTGCTCTTCATCCGGTGAGCTGCCACAGATAAAGCCCGTCCCTTCAGGGCGCACATACGTGCCATTCGGATCAATCAGCAACGGCAGACCCGGAACCTCATCGCGGCACTCAAAGGTAAAAATCATCCGCTTTTTGGAGTGCACAGGGGCTTCAAAACCAGCTTCCATGCAAATCTGAGCACCACCTGACGCGCCTGCTGCATTCACCACAACGCCAGCTTCCACCTGTTCTCCGTTGGAGAGCGTCAAAATCCAGCTGCCGCCCATAATTTTCTCAAGGTGAACCACTTGATACGGCTCATAAGGCACGTTCAGGGAGCGCGCTTTGCGGCGGAAGGCCTGCATCAGGCCATATCCATCAAACCAACCTTCGCCAGAAAGACCGTGACAGCCAGCAGAAAGATCAGAGACGTTGAGCCACGGAAATTTGGCTTTCAGCGCATCAGCATCCAAAAACCCAATGTCCGCACCCATCTTCTGTTGAAGCGCGTGGTTCTCTTCCAAAATGCTGCGCTTGTCTGGCGTTGCGAGAAAAAGATAACCGCTCTCAACCAGATCAATGCGTGGGTGTTCGCCGTCAACTTCCAGAAGACTGCCAATATTGCGCAGGAAATCGATGCCATAGAGCGAAATGTCGATGTTCACGGCAGAGGAGAACTGTTGGCGAATAGAAGCGGCAGAAAGCGCCGAAGCGCAATGTTGGTAAGACGGGTCTTTCTCAAAGACCGCAATGCTACCCTTAAAGTCGTCGCGTTGTGCAAGATGGTATGCCACCGATGACCCGATGACAGCCCCCCCAATAATAGCAACATCCACTGAAGCTATCGCCATAGTCACACCTGAATACTGAGAAATGAAAAAGGTAAGAACCGACGCCCGAAACAATTAGGCGGGTATTTGCGAGCGCCGGTCTAAAAGGGAGACGAAACGCCTCCCAAGAGCATCAAGCGTAATCTCAAAAAAGGCCTCCCAGCACTTTCATGAGACTACGATGCTGATCAGGGCTTAAAAGAAAGCCTGAAGGCCAGTCTGTGCACGACCCAGAATAAGGGCGTGAACGTCATGCGTACCTTCGTAAGTGTTGACGGTCTCAAGGTTTTGAGCATGGCGCATGACCATGAATTCCTCAGAGATACCGTTACCGCCGTGCATGTCACGTGCCTGACGCGCGATATCCAGCGCCTTACCGCAGTTGTTGCGCTTCACGATGGAAATCATCTCAGGAGCAACGCGGCCTTCGTCAAACAGACGACCAACACGCAGGGAAGCCTGAAGGCCGAGGGTAATCTCGGTCTGCATGTCTGCCAGCTTCTTCTGGAACAGCTGTGTTTGTGCCAGAGGACGGTTGAACTGCTTGCGATCCATGCCGTATTGGCGAGCACGCATCCAGCAGTCTTCCGCAGCGCCCAGCGCACCCCAGGAGATACCGTAGCGAGCGCGGTTAAGACAGCCAAACGGACCTTTCAGGCCAGAAACGTTAGGCAGTAGCGCGTCTTCACCCACTTCCACGTTGTCCATCACGATTTCACCGGTGATAGAAGCACGCAGAGACAGCTTGCCCTCGATCTTAGGGGCTGAAAGACCTTCCATACCCTTTTCAAGAACGAAACCACGGATCTGGTTGTCATGCGCTTCAGACTTCGCCCAAACCACAAACACGTCTGCGATTGGGGAATTGGAGATCCACATCTTGGAACCCGTGATGCGGTATCCGCTCTCGGTCTTCACAGCGCGGGTGCGCATGCCAGCCGGGTCAGAGCCTGCATCCGGCTCGGTCAGACCAAAACAGCCAACGTATTCACCGGAAGCAAGCTTCGGCAGATACTTCATGCGCTGCTCTTCAGAGCCGTAGGCGTAGATTGGGTACATCACCAGCGAGGACTGCACACTCATCATGGAGCGGTAGCCACTGTCCACACGCTCGACTTCGCGGGCAACAAGGCCGTAGGCCACGTAAGACGCACCTGAACCACCGTATTGCTCTGGAAGTGTCACGCCAAGCAGGCCCTGCTCGCCCATCTCGTTAAAGATGGAGCGATCAGTCTTCTCTTCGCGGTAGGCTTCCATCACACGTGGCAGAAGCTTTTCCTGAGCGTAGGCACGCGCGCTTTCCATGATGAGAACTTCGTCTTCATTCAACTGGTCGCGCATGAGGAACGGGTCTTCCCAATTGAAGACGCCTCCGCCGGTTGGATCACTACTCATGCTCAAAATTCCTTATTCAACGTCAAACTTCACACCCTGCGCCAATGGAAGAGCGCCAGAGTAGTTGATGGTATTGGTCGCGCGGCGCATGTATGCCTTCCAGGCATCAGAGCCAGCTTCACGGCCACCACCAGTTTCTTTTTCACCACCGAATGCGCCGCCAATTTCAGCACCGGATGGGCCAATATTGACGTTTGCAATGCCGCAATCAGAGCCAACAACAGAAACGAAGGTTTCAGCTTCACCCATGTCTTTGGTGAAGACGGAAGAAGACAGACCAGCACCAACACCGTTCTGAATTTCAATCGCTTCATCAAAGTCGCTGTAGCGAACGACGTAGAGGATCGGAGCAAAAGTCTCTTCCAGTACAGGACCAACCTGACCTGGCATTTCAACAACAGCAGGCTGAACGTAATAGGCATCCGGATACTCATCCGCCATCACGCGCTGGCCACCATGCACGGTGCCGCCGGCAGCTTTCGCAGCTTCCAGAGACTTCTGCATGTTGTCATAAGCGTCTTTGTCGATGAGCGGACCGATCAGCGTGCCTTCTTCGGTCGGAATGCCGATCTTCACAGAGGCGTATGCCTTGATCAGACGTGGGATCAGCGCGTCATAAACGCTGTCATGCGTGATCAGACGGCGCAGAGTAGTACAGCGCTGACCGCAAGTACCCATTGCAGAGAAGGCCACGCCGCGCAGGGTCAGGTCCAGATCAGCAGATGGGGTCACGATCGCTGCGTTGTTGCCACCCAGCTCAAGGATGGACTTGCCGAAGCGCTGTGCAACACGTGGACCAACCTGACGACCCATGCGAGTGGAACCGGTTGCGGAGATAACAGGCACGCGCTTGTCATCGACCAGCGTCTCACCGATTTCACGGCCACCCACGATGACTTCCAGCAGGCCCTTCGGTGCATCATCACCAAACTTGGCAACCGCACGCTCAAACAGCGCAGCACATGCCATTGCTGTCAGAGGGGATTTTTCAGATGGCTTCCAAACAACGGAGTCACCACAAACAAATGCCAGTGCTGCGTTCCAGGACCAGACCGCGACTGGGAAGTTGAACGCGGAGATCACACCAATAACACCGGATGAGTGCCAGGTTTCCATCATACGGTGACCCGGACGCTCAGTCGCGATGGTCAAACCGTACAGCTGACGGGAAAGTCCAACTGCGAAATCGCAGATGTCGATCATTTCCTGAACTTCACCCAGACCTTCAGAGGTGATCTTGCCTGCTTCCAGGCTCACCAGCTTGCCGAGGTCATCTTTATAAGTGCGAAGCTCTTCACCCAGCAGGCGAACCAGCTCACCACGACGAGGTGCAGGCAGCTTGCGCCACTCTTTAAAAGCATCGTGAGCACGACCAATTGCAGCGGTGGTTTCCGCGGCGCTGTCTTCTTTGATCATCGCCAGTGTTTCACCGGAGTTTGGAGAAGTTGCAGCAAGTGTGCCCCCTTCCAAAGCAGCGCGGGCAACACCCATACGCTCCATGAGTTCAATTGTTTCTTTTGCGAATTGCGCGGTATCCAGACCTACGGTCATTGAAGCCCCCAAAGAGTGAGAAACAGTCAGTTCGAAATTTGAGCAGAGTTTCTCTTGTCCTGTTCACTGGTAAAAGCTACGTCTTTTCCATTATTCATTCGCATATGGAATGACTGATAATTTCGCTTGGATCTTGCGCTAGTGAGAAAACTGCTTAAAATCAGTAGGATAATAATGGGTATCGGCCTATTTGAGATTCTGTTTTAAGAAGGAGATGATGCCAGATAGAACGAAATTTAATCGTGTTGGGTGTGCTTAACCTCGCGATTTCAGGAGTTTCGAGCTGTTCACGGCATCATGAGAGGTCAGGATGAAGCGTGGTTTTATCCCCCCGATAGACTGTTTGATCGCATTTGAAAGCGCAGCGCGGCACGGCAGTTTCACGCGTGCAGCTGAAGAATTGTTCCTGACGCAAGGCGCAGTCAGCAAACAGGTGCGCCTTTTGGAAGGTCGCTTGGGTGTTGAGCTGTTCAAACGGATTCGCCAGCGCATTGTTCTGACGGATGCAGGGCGTATCTACCTGCATGACATCCGCGGCACGCTGGAAAAGATGACCAGCGCGACCCGTCAAGTGATGTCCTTTGCAGGCAGTGAGGATGTGCTCAACGTCGCAGTGCTCCCAACTTTCGGCACGCGTTGGCTCGCCCGCCGCCTCCCCCGTTTCCACGAGCGCTACCCGGAAGCCAGCTTCAACCTCTCCGTCAGACTACGCCCATTCGATTTCTCGGTAGAGCCATTCGACGGCGCCATCCATTACGGCGAACCTGTCTGGGCAGGAGCCATTGCGGAGCCGCTGTTTCAGGAAGAGGTCATTCCAGTTGCCTCCAGAGCATTTCGCGACAGACACAGCCTGCGTGCGCCGGAGGACCTGATTGACGTTATGCGCCTGCACCAGTCAACACGGCCAGATGCATGGCAAAAATGGTTCTCGCTGGCAGGTGTAGAAACAGACAGCGCCTTTCAGGGCCCGCGCTTCGATCAGTTCACCATGATCTCACAGGCCGCCGCCTCCGGCTTGGGCGTGGCACTGGTACCGAAGTTCTTTATCGAAGAAGAACTCGCCGCAGGCACTCTGGTCCGCCTGTTCGACATCAGCTTAAAACTCTCCTCCGCCTACCACTTCGTCTACCCCGAAAACCGCACCCTGCGCCCAGTCGTAAAATCCTTCAAAGCCTGGCTCCAGGAAGAAGCCCACGAACAGCAGTTGGACCGGGAGACGCTGTTACCGCAGTAGATAATGGAGCACTTTTTATCCATTCAAGAGTTGAGACCACTCATTGTACAAGGTTCAGGCTTCATTATTTAATTTTCCGTATCAGGGCGGTTGCAGAGGCACGAGCGATCAGTTTGTCATTTTGTTTCAGCTCTCCCTCAAGAACACATACGGTTCCTCCTTTAGAGATCACATGACCAAAACCAGTCAGGAGACCGACGCGTGCTGGGGCAATGAAGTTTATCTTCAGTTCTAAAGTGGGGGCGAATTCGTTCTCATCCAGCATTGCAGTTAAAGCAGGGCCCATCGTGTCATCCAGCATTGCTGCCAGAAACCCGCCTTGTATATTGCCTACAGGATTGGTGAATTCCTCTTTGCCATCAAATTTGATAATAGATGTGCCTGCACTCGGATCAACTTCTATGATCTTTGCCCCCAGAGTTGCTGCGGCTCTTGGTAGTGGAAGTTCGCCATCCAACATTTTCTGAAAAATGCCTTTTCCCATGTCTTCCCCTCTCCGTTGACTATTGCCTAATAGGAACAATCGGATCAGTCAAAATGAAGACTGGCCAAGGTGCCCAAACAAGAAGACAAAAGCTTCGAATATTGATTAGACAATCACTAGTTTCTGTCGTCAAGCACGTGCAACAAGCAGAATTTCTTCGTGAATGCTATGCGCTGTGCAGTTTCTTAAGTTCGGAATTCGGAGTTTAGAGCTTTGTGAGCCACCTCTACCCCAGCTCATAACTCGCAAAGCTGTAGATCTTGTCGAGGGGGAGGTTAGGGTCCTGGCCCTTATACATTCTGGCGGTAGCGAACACGGGTGATAGGTCGTAGCGCTCTGCCAGTTCCACGGCTTGTTCATTAGGCAAAGGCAGATCAATGTTGATCATCTGCCCTTTGGCGCTGCCAGCAAGGGCGCGGAACAGCAGGTCAGCCCCTTCTGGAGTTTCAGCGGCCATTGGGCCAATGCGATACCCATCACGGGCCGCACGGATAACGCCGTAACCGCGAACAATTCCCTCTTCAACCAGATAGAGGCCCCGGCGCATAGGGTTCATTGGCTCTATCCAGCGTTCCAGAAAAGCGGAGCGCTCTGCCGGAAAGTAGTTGCGGTCATATTTTATAATGCTCGGCAAAATGCCCTTGCCGATGATGGAAATACGCTGATCCATAGGCATGGTGACATCAGATATGCCGCTGTAGCGCATATTTTGATGAACGAGCTTGAAGCCGGATTTGGCGTAATTGTCTTGCTCTGCCACCACGCCATCAAGGCCAATCGTCCGCCCTTCCAGCCGTTTCATGGCGGCATTCCATATGACAGCCCCAAGGCCCTGCCTGCGAAACTCTGGATGACAGATGTAAAAGCCAAGAAAGCCATAGGCCTCACCGTATTGAACGGCAGACACCATTGAAACCAGCTGATTGTTTAGATAGCAGCCAAGAAAACCGCCGGGATCCGCCGCATAATAGGATGGTGCATCATCTTCACCTGGATTCCACCCCTCTTGGGCGGCCCAATCCAGCATGGTCAGAATGCCATCTTCATCCATAACGCGAATTTCAGTATCCAGCGGAGCCATCGGAAGCCTCTTTCATCAACCCGGCAAAGTTGAGGTGTAAACTGACGTAAGAGAGTCAGCGTAGCGCAGTATGGTTAAAGAGGAGATGAAAGGCTTTCATCTAATTGGACCATGCGGAAACTGCGGACTGCAGAACTTTATGAGGAAAAGAAACCGGACGCGATAAAATGCAGATGGAGCCACGGAAAAATCCGATAATCTGACGCACAAACCGCATACATGGGTAGGAGACGTCGCGATGAAGGTTCATGGTAAAGCATACCGTTCCATTTGGCCGCTGGAAGCTGGAAAATCTGTCGGGATCATCGACCAGACGTGCCTCCCTCATCGTTTTGTCGAGGTTGAACTGCGCAATCTGGAAGATGCAGCAGTTTCCATCAAGGATATGTGGGTTCGAGGTGCTCCGCTGATCGGCGCAACAGCCGCCTTTGGTGTTGCGCTGGAAATGGCGCGGGACCCAAGCGATGCAGCACTAAGCAATGCGTGGCAGGTGCTCCACGCAACCCGCCCCACCGCGATCAACCTGCGCTGGGCACTGAATGACATGCAAAACCTGCTCTCAGATCTACCATTAGAGCAACGAGCGGAAGCCGCGTGGAAGCGGGCCGTCGTGATTTCGAATGAGGACGTGGCCTGCAACGAATCCATCGGCAAGCACGGCCTCAAGCTGATTGAAGAGATCGCCGCGCAAAAGAAACCGGGCGAGACCATTAACATCCTGACCCACTGCAATGCCGGCTGGCTGGCAACCGTGGACTGGGGGACAGCCACCTCTCCGATCTATCAGGCCCACAACAAAGGCATCAAGATCCATGTCTGGGTTGATGAAACCCGCCCGCGCAATCAGGGCGCAGGCCTGACCGCATGGGAGCTGGGAGAGCACGGCGTTCCTCACACGTTGCTGGTCGATAATGCAGGTGGTCATCTCATGCAGCACGGCATGGTGGATCTTTGCATCGTGGGAACGGATAGAACCACCGCACACGGCGATGTCTGCAACAAGATTGGCACCTACCTCAAAGCGCTCGCAGCTCATGACAACAGCGTCCCTTTCTTCGTGGCTTTGCCTTCGTCAACCATCGACTGGACCGTTGCGGATGGCCTGAAGGAAATTCCGATTGAAGAGCGTGGCGGTGAAGAGGTCGCGTGGATTTCAGGCGAAAACGCGGATGGTAAGGTCGAGAAGGTGCGCATTTGCCCGCCAGAGACCCCCTTGTCCAACTTCGCGTTTGATGTGACGCCATCAAAATACGTCACCGCCCTGATCACCGAGCGCGGCATCTGTGCAGCAAGCAAAGAAGGGCTCGCAGCACTGTTTCCAGAGCGGGCAAACACCGACGCCTGATAGAACTAAGACAAACGGATACCTTGCCGCTAAGCCATCACTCTTCAATGTTAGGGCAGAAATCCAAGTTGATTTATTGGGAGGGACATATGTCCTACGAGAATATTCTGGTTGAGACACGCGGCAAGATTGGCCTGATTACGCTAAATCGCCCGAAAGTATTGAATGCACTGAACAGCGACCTGATCGCTGAGCTTGATGAAGCACTGAACGTATTTGATCGCGATCCTGAAATTGGCGCGACAGTCATCACCGGCTCTGAGAAAGCCTTCGCGGCGGGCGCTGACATTAAAGTGATGGCAGAATACGACTATCCGCAGACCTATTTGATGGACTTCATCACCAGCTGGGATCAGATCGCACAAAAGCGTAAGCCGATCATCGCAGCCGTCGCAGGCTTCGCGCTGGGCGGTGGATGTGAGCTTGCCATGATGTGTGATTTCATTCTGGCGGCAGAATCTGCGCAATTCGGTCAGCCAGAGATCAAACTTGGCGTTATGCCAGGTGCAGGTGGTACACAGAGATTAACAAGGCTTGTTGGCAAGTCAAAAGCAATGGAAATGTGCTTGACAGGCCGTATGATGGATGCATCAGAGGCTGAGCGCGCTGGTCTGGTTTCTCGTGTTATCGCAAATGAGGATCTGGTTGCTGAAGCAATCAAAGCTGCTGAAAAGATTGCAAGTTTCTCGACTCCAATTGTTATGATGACGAAGGAAAGTGTAAACCGTTCTTACGAAGTAACACTTGCTGAAGGCATTCGTTTTGAGCGTCGTTTGTTCCATTCTATGTTTGCAACCAGCGATCAAAAAGAAGGTATGAAGGCATTCATTGAAAAGAGAAAACCTGAATTCGAAGACGGATAAGCCGTTTTTAGGCAGGTCTACACCTTTTTTCGTTGACGAGGCTAAGACTCCCAACTATAAGCGCTCCACAACCAGAGGCGGATTTTGTTCGCCACTGAATTCGTTTGATCGGGGCGGCTTTGGGCGGTCTCGTTCGCGATTTGAAAACAGTTCTTACTGACAGATCAGGACAGAGCCCATGGCCAACACTCCTTCGGCCAAGAAGGCGGCACGTAAAATTGCTCGCCAGACGGCCACTAATAAGGCTCGCCGTAGCCGCGTACGTACATACGTTCGTAAAGTGGAAGAAGCAATTGTCGCGGGTGACCAGACAGCTGCTAACGAAGCATTCAAAGTTGCACAGCCTGAGATCATGCGTGCATCTGCTAAAGGCGTTATGCATGCGAACACTGCGTCTCGCAAAGTATCCCGCATGAATGCCCGCATTAAGGCGCTCGGCGCCTAATCCAATTTTTTTGGACTAAAAAAGCCCGGTCGTATGGCCGGGCTTTTTTGTTAGCTGGATAAGCTTACCCTAGGATAAAACTGGGGCATTTTCACGGCGGATAGCCTGTGGACTAGTCTCGGAGCCTGTCAAGGAAAATTCTTAAAAAACAACGACTTGGTTCTAGGTTGAAATTGTCACAGTTGAAATGAGCAGATTCTTGGTGAGTCAAGAGAAGGCCGGATAATTTTTTTTTATTCGCTTCCCGGGCCCACCATTAACCAAGCGCATATCGAGAAAGTTGTTGAGTTCACTGCTTTTTGCCGAACTTAGCCGTTGACGACATATGAGCTTGACCTTGCGTCATAGAAAGGGCATTTGCGTTTTGTAAACTTTCCGCTATTGCGGGACCAAAATCGGCTGTGTATGGTCAAGAAGAAGTCGGGTTGCTACCCGATCCCAGCATACAAGTTAGAAGAATCGAACCAGGGTCGGGCAAAGATGGTCAGATGGCGTAAAGTCTAGGCGTTGCATTTTATAGTAATTGCAATTTAGACTACTAGAGTTGTTGCGTCATTTTGCTGCTATTGTTGCTTTTCCTTCTGATTTTTCTTGAATTTCGATTTTGAGTCTTTTTATAGTGGCTTACTCATTTGGGTGAGCAAACGTAATGCGTCTAGGTTAGTAAATGGAAGTATCTATGCATGAGTCCTATGCAGGCGATCGAAGTGTAACGGAAGTTTTCGAGAGCCTTAAAGCTGATGGTTCTGCAATTCTTGTAGATGTAAGAACCAACGCTGAATGGACCTTCGTAGGCATTCCGGATCTTTCCAAATTGGAGAAGGAAGTCATCCTTGCTGAATGGCAGGGTTTCCCATCCAATGGCCCTCATGAGGGCTTTGCGAATCAACTTTCTGACGCATTGACGCAAAAAGGACTTGACCAAAACGCTGCGATCTTCTTTTTGTGCCGCTCTGGAGTTCGGAGTAAGGCAGCAGCGATCGCGATGACAACCCTTGGCTACAAAAACTGCTACAACGTAGCAGGCGGCTTTGAAGGCGGTCATGATGCTGAAGGTCATCGAGGCTCGGTTTCTGGGTGGAAGGCTCAAGGTCTTCCGTGGAGCCAAGGATAGCTCCCAAGAAATATTAGAATTTAGCAACGGTGTGTGGGCGCCACACCGATGTGATGTTTTTGTCTAATGACAACGAAATAAAAAAGCGTCTGGTTCAACAAAGCTCGAAATGAGCGCAATAGATTTGATGGTTGAGTATCTGTGGCGGAATACTCAACGGCTGCAAGGAGGCGAGCATGCACGTTCAGGAAGCTCCAGGGCCGGAGCAATGGGATCGCGTTAAGAAACGTCTACGTGTTGAGCTGGGTGAAGATGTATTCTCCAGCTGGTTTGCACGCGTAGACATGGAAGGGCACACCAACGGCACCGTTCGTTTGTCTGTTCCTACGCGGTTTTTGAAGCAATGGATTCAGTCTCATTATTCAGAGCGTCTGATGGGACTTTGGAAAAATGAATGTGATGACATTCATAAGATCGAGCTCACCGTTCGCGGTGCCGTTCGTCCCCGTCCTGCAGCGGCTAAGCCAGCTGCACGCCCAGCACTGGGTGGCAAGACTGATATGCGCCCAATTCAGGTAAATGATCCTGTTGGTCTGCGCGCAACGTCCCCAATGCCATCGATGATGGGCGGTCGAGGTGGTCGTTCCGACCTTTCTTCTAAAGACGTACTCGAAGGGGCATCCCTCGATCCGAAATACGTCTTCGAAAGTTTTGTTGAAGGTGAATCCAACGTTCTGGCTCTTGCAGCAGCAAAGCAAGTTGCAGGCGGCGGTGTCGTAACCTTTAACCCGCTTTACCTCCATGCTTCTGTAGGTCTTGGTAAGACCCACTTGATGCAGGCGATTGCAAATCAAGCCCGTATGGCTGGTCGCCGTGTTCTGTACCTCACCGCAGAGCATTTCATGTACCGCTTCGTTGCCGCGCTTCAGGCGCAGTCTGCAATGTCCTTCAAGGAAACTCTGCGTTCTATCGATCTTCTTCTGATCGATGACATGCAGTTCCTTCATGGCAAGCAGGTGCAGCAGGAGTTCTGCCACACTCTTAATGCATTGATTGATGGTGCTCGTCAGGTTGTTGTTGCAGCTGACCGCGCTCCGGCTGAATTGGAAAGCCTGGATGATCGCGTTCGCTCCCGCCTGGCAGGCGGTCTGGTCGTAAATATCTCCGAACCAGATTTCCAGCTTCGTCGCGCTATCATTGAAGATCGTATGCGTGCTCAGCAGCGCTCATATCCGAACTTCACTGTGCCGGAGGCCGTTCTGGACTACGTTGCACGCAACGTAACCTCTTCAGGTCGTGATCTGGAAGGTGCTTTGAACCGTCTCGTTGCACATAATCAGCTCACAAACTCTCCGGTAACTCTGGAGATGGCTGAAATCACTCTGCGTGATCTCATCCGTGCAGCTGAACCACGACGCGTTAAAATCGAAGATATTCAGCGCGTCGTGTCCAAGCATTATAACGTCACAAAGGCAGATCTGCTTTCTGCACGCCGGACACGCACCATCGTGCGCCCTCGTCAAATCGCTATGTATCTCGCTAAGATGATGACCCCACGTTCTCTGCCAGAGATCGGTCGTCGCTTCGGCAATCGTGACCACACAACAGTACTCCATGCAGTTCGTAAAATCGAAGAGCTCTCCAAGGCAGATAACGGTCTTGCGCAGGAGCTGGAGCTGCTGAAGCGTATGCTGGATGCCTAGAGCGCATTCCATTTGATTGGTTTCAATCAAATGGTCTGAATGAGCTCTAGCAAAGAACTTAGAGCACGATGCGTGAATGCAACGTGCTCTAATAAGCGTCCTCTACACGGAGCCATTGGGACTCCTTGCAGGAATTTGGTGATTATTGGGGCGCTGCTTGCAGCGCCCCTCTTGCATTTTGCGAGCTAAACGTGCAGTTTGAACGACCCTGCATGAGGTTAAACTCGGCATAGTGGGCGAGTGCAGACCAAGTGGGCCTCTGCACTGAGACTGGGCAATTTGTATTAGTAATTCGCGGAGTTCGCTGCACCGGCGCGATGCTCCGCCCAGAAGAATGGACGTTTCGCATGAAAGTGACACTTGAGCGGACCGAGCTTTTGAAGTCTCTGACCCACGTACACCGTGTGGTGGAACGGCGGAACACCATTCCGATCCTCTCCAACGTTATGTTGCAGGCTGAAGGTGGCAACCTCAAGCTTAAGGCAACCGATTTGGATCTTGAGGTCGTGGAAAGCATCGCAGCAATGGTCGAAACGCCAGGTGGAACCACAGTGCCAGCTCACATGATCTACGAGATCGTGCGCAAGTTGCCAGATGGTTCTCAGGTTGTTTTGGAAACTTCTAGTGATGGCAGCACCATGGAAATTCGCGCCGGGCGGTCCTGCTTCGCGCTGCAAATCCTGCCAGTCACTGACTTCCCTGATCTGACAGCAGGTGAGTTCACACACAGCTTCACCATGACCGCTGGTGGTATTCGCAAGTTGATCAACAGCACCCAGTTTGCAATCTCTACGGAAGAAACTCGCTATTACCTCAATGGTATTTACATGCACTCTCTGGACATAGGCGAAGGCCTGCGTCTCCGTGCTGTGGCAACGGACGGACACCGCCTCGCTCAGGCTGAGCTTGAGGCGCCGGAAGGCTCAGAGGGTATGCCTGGTATAATTGTACCGCGTAAAACCGTTGGCGAAATTCAGAAGCTGCTGGATGATCCGGAAGTTGAGATCAAAGTTGAGATCTCTGAAACCAAGATCCGTTTCACCATTGGTGACATCATCCTGACGTCTAAGCTCATAGACGGAACCTTCCCGGATTATGAGCGCGTCATTCCAAAAGGAAACGACAAGGAACTGCGCGTTGATCGTGATGCCTTCAAGGAAGCAGTTGATCGCGTATCCACCATCGCATCTGATCGTGGCCGTGCAGTCAAAATGTCCCTGAGCGAAGGTAAGATCGTTCTGACGGTCACCAACCCGGACTCTGGCTCCGCGACTGAAGAAGTTGCAGTTGAGTACGACAACGAAGAATTCGAGATCGGCTTTAACTCCAAGTACCTGTTGGATATTGCAGCTCAGCTGGAAGCAGATTCCGCGCTTTTCACACTTGCGGATTCCGGTTCTCCGACCCTCGTTCGCGATGAAGGCAGTGATGAAGCGCTGTACGTTCTCATGCCAATGCGCGTTTAAATGTTTTGCCCTCGGTCCTAAGCCGGGGGCATTTTTCTTCTGCTACATATTCCCGAAAATAGCAGCCGATTTTCGGATGAGAATATGCTCAAAATTCATGTAACCAGAAAGAGCCTGAATGTCGGATCCAGTGCCTGTGGCGCTTACTCGCCTCGCGCTAACGGATTTTCGAAACTACAACGCAACAAGCGTTGAGTTGAACAGTCGAATGGTCGCTTTTGTTGGCGATAACGGCGCAGGCAAAACCAATATTCTCGAAGCAATCTCCTTTCTCTCCGCTGGTCGTGGTCTCCGCCGCGCAACACTGGGCGATATTGCCCGCGCCGATGGGTCTGGCGGCTGGGCTGTCAGCGCGATCTTGGATGGAGAATTTGGTGAGACCCGCATCGGTACAGGTTTAACTGCCGGAGAACCGGGACGCCGCATCCGCATTGATGGCGAAGAAGCCCGCTCATCTGAAGCTCTCTTGGAATACCTTCGTGTGTTGTGGCTGGTCCCGTCCATGGATGGCCTGTTCACGGGCTCAGCTTCTGATCGACGTAAATTTTTGGATCGTTTGGTCCTCTCCCTCAATCCGTCTCATGGCAGAATGGTCGCAAGCTTTGAAAAAGCATTGCGCCAGCGAAATCGCCTGTTGTCTGAGGGCGGAACGCCCGAATATCTGGATGCCATCGAAGCGCAGGTTGCTGAACTGGGAACCGCTGTCGCTCTGGCTCGTAGTGAAACCGTGAGTTTGCTGGCCAAAACGTTAGAAGCACAAAAGCTGCTCGGCCTCCCCTTCCCGTCCGCAGAAATCCACCTGCAAGGCGCGTTTGAAACCGCAACCATCGGCATGAGCGCATCAGATCGGGAAGATTGCTATCGGGATTTGCTGGTGGAAGGTCGCTTCCGTGACCGTGCCGCCGGACGTACTCTGGATGGCCCGCACCGCTCTGACCTTTACGTGGTTCATAGCGAAAAGCAAATGCCTGCCGCGCAAGCTTCAACTGGAGAGCAAAAAGCGCTATTGATTGGCTTGGTTCTGGCACATGCAGACCTCACCTCATCAATCTCCGGCATGACTCCGATCCTGCTGCTGGATGAAGTTGCCGCTCATCTGGATCCTGGCCGCCGCGAAGCTCTCTTTACACGGCTGGAAGTTCTGGGTGGTCAGGTTTTCATGACTGGCACCGACGAAAACCTCTTCAAAGACCTGCCAAGTGCCGCACAGATTTTTGAGGTTACAAACGGTGGTATTGTGCTAAGCTAAAAGTGCCATCATTGAGCTGGCTTGAAGGCAAGCCGCTTTTATCTCGCTTGTCAGAGAAATATCCTTGTGATTAGTCTTGGGCGGTATTCTGGAAAAGCAGAGACAAGCTTTCCGATGAGAATACGCAAACTGCGTTAAGCGCCCTATCTCTGACCTAAGTGACCCCCATGGACTTGCAAATTCTCCTCGTTTTCGGGGCAACTCTGTTTGTTGTTGCCATCACACCGGGCCCTGCGATTACGGCACTGGTTTCCCGTACACTCGGTTTTGGGTTGCAAGGTACACTCACATTTGTCTCTGGTATGCTGATCGGCAGCATGTGTTTGTTTATTCTGGCAATCCTGGGTCTGGCGAAACTAGCAAGCACCTACGTGCTGGCGTTCACCATCGTCAAATACGCGGGTGCTGCTTACCTGCTGTTTCTAGCCTGGAAGCTCTGGCGTGCCAGTGGCCTTCAGACAGCTCAGGCAAATGAAGACACCGTCCACGTGCAGCAAAACAGCAAATGCAGTGCCAAAACGCTGGTCTCTGGCATGTTGATCACGCTTTCCAACCCTAAAGGTCTGCTGTTCTACGCGGCTTTGATGCCAAGCGTGGTGCCCATGGAAACCGTCACAACCATTGGGTTGGTTGAGTTGATGTTTGTTACGCTTGCTGTGTTGTCACTGGTCTTTGCAATCTATATTGGTGTGACCGTACGGGCACGAAGCCTCCTGACTTCAGAAAAAGCCGTGACTCGATTGAATAAGAGCGCGAGTGTTGCAATGTTTGGCACCGCTGCCGCAATCGTGGCGCGATAAGAAGAGCAATAAAATGGAATTGGCAGTTCTTTTGTTTTTTGCAGGAACCTTGTTCGCTGCAGCAATCACACCGGGTCCCGGTATCGCCGCTTTGCTTGCCCGTATTTTCGGACAAGGCATGCGTGGCACACCTATGTTCGTTGTCGGCATGATCTTTGGCGATCTGTTTTGGTTTACGCTCGCAATTATGGGGCTGGCAGCCATCGCGACCAACTACGCGATTATTTTTATGGCGCTCAAATGGGTTGGAGCCGCCTATCTGCTGTACGTCGCTTGGGGGATGTGGAACTCAAAGGGCGTAGCTCCAACGCAAGATGGTGATGCAGCTGTAGAGGCGTCCTCACGTTTTACAGCCTTGCTTGCTGGTCTCTCAATGAACCTGTCCAACCCAAAGGTCGTGATCTTTTATATGGCGCTGATGCCTAACATCGTGCCCATGGATAAGATCAACCTGCTGGCTTATTGGGAACTGGCAGCAACCATGGCCAGTGTGTTGTTCATCGTCTTCGGCATCTATGCCTATTTGGCGGTCTCTGCAAAGAAGCTGATTTCGTCGCAAAAAGCATTCCAGCGCCTGAACAGAAGTTCCAGTGTAGTGATGGTCGGCGTGGCAGCAACCATGGTGACCCGCTGAGCAATCTGCTCTTTGAGACGGCGCTTGCGGAAGACTGCGGCGCCGTAAACTGAAAGTGCTCGTCACCACGAAAGAACCGCTGCAGATTTATGGATGTAACCAGCCTTGCCCTGTTTGGTGGCACGCTTTTCACATTAGCGATCATTCCCGGCCCTGCTGTTTTTGCAATCATTGCCCGGGCTATGAGCTTTGGCAGCAGCGGTGCTGTGCTGTTCTGTTTGGGGCTGTTGAGCGGTGATCTGCTCTGGTTTTCCATGGCTGCACTGGGATTAGCGGCAATTGCCAGCAGTTTTTCTGGAGCCTTCGTGGCTTTGCAGTGGTTAGGTGCTGCCTATCTCACCTATTTAGCTTGGGGCATCTGGAAGAGCGCAAATGCAGCTCCTTCGGAGGATTACGGCAACTCAATCCCACCACAATCTTCTGCGAAGACATCCTTGTTTGCTGGGTTATTGTTCAACCTGTCAAACCCCAAGGCAATCATGTTCTACCTCGCGCTGATGCCCAATTTGGTCAGCGTTGAGGAAATGAGCCTGCTGGGCTTTGTTGAACTCGCCGCTGTGCTGTCAGCCATCTTACTGATCATCAACGGTGCCTATTCATTTCTGGCAGTCAAATTTTGCCAGTTCTTGAGGTCAGAAAAGACGATGTACCTGATTAATCGAATGGCTTCTCTGGGACTTCTCGGCATCGCAGTACTGATGATTACACGGTAGCAATATCACCGATAAGTGGTTTCAATTTTCAGAAAATGCCAGGCACAAAAATGAAAACTTGGGGTGCTAATCGTGCAAGCAAATCCATGGGATGCACGCTAAGGAAATTATCCCCCCTTAAAAATAGTGTTTATGCAATATTTCCCTTGGTTTACGAGCGCTTAAACTCCCAGATTGCTTGAACCATTTGCCCAACCAATTATAACATGAACCCTAATGAAAACCGTTGTGTGAAGTGATTCGAATGAGCGAAACGTCGACCCCTGAAAATGGCGGACCTGAGCAGGAAAATGGCGCAGGTGAATACGGTGCAGATTCCATCAAAGTGCTGAAAGGCCTGGATGCTGTACGTAAACGCCCCGGCATGTATATCGGTGATACCGATGATGGCTCGGGCCTGCACCATATGGTCTATGAGGTTGTCGACAACTCCATCGATGAAGCGCTGGCCGGTCATGCCGATTATGTGACCGTTACGTTGAACGCTGATGGTTCTGTCTCGGTGACCGATAACGGACGCGGTATTCCGGTAGACATTCACTCGGAAGAGGGAATTTCTGCGGCTGAAGTTATTATGACCCAGCTCCATGCTGGTGGTAAGTTTGACAGCAACTCCTACAAGGTATCCGGCGGTCTGCACGGTGTGGGTGTTTCTGTGGTGAACGCACTGTCCACCACATTGGAGCTGCGTGTATTCCGCAATGACAAAGAGCACTTCCTTCGCTTCCATCACGGTGAAGCTGAAGCTCCTTTGAAAGTTGTCGGCGACGCTCCGGGTAAATCCGGTACGGAGGTGACCTTCACTCCATCTCCTCAAACCTTCACCAAAATTGAGTTTGATTACGACACCCTTGAGCACCGCCTGCGCGAGCTGGCCTTCCTCAACTCCGGTGCCCGCATCATTCTGACAGACAATCGTGGTGTCGAGCCTCGCGTTGAAGAGCTCTACTACGAAGGTGGTCTGGAAGCATTCGTTCGTTATCTGGACCGTGCCAAGCATCCGCTCATCGAAGAGCCTGTTACAATGATTGCCGAAAAAGACGGCATCACTGTAGAAGTGGCCATGTGGTGGAACTCCAGTTACCACGAAAACGTTCTTTGCTTCACAAACAACATCCCACAACGTGATGGTGGTACGCACCTTGCTGGTTTCCGCGCCGCTCTGACACGTCAGTTGACTGGCTACGCAGATTCGTCAGGGATCCTAAAGCGTGAGAAAGTAAACCCAACTGGTGAAGATTGCCGCGAAGGTCTGTCCTGCGTGCTTTCTGTAAAAGTGCCTGATCCAAAGTTCTCCTCCCAGACCAAAGACAAGCTGGTTTCTTCAGAAGTCCGTCCGGTGGTTGAGAACCTCGTTGGTGAAGCGCTGTCTACATGGCTGGAAGAAAACCCGGCTCCGGCAAAGTCCATTGTTTCCAAAGTGGTGGAAGCGGCGAGCGCTCGCGAAGCTGCTCGTAAAGCTCGCGAGCTCACACGCCGCAAAGGCGCGCTGGATATCGCGTCCCTACCCGGTAAGCTGGCCGATTGTCAGGAGCGCGATGCTTCTAAAGCTGAACTCTTCATAGTGGAGGGTGATTCCGCGGGTGGCTCTGCCAAACAGGGCCGTGACAGATCAAATCAGGCTGTGCTGCCGCTGAAGGGTAAGATCCTGAACGTCGAACGCGCACGTTTTGATAAAATGATCTCCTCGCAGGAAATCGGCACGCTGATCACTGCATTGGGAACAGGTATCGGCAACGAGGAATTCAACCTCGAAAAGCTCCGCTACCATAAGATCATCATCATGACCGATGCGGACGTCGACGGTGCGCACATTCGTACGCTGCTGTTGACCTTCCTCTTCCGTCAGATGCCTGATCTGATTGAGAACGGCTACGTCTACATCGCTCAGCCTCCGCTTTATAAGGTTACGCGCGGCAAGTCCGAGCAGTACCTGAAAGATGAAGCGGCTTTTGAGGAATACTTGATCGGCAGCGGTCTGGATGAGACGTCTCTTAGCCTTGCAAGCGGCGAAGTGCGCATGGGGGAAGACCTGCGCAGCGTCGTTAATGAGGCTCGTGAAATCTCCGACGTTCTCAACGGTCTGCATTCCCGCTACAACAAAGCTGTTGTCGAGCAGGCTGCAATTGCCGGTGCGCTGAACTCCGACAACCTGCACAACCACGAAAAAGCGCAGGAAGCTGCAGCTTACATTGCGCGTCGCCTGGACATTCTGGCTGATGAGTTTGAGCGTGGTTGGGAAGGTGAAGCAACTGAAGAGGGTGATCTCATCTTCAACCGTGTTGTTCGCGGCGTGAAAGAAGTCACTACAATCGATGCTGCCCTACTCGGTTCTGCAGATGCGCGTCGCCTCGACAGCTACTTCAAGCATCTGGATGAGGTCTATCACAAGGCCGCATCCTTGGTGCGCAAAGACAAGTCTGTCGAAATTCGCGGCCCACAAGCCCTTCTGGAGGCTGTTTATGCGCAAGGGCGCCGTGGCATCTCCATGCAGCGCTATAAGGGTCTGGGCGAGATGAACCCAGAACAGCTTTGGGAAACCACGCTGGACCCGAATGTACGCTCTCTGCTGCAGGTGAAGATCAAAGAAGCGGATGCCGCAGATGACATCTTTACCAAGCTGATGGGCGATGAAGTTGAGCCACGACGTGACTTCATTCAAACTAACGCACTATCCGTTGCGAACCTCGACGTCTAAGCAACGCACAAGCGTAAGAAACAACAAAAGCCGGATGCTTCTGCACTCCGGCTTTTTCATGCGCTGCTCCAGCAGAAAACTGGCGACGGTCTAAATGGAAAGACTGAGGAAAGTGTGCTCTGACATCCAGCGATCGAACAGGAAGCTCACATGCCCACGCGCAGCGTTGGCAGCTTCTTCAGGCGTGCCATTGCAATGCGTTTCGATGATCGCAATATGCTTTTCATGGATGTCTTCACCATTGAGTGGAATATCCCGGTGTGACAGTGTCACACGATGCATATGGAGTGCGCACCGTTCCAGAATAGGCTCTAGTCCGCGCAAGTTTGCCTGACGGAATAGAGTTGCATGGAAGAGGCGGTCATAAGCGCTGCAAAGAAACACCTCGTTGTCATCGGCTGCCTGACACATAGCATCCAGAATTTCAAAGAGCCGGTCACGCGTCTCACTTGAAATGTTAGAGGCAATCATTCGTCCGGCTTGCTCTTCCAGCTGCATGCGGATTTTGACAATCTCGACAGCTTCAGCGCGGCTGATACCCGCAACGCGAGTGCCTTTGTAGTCGTGCCGTACCACCAAGCCGGATTGCTGAAGTTTAAGCAAGGCCTCACGTACAGTTCCTTGCGCGCAATCACACGCATCAGCTACCGTCTGTTCGGCAATTGCTTCACCAGGTTTAAGAGCACCAACGATGATCTGTTCTTCCAGGTAAAGATAGACAGCGTCACTTTTACGATTACTGGTGGATGACCAGGGAGAAATTCCAAAGCGAGAAACGAGGGAGCGGTCCGAGATCGAGTGCAGCATGACAGAAAGCGCTTTTTTTTGGATAGAGACGAATCCGAGAGCACATTACACTAAATAGCTTCGGATTTCTCATCACAGGAACACCATAAGCACGTATAGCGTGTAAACTATGTTACGTGCAATTGTAAAATATAGTTCCTTTGGGGTAGGGCGTATTGTTGCGCCCTTCATTGTAAGTATTATTTAATCGAATAAAAAGACACAATTTCAAGGCTATAAATTCTAATTAATTGGCAGTTTTGAAGAGTTTCAACCAACGGAACAGGATATATAGCAGACAAAAATAAATTAATTTAGCCAGCTCATTTGTCCACAAAAGAAGGAGCACATAGAGGCGATTATGTGCTCCTGTCCAAAACTATGCGATCAAGATTCTGGTTTGATCATCACAGTTCCAGAAGCATAGGCGTAAATTTTGCCTTCTTCGTCGACGATTTCTCCGGCAGAGATCCCGGTCTGACGTGTCATGCTGACCACGCGGCCTTCAGCGTATAGAACCTGCCCTACCTTAATGGGACGTATGTACTTGACGTTGAGTTCTGAGGTGCCGCGGAAATTGAAGGCGTCTTTGAGCTTGGTCTGAACCGCAAGAGAAAGGACAGAATCCAACGCCGTCGCAGCATAGCCGCCATGCACTGTACCACCCGGATTGAGATGATCATTCGTTGGCATGCATTTAAAACGAACCAGACCATCCTCAATGCAATCAAGGTCTACATTCATGGTTTCCGCCATTGGCGGGCGATTGCCAGCTTTCTGCATGGCTTTCAGGAACTCCAGTCCTGACATCACTTTTACGTCCATCTTTTCAATCCGTCCTATTGAAAATCTTTGAGATAAAGGCGTAATCCTGCAAGTGACTGCAGGTGTTCAATCAGATTACGCGATGAAAACAATGCTCTAATGAATTTGGGTGCCCAGCCTAAAGCCGGGTGAGAAGCGCCTTGAGATCGTCCTTCTCACGATCACTCAGCTCCGCAAGAAATCTGGCGTTTGCATCTTCGGTTAAACTGTCAAGAATTTCGGAAACTTCCTGACCTTGCTTGGTGAGGAAAATATGCTGGGTCCGCCGGTCTTCCGGGCTTGCTTTGCGCTCCAGATACCCAGCGGGGCAAAGCCGGTCCAGCACACCGGTAAGTGTTGCGTTGTCCAGTTCGGCAGCCTTGCCTAATTGAGACGTTGTGCATCCGTCCTGAACAGCAAGGGCTTGCAACACAATGGATTGGACTGGTGTGAGGCCCAGCTCTTCCAGTTGCTTCTTATAAAACCGCGCACCACTTCTGGCGCTGCGGGAAAGCAGATAAAAAATGCAATTATCTAAGCGCATCACAGACACTCCATAAATTTTGCATACAAAATATAACGGCACAATTGATACTTTGGAAGGGGGAGAAAGGAAGCTACAGCAAGTTGCAGCTTCCAGTCAGGAAGGCTTTAAGCGACTTGGCGGGTCTCGGTCAGGATGACTTCAAAGCCTTCAAAGTGTGGGCCGCCCAGATAGAAGTTCATGCGGGTGCCAGCGCCTTTATGAGCAGAGGCAAACGCTTCAGACTTCGTCCAGCCGACAAAATTCTCATAGGTATCCCAGGTGGTATGGGATGCATAAAGGGTATGGTCTTCAGCTGTCTCGCCTTTGAGCATACGAAATTCGATGTAGCCGGGAACGGAGCTCAGGTGACGCTCACGATTTTTCCAAACGGTTTCAAACTCTTCTTCTTTGCCCCGCACCACGCGGAAACGGTTCATTGCGATGTACACGCCGGAACTCCTTAGCCAATTAGTACATGAGCCTTTCCAGTCAAAAGCTCAGCAAAGTTTCAGGTCTTCAGAGCCACTCTCAAAACACATACCACAATAGGAATGGGAGGGGTATGCGGAGGCTGGCTAGCGATTTAAACCGCTTGGCTGGCAAAATGGTCTTAACGATGCGCCTTTAAAAGGCTCTCGATCAGCGTATGTAGAAAAATATGAATTTATTAGTCAAGTATTATTTCTTATATTTGCCTGTCTTCCTCCCTAGCGCAATTTAGAGATTGACCCGATATGTAAATATGAGTATTTTACTCATGTTATTTTGAAAGATAGCGTTTTACAAACTGGGCGAATTTGGGAAGCCAGAAGCCACTCATGCCCGAAGGAATGAAATACCTCCTCTCAAATGGGTGCTACCATGCGTGTTCTAACCAGAGCCCTCGATTCACTTTCTCTCATGCTTCCTTATGTGGCCGCAGCGCTCCTGAGCTTGTTCTTTGGAATGTTCATCGGTCAGGTTCAGGCTGAGGGCACACAAAATGATCAGCGCATTATCTCGATTGGCTCATCTCTGACAGAAATTGTCTACGCACTGGAAGCTCAGGATCGGCTGGCGGCTGTCGACACCACAAGTCTCTATCCGGAGGAGGCAATAAAGCTTCCCAACGTGGGCTACATGAGAGCTCTCAGCGCAGAAGGCGTGCTCGCAACCAACCCAGATCATATCCTCATGATGGAAGGTTCTGGCCCACCAACAGCGGTGGATGTCCTCAAAGCTGCTTCTATCAAGCTGACGGAAGTGAAAGAGGTTTATTCCCCGGAAGGCATTCTTGAGAAAATTGATATTGTCGGAAACGCATTACAGCTTCCAGACGAAACGAAAGCACTGAAAACGAAAGTCAAAGCAGATCTTGATGAGGCTATTGTCTACGCACATCAGCAAGCCAAACCGCTCAAAGTTGTCTTTGTCATCTCTGAGGGCGGTGGAAAGCCGCTGGTCGCAGGCCGCGAAACAGGTGCTCATGCCGTGATCGGATTGGCTGGCGCAACCAACGTGTTTGCAAACCTGCGCGGCTACAAACCAGTCTCCAAAGAAGCGTTGATTGCAGCAGCTCCTGATGTTGTGATGATGATGTCTCGTCCAGGCTCAAGCGGTCAGTCAGCAATTCTCAAAGAGCCAGGCTTCAACCTCACCCCAGCAGGTTTAAACGGCAATCTCATCGTCATGGACGGCGTCTACCTCCTTGGCTTTGGCCCTCGCACAGCGCAAGCCCTTCGCGATCTGAGTGATCGTTTTGTGAAAATCGCAGCTAAATCTGACGCAAAGTCGTGAGGTGAGGTGGCAATGAGTGAGATGACACTGTCCGAAGCGTTCAAATCACCCGTAACCCATGCAAGAACAAGCCGAGAATTCTGCCAGCAGTACGCTGTTAAGGCACTAACGGCGTTGCTCCTGATTATCTGCTTCGTATCTCTGGCTGTTGGGCCAACTGAGGTATCAGTCTCACACATATTCGGCGCAGTTAATTACTGGCTCTTTGGTGATGAAACAGCGCTCACTCTCCGAGACAAAGTCGTCCTGATGGACATTCGGATGCCAAGAACGGTACTCGGATGTTTGGTTGGCGCCTCTCTTGCTGCCTCCGGTGCAATGATGCAGGGTCTGTTCCGAAACCCTCTCGCCGATCCGGGTTTAGTGGGGGTTTCATCTGGTGCAGCCCTCGCAGCAGTCTGCGTGATCACTCTGTCCTCCAGCTTGCCTGCATGGATTTTAGATGACTATTCGGTCTACCTTCTCCCATGGGGAGCCTTTGTCGGTGGTGCCGCAACAACCACCCTGCTCTACAAAGTCGCAACTCGTCGAGGTCAAACCTCCATCGCGACCATGCTCCTGGCAGGTATTGCACTTGGTGCATTGTCTGGTGCCATAACCGGGTTTCTCGTTTTTGGCAGCACAGATGCAGAACTCAGAGACCTGACATTCTGGGGCATGGGCGGACTGGGAAGTTCAACATGGCCAAGAGTCTGGTCCACGCTTCCCTTTGCTCTGGCTGTGCTCGTCTCTCTCCCATTCATCGCAAAGGGCCTGAATGCATTTTTGTTGGGTGAGGCTGAAGCCTTTCATCTTGGGTTCAACACACAGCATCTCAAGCGTTTGATCATTGTTCTGGTTGCAGGTGCAGCCGGAGCTTCAGTTGCGGCGGCAGGTGCAATTGGTTTTGTTGGGATTGTCGTGCCCCACGTCTTGAGACTGGTGATTGGACCAGACCACCGCTTCCTCCTTCCCTCCTGCGCATTGCTCGGTGCATCCTTATTGGTTGCCGCGGATGTTGTCGCCAGAACGGTGGTCGCGCCCGCCGAACTGCCAATCGGCATCATCACAGCAATCATTGGTGCGCCTGTGTTCCTTTCCATCCTGCTTGGCCGCAAAAACCAAGTCCAATTGTGAGGATCTCAGATGCTTGAGGCAATAAACATCACGGTAAGCATTGGCACAAAAAAACTGCTCCGAGACGTCTACTTCCGCAGTTGTCCGGGAGAGTTGACGGTAATCATCGGTCCCAACGGTGCAGGCAAGTCGACGCTTCTCAAATGCCTGACGGGCGATCTGTCACCATCTGAAGGCGACGTAATGCTGGATGGCACGTCTATCTGGTCAGTCTCGGCAGTTGAGCTTGCAGGCCGCCGCGCGGTGTTGCCTCAAAGCTCACAGCTATCCTTTCCATTCTCAGTCGAGGAAGTTGTTATGCTGGGTCTGGTCTCCGGCAGACACGGCCTTAGCGCAAAGCAACTACGCCCGCGCGTTCTGGAAGCTCTGGATCGAGTCGGTCTCACGTCCTACCTGAACAGGTACTATCAGGAGCTGTCTGGCGGCGAAAAACAGCGTGTTCATTTGGCTCGTGTGCTCTGTCAGGTTTGGGAACCAAGACAAAATGGCCGTGCCAACTATCTGTTTCTGGATGAACCGACCGCGAGTTTGGATCTAAAGCACCAGATCGACGTACTGGAGACAGGACGTAAGTACGCCAATGAAGGTGGCGGTGTTATCGCAGTCCTTCATGATATTGATCTGGCTTGCGTCTATGCCGACAAGATATTCGTGCTGAACCACGGCAATCTGGTTGCGCACGGTACGCCGCAGGATGTTGTGACAACCGACCTGCTCCGCTCGGTCTACCACCTTGATGACCGAATGCTGGAAACCAAGTGGGGCCATCTGGCAAAGGGTCAGAATCTCGGCAAGTCTTGGTCAGAGCTACGCCCGTCCTAAGTACAGCATAATTATGCTTTGCGGCCTGCGTTCCCGGATGCGTGGCGCAGACCGTTTATTCCGCTGTTTAAACAGCCCCGACGCAAGCACCCTAAAGATCGTCCCGCCGCTTAAGGCGCTTTTTCTCGATCTTCTCTTCTTCCTCATTGATGAGATTAAGCGGATGAAGCGAAAACTCGCCTTTGATCGGTGCTTTACGCCTGAGAACCCTAGAGCGGGCAGACCACCTGTTTTTCACGGCAAGAAACAAAAGGGCAATGGACGTAAAGCACAGAGCCAAAGCCATGCTTATAGCGATCGTGGCCATAGTTTCCTCCCAGAATGAACTAGTCACCATTCTCATTTTGGAGGCAAATGCCGATCGCTAGAATCAGCAATGTATGCGGGTAGAATTTTAGGGATTGTTTAGAGCGTGCTGCGCCAGATCTGATTCAGGTTTCTCATTTTAACTTTTTGTGATTCAATGTTGCCATCCTTGTTTTTGGAGGGCACATGGGCAAGCCATATCCGATAGAATTACGTGAACGGGTTGT